>DATEKK010000067.1:0-14499 GCA_035277485.1 Gemmatimonadaceae bacterium
CAGGAAGTCGTCGCCGACACCTCGAAAATTCCCTGATTCGCCATGCGCCATTTCCATCGGACGCACATTCCCCCCGCCGACGTGCTCGCCCTGGCCGATGAATACTTTGCTCGGTTAGGCCTGACGCGCGGCGCGGTGCAGGAGCGCGCCCGGTCGTACACCGGAGCGTTAGGCACGATGACGCTCAAGGTGAAGCCCGAGGGTGGGCACTACACGTTCATCGACGTCGAAACCGACCAGCCCGGCGAGAGCCGCCTCGATCGCAACGTGAAGCGGTACTTCGTGCGGGTGCACCGCACCGCCGATCCCGAGCACAAGCTCGAGGCCGCGTACTGATGGCCTCGCGCACGTCATCGCGCGGACGCAGCGCGGCTCGGCCCCGCGCCGCGGCGGCATCCGACGCCCCATCCGCATCGCTCGACCGGGCGCAGAAGCTCGAGCTCTACTATTACATGCGGCTCACGCGGTCGCTCGAGGAGCGGCTGGTGAATCTGTACCGGCAGACGAAGGTCATCGGCGGGCTCTTTCGGTCGTTAGGCCAGGAGGCCGACGCGGTGGGCAGCGCGTACGCGCTCGACCGCGGCAAGGGCGACTTTCTCTCGCCGCTCATCCGCAACCTCGGCGCGATGCTCGTGCAGGGCGCAGAGCCGCTCGAGATCATCCGGCAGTACATGGCCAAGGGCGATTCGCCGACGCGCGGCCGCGAGCTCAACATCCACTTCGGCGATCTCGAGCGCGGGTTCATCGGACAGATCTCGCACCTCGGCGACATGGTGCCGGTGATGGCCGGCGTCACGCTGAGCTTCAAGATGCGCGGGCAGGATCGCGTGGGGCTCGTGTACGTGGGTGACGGCGCGACGTCCACCGGCGCGTTCCACGAAGGGATCAACTTCGCGGCCGTGCAGCGGTGTCCGTTAGTCGTGATCGTCGAGAACAACGGCTACGCCTATTCCACGCCCATCTCCAAGCAGACGGCCGCGGCGGAGTTCAAGGACAAGGCGCTCGCGTACGGGATTCCGGGCGAGCAGGCGGATGGCAACGACGTGCTGGCGACGTACGACGTGACCAAGCGTGCCGTCGATCGCGCGCGTCGGGGCGAGGGGGTAACGCTGATCGAGCTCATGACCTACCGGCGCAAGGGACACGCGGAGCACGACAACCAGTCGTACGTGCCCGACGGGGAGATCGAGCGCTGGGCGGCGACCAACGATCCCGTAGACCGGTACGTCGCGCATCTCACCGGCGCGGAAGGCGTGGCGCCTAACGAGCTGGCCGAGCTCGACGCGCGCGTCCAGCGCGAGATCGACGCGGCGACCGATCTCGCCGAACGGTCGCCGATGCCCGAGCCGGCCGATGCACTCACCGGCGTGTACGCGGATCCGCCATCAGCCGAGCTGCCGTGGTACCGGCGCGGCGTGTCGAGCGCGGTCGAGGCGAACGAGCGGCCGGCCGCATGGGGGACGTTCAATGGCTGAGACCACGTACCTCGAGGCGATCCGCCAGGCGCTGTTCGAGGAAATGGACCGCGACCCGAACGTTTTTGTGTTAGGCGAAGACATTGGCGCGTACGGCGGCGCGTTCAAGGTCACCGACGGCCTGCTCGCCAAGTACGGCGAATCGCGGGTGATCGACACGCCCATCTCCGAGGCCGCGATCGTCGGCGCTGCGGCAGGCGCGGCGCACATGGGCATGCGCCCCGTGTGCGAGATGCAGTTCATCGACTTCATCTCGTGCGCCTACGACATGCTCACCAACTACGTGGCCACGGCGCGCTACCGCGCCTTCCTGCCCTGTCCGATCGTGGTCCGCGGTCCGAGCGGCGGCTATGTGCGCGGCGGCCCGTTCCATTCGCAGAATCCCGAAGCCGCTTTCCTGCACACTCCAGGGCTCAAGATCGTCTATCCTTCGACAGCGACTGACGCGTACGGCCTGCTCAAGTCGGCCATTCGCGATGATGATCCGGTGCTCTACTTCGAGCACAAGTATCTGTACCGGCGCATCAAGGAGGAGCTGCCCGGCAGCGATCACGTCGTGCCGATCGGCAAGGCGCGTCTCGCGCGCGAAGGGAAGGATCTGTCGATCATCACGTACGCGGCGACGGTGTGGAAGGCGCTCGAGGCGGCGGAGCAGCTGGAGAAGGAAGACGGGCTCTCGGTGGAAGTGCTCGATCTGCGCTCGTTGCTACCGATGGACGACGAGGCCATCGTGGCGACGGTGAAGAAGACGAATCGCGTGATGATCGTGCACGAGGACACGCGCACGGGCGGCGTCGCGGGAGAAGTGACGGCGCGCATTACGGAAAAGGCATTCGCGTGGCTGGATGCGCCGATTCTTCGGGTCACCGCGGCGGATGTGCCGCTGCCGTATTCGCCGCCGCTCGAGGACTTCGTGTTGCCGCAGACGTCGGACATCGTGACGGTGGCGCGTCAGCTCGCGGCATTCTGAGGTGGGAGAGCGAACCGGGCCGCCGCGCCTGGCGATCGGATGTCTGTTGCTGCCGGGCAGTTTTTTCGGCGGCGGGATGATCGGTGTCGGGTTGGCGCAGATCGTCGACACGGTGACGGGGTGCAAGGCGTCGGCGGAGCTGCCGTCGTGCAACACGTTCTCGTTCTTTCTTGGGGGCGGGATTGTCGGCGCAATCGTGATGATAGTCCTGGTCCAATGGCGCATCAGGCGGCGGCCAGACGGTGCAGCGGATCCGGGATTGAAACAATCGAAGAGGAGTTGAGCCAGTGTCACGCATCGATGTGATCATGCCGCAGATGGGCGAGTCGATCGCGGAAGGAACGCTCTCCAAGTGGTTGAAGAAGGTGGGCGACGAGGTGAAGCGCGACGAGCCGATCTTCGAGATCTCGACGGACAAGGTCGACGCCGAGATTCCGGCGCCGTCGGCCGGGGTGTTGGCGGAGATTTTGGTGCAGGAAGGGCAGACGGTGCCGGTGCAGACGGTGGTGGCGCGTCTGGAGACGGAGAAGGGTGCGCTGGTTGGTGCGGGTGCGACTGCGACTGCGGCGCCGGCTGCTGACGCGGCGCGGGGGGCCCCCCCCGCTGTCGAATCTACGACCGCGCCGGCCGAACCCCGTCATCCTTCCGTTCCGGCGCCAAGCACGCCAGTGCATGCCGGAAACGGCGGCGCCGGCGCCAGCTCGCTCGAGGATCGCCTCCGCACCAAGTCGTCGCCGCTCGTGCGCAAGATCGCGGCGGAGCACGGGATCGAGCTCACCGGCATGCGCGGCTCGGGCATCGCCGGCCGCGTGACCAAGAAGGACATCCTGCAATTCATCGACGCCGGCGGCACGCCGCCGCGCCCCGGTATCCCCGCGGCGCCGCGCCCCGCCGCCGGCGCCCCATCAGGCGGCCTCTGGCCCACGCCTAACGCAGAGCCCGGCGATGTGGTCGAGCCGATGTCCAAGATGCGCGCGCTCATCAGCGAGCACATGGCGCTGTCGCGCCGCACCGCCGCGCACGTGACGTCGTTCATGGAAATCGACTTCACCCGCGTCGCCCGCCTCCGCGCCAAACATCGCGCGGACTTCGAGGCGTCGACGGGCCAGAAGCTCACCTACCTGCCGTTCATCATCAAAGCGGTCGTCGACGGGATCAAAGCCTTCCCCGTGATGAACGCATCGGTGGCGAACGACACGATCATCTATCGGAAACAGGTCAACATCGGCGTCGCCGTCGCCCTCGATTGGGGGCTCATCGTCCCGGTCATCAAACACGCGGACGACCTCTCCCTCACCGGTATCACGCGCACGCTCAACGACCTCGCGAACCGGGCGCGCGCCAAGAAATTGAATCCGGAAGAAGTGCAGGGCGGCACGTTCACGATCACGAACCCCGGCGTGTTCGGCTCGCTCATGGGTACGCCGATCATCAACCAGCCGCAGGTCGCGATTCTGGGCGTCGGTACGATCGAGAAGCGCCCCAAGGTGATGACCGGGCCGGACGGCGAAGACGTGATCGCGATCCGCACCTGTTCGTACTTCTCGATCTCGTTCGACCATCGCATCATCGACGGCGCTATCGCCGACCAGTTCCTGGCGCACGTCAAGAAAACGATCGAAACGTACCCGGACGCCGGAATCTGAACGTGGCCAGAGCGCTCACCATTCGGCGTTCGATCGTTCCCCTCGCCGATCGAAAGAAGTTTCTGCAGAGGTTGAAGGCCCGGCGCACGTATTTCGTCGGTGCCGGATGCAAGTTCTGGGTGTTCGAGGAGAGCGATCTCGCCGGAGCCTTCGTGGAGTTCGTCGAGGCGGACGATGCGAAAACGCTCGCCAAAGCGCTGGCCGACTCGTCGGACCAACCGGCGGACGCGGTGCGCATTTACGAAGAAGTGGACGTGGACTGATGCCCATTCGCACAATCACGATCGACGGCGCGCGGTGGGAAGTGATGCCATCGGGCCGGGTGACGCAGTACGACCGCGACGAATTCGCGTTGTTGTTCATCACGGGCGACGGCAGCGAGCGCCGCGTTCGGATCGTGCGGTACTCGCCGCAGGGCGCGCGCGCGCGTGATCGGTCGTTGGCCGAGCTCTCGGACGCCGATCTCGCGCGCTTGTTTTCGCAGTCGCAGGAGAGCGCGACGTCGCCGGAGGCGGGGTACCGCCGGTGAGTGGGATGCCCGCGGATGCGCCGGGCGCGACGACGAGCGTCCGGTGTGTCGATCTGCACATGCATTCGAGTGCCTCGGATGGATCGCTGCCGCCCGATGCGGTGGTCGGCGCCGCGGCCGCGGCGCATCTGACGGCGATTGCGCTCACCGATCACGACAGCGTTGCCGGCATCGCCCACGCGCGCGAGGCCGGCGCTCGGTTAGGCGTGCGGGTGGTGGCGGGCGTCGAGCTGAGCGCGATGGATGCGGGCGACGAGGCGCACCTGCTCGGCTTGCACCTGTCGCGGCTCGATGCCATCGAGCGGCATCTCGCGGTGTTCCGCGAGTCGCGGCGCGCGCGCGCGGGCCGGATGGTGGAGCGCCTGCACGCGTTAGGCATTCCGCTGGCGCTGGACGCGGTGCTCGCGGAAGCCGGCGACGCCGCCATCGGACGGCCGCACGTGGCCCGCGCGCTCGTGGCCGGCGGCTGGGCCAAGGATCTGCGCGACGCCTTCGACCGCCTGCTCGGCAACGGCCGCCCCGCGTTCGTGCCCAAGTACCGTCTCTCGTTAGGCGAAGCCATCGCCCTCGTGCACGATGCCGGCGGACTGGCCGTGCTCGCGCACCCGGGTGCCGGCGGCACGCGCGCGCGTCTCGAGACGCTGCGCGCGCAGGGCCTGGACGGCGTCGAAGTGCTGCACCCCGGACATTCCACCGAGGACATCGCGCGCTTGGGCACACTCGCCGAGCATCTCGATCTCTTGCCGAGCGGCGGTTCGGACTGGCACGGCGCCAGGACCGGACCGCGCGTGATCGGTTGCATGCGCGTGCCGGACGCATGGCTCGCGCGACAGGATGCGCGCTTGCGCGCCGCATCGGCCAACGTCGCATGAGCACCGCACTTCTCGCCGTGGGCGATACCGCTCCGCCGTTCGAGGCGCCCGCCAGCGACGGCAAGACCTACACGCTGGCGCGTCTCACGGCCAAGCAGGCCGTGGTGCTCGTGTTCTATCCGGGGAACAACACCCCTGGCTGAAACAAACAACTCTCCGCCGTGCGCGATGAGTTGAGCCAGTTCGAGAAGGCCGGTGTCCAACCGTTAGGCGTCAATCCCGCGAGCGTGGACGCCCACGCGCGGTACGCCGCCAAGATGCATTTCAACTTTCCGTTGTTGAGCGACCCGCAGCGCGCGATCGCCTCCGCCTATGGTGCCCTCAAACCGGGCGGGCGGCTCATCCAGCGCACAGTGTACGCGATTGGGCGGGATGGGCGCATCGCGTTCGCGGCACGCGGCGCACCGGCACCCGGCGACGTGCTCGCCGCACTGGAGCGCTGAGTGGATCCAACGGGACGCGTCGCGCTCGTCACCGGCGGCGCGCGACGCGTGGGACGCGCCCTGGCGCTCGCCCTCGCCGATCGCGGCGCCCGCATCGCGATCCATCATCACGAGTCGCCAGCGGACGCCGCGTCGCTGATCCGTCAGTTGTCGGCGCGCGGCATCGAGGCGGTCGCGTTTCAATCCGATCTCCGTAAGGCCGACGCGCCCGATCGACTCGTTACCAACGTGGTAGATCACTTCGGCTCGCTCGACATCCTGATCAACTCGGCCGCGGTGATGATCCGCAGCGAGCTCGATGACATCACCCCCGACCAATGGGACGACACGTTCGCGCTCAATCTGCGCGCGCCGTTCTTCTGTGCGCGCGCGGCGGCGCGCGCGATGGGCGAGCGTGGGGGCGTGATCGTGAATCTCGCCGATCTGGCGGGCATCGAAACGTGGCCCGCGTACGCGGCGCACGGCATCTCCAAGGCGGGCGTCATCCACATGACGCGCGTGCTCGCGCGCATCCTCGCGCCGCGCGTGCGTGTGAATGCGATTGCACCCGGCGCCGTGCTGCTGCCGGAAACGTGGAGCGCGGATGATGCCGCGCACCTCGAGCGCACGACGCCGCTCCACCGGCTCGGCTCTCCCACCGATGTCGCGCACGCGATGTTGTACCTGATCGAAGCCGACTACGTGACGGGCGATCTCCTCGTAGTAGACGGCGGTCGCCACGTACGCTAGGAACGGCGACGGGGTTCCCGGTGCTTTATCTTTACATGTTGTAGGAAAAACGATCGCCGCTGATGGCGATCGTGCGGGATGGCGCGGGAATCGAGGCTGGTCCCGTCAACCAGAGATCGAAGGAGCATACGCGGTGGGCCAGAGACACGACTACGATGTGGTGATCGTTGGCGCCGGGCCGGCAGGACTGACAGCCGGACTCTATGCGGGACGCGCGATGCTGCGCACCGCGGTGCTGGAGCGAGGCGCCGCGGGCGGCGAGCTGCTCAACACGGAGCTCATCGAGGACTATCCGGGCTTCGAGCGCATCGAAGGCTGGGAGCTGGCCCAGAAGCTCGAGGAGCACACCCGGAAATTCGGGGCGGAGCTTCAGTTAGGCGTCACAGTGGAGAGCGTGCGCCGCATGCCTGACGGTACGTTCGAAACCACGACCGATGCGGGCGACGTCTACCGGTCGCCGGCGGTGATCGTCACGGCGGGCGGCACGCCGGTGAAGCTGGGCGTCCCGGGCGAAGCCGAATACGCGGGGAAGGGCGTATCGTACTGCGCGATCTGCGACGGCGCGTTTTTCAAGGGACACACGATCGCGGTCGTCGGCGGCGGCGATGCGGCGGCCGAGGAAAGCGATTTCCTCACGCGTTACGCGGAGAAGGTGTACCTCATCCACCGGCGTCACGACCTGCGCGCGTCCAAGATCATCCAGCAACGCGTGTTCGAGAACCCGAAGATCGAGATCATCTGGGATACCGTAGTCGAGATCATCGAGGGCGATACGCACGGCCTGGTGGACAATCTCGTGCTGCGCAACGTGCTGACCAACGAAACGCGCAACCTCCCCGTGACCGGTATCTTCGTGTTCGTGGGATTCCGGCCTAACACCGGGATCATCTCCGAGCACTTCGCGCACGATGCGTCCGGCTACGTGGTGACGGACACCAACATGCAGAGCTCCATCCCCGGGCTGTTCGTGGCGGGCGATCTGCGGTCGCAGCTCACGCGACAGGTCACGACGGCAGCCGGCGACGCGACGACGGCGGCGATTGCGGCGGAAAAGTATCTGGCCGCGCTGCGCGACGCCCCACCCAATGCTCAGGATCGCGAACTCGGAGCCGCATAGTCGTGCGCGTCGAGACGATCACCGTTGGGCCATTTCAAGAGAATGCGTTTCTCCTCGTGTGCACCGGTGCGCGCGAGTGCGTGCTGGTCGATCCCGGTGACGAGCCGGATCGGTTACTGCGCGCGGTGGAACGGTCCGGCGCGACCCTTCGCGGCATCTGGGTCACGCATCCGCACGTCGATCACGTCGCCGGCATCGCCGGGATCAAGCGGGTGATCGACGTTCCGATCTATGCGCATCCGGACGGCCAGCCGCTGTACGACGCCGTCGAGGAGCAGGCTCGCGCGTTCGGGATCGACGCCGAGCAGCCGCCGCCTCCCGATGTGGCGATCCACGAGGGCGACCGGCTGCGCGTGGGCACGCACGAGTTCGCCGTGATCGAGACGCCGGGGCACGCCCCTGGACACGTCGTGATCCACGGACAGGGGATGGCCTTCGTGGGCGACTGCCTGTTCGCCGGCTCGATCGGACGCACGGATCTACCGTTAGGCAACGGCGCCGAGCTCGCGCGGTCGCTCGAGCGCATCTGTGAGTTGGGCGATGCGACGACCGTGTATCCCGGGCATGGGCCGGTTACCACCGTTGGGCGCGAGAAAGTGTCCAATCCGTTCCTCAACGGCACTGCGCGCATCGTGGGTGGAGGGTGAGCCGCGCGAACACCGCGCCGATCGTCGCGGCGATACTGCTGAGCGCGTGGCTCGGCGCCGCAGTGTTCTTCTCGGCCATCGTCGCGCCGGCTGCGTTCCGTGCCCTGCCCGATCCATCGATGGCCGGCACGCTCGTGCGTGCCACGCTGCCCGCGATTTTGTACGCAGGCATGGTGGTCGGGATTGTGTCGGCTTGGCTGGGCTCGTCAGGCACATCGCTCTTCGCGCGCGGCGTCCGAACGGCGTGCGCGGCGGGCGTCGCACTGTGCAGTGTGGTAGCGGAGTTCGTTGCCGTTGAGCGGATCGAGCGGCTGCGCGCGCGGCTCACCACGCCCATCGAGTCGCTCGCCTCGAACGACCCCGTGCGTATGACGTTCGGCCGATTGCACGCGCTATCGGTTGGCCTGCTGGGTCTTGCAATGATTCTCGCGATAGTGGCAGTGGTTCTATCATGTCAAGCCGCTCTGGCGTCATCGGTTAGTCCTGAGTAACCATTCAAGCAAGCAAGGCGCCCGCCAATCATCCCGCTGAAGGCCTCCGGAGGACGTTTCATGCAACTACCTCGTTTGCTCATTCTTGCCGGCATTGCCGCGCTCGGCGCGTGTTCGCTGTCCACCGATCTCCCCACGTCGAGGCCGCTCGGCGTCGTCGTGCTGACGGACACGGTGGACGCGGATAGCAGCACGGTGTTGTCGCCCGTCGCGCACTTCTTCAACGGCACTGGGGTCATCGTGCCGGATAGCCACACCATCGTGGACTCATGCGTGGTCGTGCCCTATCTCGCCGACACCGGTGCGTTTCCGTACGGTTCGTTTGCGCCGCTCAATGCCGGTGACTCGGTGATCGTTCAGACCGGCGGCGTCAACGCGAGTCTGTTCCCGGTGCTGGACCCGACGACCCACTTGGCCACGGGGGCGTATGCTCTCCAGAACGTGCCGTCTATTCCTTTTACGCCCGGCAACGCGGTGTCCGTGACCGTGCCGGGAGCGACGGGCAACGGGACTTTCCCGCCCGCTGCAGCGTCGGCCGCGACGGCGGTCCCGTACACCGTCGGGCCCATCAACCGCAACCCGAATCCGGATTCGATGACCATCACGTGGTCGCCCGCTTCCGGCCCGGGATCGGCAATTGTGTTCGCGATCGGCTTCGACACGGCGGCGACCGGAAGCGGCAACCCGATCCATCTCGAGATGTATTGCTCGAATCTGGACGACGGCGTGGCGAACATCCCGCAGGGCGTCGCGCGCTTGTGGGACAAGGCGCTGCCCGGGCCGCGTAACATGCGCTCGTATCGCTGGCAGACGACGATTCAGAACAACGGCCCGGCCGGTCTGATCATCATCTCGCAGCACAACGAATACGCGGCCGACGCGCCGTAACCGATCGTCGCGCGCCGGCGGCTGCGTTCCGTTAGGCTCAGGACGCCGCCGGCGCGGTGCCGCATTCATTTCTTTCCCTGTGCCCAATCCATGACCCACTCCACCCGCGCCGAGAAGGACCCGCTCGGCGAGCTGCGCGTTCCCGAGAGTGCGCTGTACGGTGTCCAGACCGTGCGCGCGATGCAGAACTTCCCGATCAGCGGGCTGCGTCCACTGCCGATGTTCGTGGATGCCGTCGTGTGGATCAAGCGATCGGCCGCACTCACACACAAGGAGACGGGCCGTCTCGAGGGGCGTCTTGCCGATGCCATCGTCGCGGCCGCCGATGAAGTGTTGGGCGGACAGCACCGCGAGCAGTTCGTGGTGGATGTGTATCAGGCCGGCGCGGGCACGTCGCACAACATGAACGTGAACGAGGTGCTCGCGAATCGCGCGAACGAGCTGCTCGGCGGGCGGCGAGGCGCGTACGCGCCGGTGCACCCCAACGATCACGTCAACATGGCGCAGTCCACCAACGACGTGATCCCGACGGCGATCCGGCTCGGCGCGCTCGCGATGCTGCGCGATCTCGACCCGGCGTTGGCTGGTCTCCGGGACCGGCTGCTCGAGAAGGGCCGCGAGCTGGACGACGTGATCAAGAGCGGTCGCACCCATCTGCAGGACGCGATGCCGATTCGGTTAGGCCAGGAGTTCCGCGCCTATGGCCTAACGATCGAACGGAATACGCGCCGCCTGAACGACGTGGCCGACTTCCTGCGCGACTTGGGGATCGGCGGCAGCGCGGTGGGTACCGGCGTCAACGTCGAGCCGCAATATCCGGCGCTCATGATCCGGCATCTGCGCAAGGTGACGGGCCTCGATCTGCGCGAGGGCGAGGACCGCGTGCAGCTCATGCAGAGCATGGGCGACGTGGCCGGCTTCAGCGCGCAGTTGCGGACGCTGGCGGTGGATCTGAGCAAGATCGCGAGCGATTTGCGCCTGCTCGCATCCGGACCGCGTACCGGCTTCGACGAAATCATGATGCCCGCCGTGCAGCCGGGTTCGTCGATCATGCCGGGCAAGGTGAATCCGTCGATAGCCGAGATGGTGAACCAGGTGTGCTTCCAGGTCATTGGCAACGACACCTGCGTGAGCGCCGCGGCGGAACACGGCCAGCTCGAGCTCAACGTGATGATGCCGGTGATCGCCCACAACGTGTTCTTCTCGATGCTCATTTTGACTAACGCAGCCGGCGCCCTGGCGGAGCGCTGCGTGGCCGGGATCGCGGCCAACAAGGAGCAGTGTGCGTACTGGGTGGAACGGTCGGCCGCGCTCGCCACCGCGCTCGCTCCCCAGATCGGCTACGCGCGAGCCGCGGAACTGAGCAAGCGGTCCGTCAAGGAAAACACGCTCATTCGCGATCTGGTCAAGCGCGAAGGCGTGTTGCCCGAGCAGGAGATCGACAAAGTGCTCGACCTGAGGCGCATGACCGAAATCGGCGTGCCGGGGAAGTGATCGTGTCCGCCACGACGTGTACTTGCCGCCCGGGCAATCCAAGCCTATCCTGAGATCATGCGGATCACGACGTGGGCGGAGTACGGTCTGATCTGTTCGCTGCACCTGGCGCAACGGGCGCGCGAAGGTCCCGTAACCGGTCGTGACATTGCGACCCGCGAGCGGCTGCCGGTCGACTACGTGGAGCAGATTCTGTTGCGCTTGCGGCGCGCCGATATCGTGAAGAGTACGCGCGGCGCGCACGGCGGATACTCGCTCGCGCGGGCGGCGGACCAGATTTCGGTACGCGACGTGATCGCGGCATCGGAGCTCACCACGTTCGACCTCCACTGTGTGTCGCATCCGGTGGATGACGAGCGGTGCGCGGCATCCCACGCCTGCAGCATCCGTCCCGTTTGGGTCCTGCTCCAACAGAAGATCGACGCCGTGCTGGAAGGCGTCCATCTATCTGACCTGATGTACGAAGAACCCGCCGTTCGCGAGAGAGTCGGGCTGCCCGTCCTCCAAGCCTGACCTTGGGCGCCCAGTCGCGCGTGACGAAAGCGATCGATTAGCGATGTGGCGCGAGTGGCGACGGAGCCGCGACCTCAGGGTGAAAGCGGACGCGTATGTGGCGACCTTAACCCTCGAACCGGCGGCAGACGACGTCGCTTGGCTTTCCGAGCACGGAACTTCCGGTGACGCCGACCACGCGCGGTGGGAATTGCGGTACGCGCGGCGCGCGCTCGGGTTGTTGACTGCCCAGCGCGACGCGTTGGACGACCGCACGGCGTCGGTCGTCGCCCGTGCATTGGCCGGCGCCTTGGCGCGCGACAAGGCCGTGGCGCCGGGCAAACTCAGAGTGGCCGAGCACCAGCTCAACGAACGTCTGCGCGCGTATAGCGAAGCGCTATCTAATCGTCAGGGAGAGGGGAGCGGATGGCATTTGGGCCGCACCCTTCTGGAGTTCGCGGGGCGTCGGGAAGCAGTGAGTGCGGAGGACGTGGCGCATGCGTCGGAAATTCTGTCCCGCTATCTGGCGGACGGTAACGCAGCGCTCCGCGAACGCTTCGGATCTGTGGACCTTCCCGAAGACATCGCCCCGTCGGCCGTCCGCAACGTGCCCCGGTAAGGCAAAGCGGGCGACGTAAGTCGCCCGCTCGCGGAGGTATGCCGAAGGGGGGACTCGAACCCCCACGGGCTTACGCCCACTGCGCCCTGAACGCAGCGCGTCTACCAGTTCCACCACTTCGGCGTGGACGCGTAACCTAATTGAGCCGCTTTGACAAAGTCAAACAGCACGACCGACGCAACGAGACGGCAGCGAAGCGATACGCGACAGTCGGCCGCGGCGCACGCGTCGCGCAGCGCATCCACCGGCGTCACGACACTCCGGACGAACATTCTCGACCTGCGGCCGATCGACGACGCTGCGTTAGACGCGACGCACGTGCTGCACGTTCCATGTCTCATCGTCGAATCCAGGCCATCCGGCACAGTGGCGCGCGGCGAGGCCGTGTGGGCGGCGCCGGAACAGCCGAACGGCGTGGGCAGCGCGGGGTGGCACTGGGACGGAGAGCGGTTGCGCGCGTACACCGGGCGCTACGGGTTCCGGCCGCTGTTCGTCCGCCGCCTCGCGGACGGTGTGGCGCTCTCGCCGTCGTTAGTCCGGCTCATGTCGATCGGCGGGCCGCTGGCAATCGATGACCGCGCAATGGCGGTGTTCCTGCGCATCGGATTCTTCGTCGGCGAAGACACGCCCTTCCGCGATGTGCGCGTGCTGCCGCCGGGCGGACGTCTCGAGTGGCGTGACGGCGTGCTGTCGATCGAGGCGACGTACCCGCGCGTTCGCGCGAGCACCATGCCCCGCGCCCCCGCGATCGACGCGTTCATCGAGGTGTTTCGCGATGCGGTGCGCCGCGCCGGACCCGAGAGCCGCCGCAACGTGGTACCGCTCAGCGGCGGCCGCGACTCGCGCCACATCCTGTTCGCGCTATGCGCGTCGGGCCACCCGCCGGAGCGGTGCCTAACGCTGCGCAACTATCCGCCGCGCGGCACGCGCGACGTGGTCGTGGCCACGGAGATCGCGCGCGCGGTGGGCGTGACGCACGAGCTCGTGGACGAGACGCCGTCGCGCGCGTCCGCCGAGCTGCGCAAGAATCTGCTCACGCACTTCTGCGCCGACGAGCACGCGTGGTTCATGGCGCTGGCCGATCGGCTGTCCGGTCACGACATCGCCGTGTGGGACGGCATCGCCGGCGACGTGTTGTCGAACGGGCACCGGCTGGATGCCACGCAGCTCGCGTTGGCCCGGGCCGGCAACGTGGAGCAGTTGGCGCAAATGATGTTGGACGAGGGTGCGATGCGGATGGTGCCGCCGGCCATGGCCGCGCGCTGGACGCGCGAGGTGGCGGCCGCCCGCCTCACGGAAGAGCTGCGCCACCACCTGGACGCGCCCAACCCGATCGGGTCGTACGTGTTCTGGAATCGCACGCGGCGCGAGATCGCGCTGGTGCCGTTCGGGATCTGGAACGCCGCGGGCTGCGTGATCACGCCGTACCTGGATCCGGCGGTCTACGATCTCCTGGCGTCGCTGCCGGCCGAGATGTTCCTCGACAAGCGGTTCCACCCGGACGCCATTCGCCGCGCGTATCCCGCCCACGCGTACCTGCGCTTCGACACGGAGACAGGATTGCGTCCGGTCCGTTCGCCTAACGGAACGCCCGCCGACGCGCCGTACTACCGGCGGCTGCTGCGGGACACGGGCGCGTACGTGGCGGGGCTCCGGCGGCCGCGCCTCATCCGCCGGTCGTGGATCGCGTCACGCGCCGCGTACTGGTACCTGCGCGGCGACTTCAGCGACACGCAACTCATGCCGTTCGCGATGTACCTGGCACAGCTGGATGGCCTCACGCAATGGTGCGAGAGCCGCGACCCCGAGTTGGGCGCGGCGGCCGATCACTCGTAGCGGAGCGCGACGATCGGATCGAGGCGCGACGCGCGCCGCGCGGGCCACACGCCGAAGATGATGCCCACGAGCGCCGCGAACACAAACGCGATGGCGACCGTGGCCGGCACCACCTGCTCGTTCCACGACATCACCGACTTGAGCGCTGTGGCACCGCCCACGCCCACGGCCACGCCGATCACTCCGCCGAGTGCGCACAGCGTCACCGCCTCGATCAGGAACTGCAGCAGGATCTGACGCTGTGTCGCGCC
>DATEKK010000068.1:0-16491 GCA_035277485.1 Gemmatimonadaceae bacterium
ACGTTAGGCAGGAGGACGGGCAGGTCCTTCTCCGGCACGGGCACGACGCCACAGCGGTCGCAGTAGATCATCGGGATCGGCGGACCCCAGTACCGCTGCCGCGAGACGCACCAGTCGTGCAGGCGGTAGTTGACGATCGGCTTCGCGTGACCGCGCGCGGCGAGCCAGGCGACGATCGCGTGCTTCCCCTCCTCGACCGTCAGGCCGTTGAACTGCGCCGAGTTGACGAGGTGGGCATGCTCCGTGTCGACGTACGGCTCCTCGAGCGGCGGGTGCTCGTCGCGGTTCTGCGAGTCGACGCGTCCGGCGTCGGCGGCGTGGCGCGGCGGGTGCGACCCGCGCGGCGCGACGACGCGCACGATCGGCAGACCGAACACTTTAGCAAACTCGAAATCGCGCTCGTCGTGGCCGGGCACGGCCATGATCGCGCCCGTGCCGTACTCCATCAGCACGTAGTCGGCGATCCAGATCGGGATCGGCTTGCCCGTGGCCGGATTGATCGCGTACGCGCCGGTGAAGACGCCCGTCTTCTCGCGGTTCACCTTCCGCGTGACGAGATCCTGCCGCGACGCCGCCACCCGATAAGCGGCGACTTCCTCACGCTGATCGTCGGTGACGAGCGCCTCGACAAGCGGATGCTCGGGGGCGAGCACGAGATATGTCGCCCCGAAGATGGTGTCCGGCCGCGTCGTGAAGACGCGGATGTCCGTTGCCATCGCGTTCAGCTCCGCCGTCGTCGCCATCACGTTCAGCCCGACCGTCGCCGCGCCGCCCATCTCCAGAAGGTCCATCACGCGGAAGACGATCTCCGCACCGTCGGAGCGGCCGATCCAGTTCCGCTGCGCCGTCTTCGTCGTCTCGGACCAGTCGATCCAATCGAGATCGGCGAGCAGGCGCTCCGCGTAGTCGGTGATGCGGAAGAACCACTGCTCGAGGAAGCGCTGCTCCACCGCGGCGCCGCACCGCTCGCAGTGCCCGGCGATCACCTGCTCGTTCGCGAGCACGGTCTTGTCGTTGGGGCACCAGTTGACCGCCGCCTTCTTCTTGTAGGCCAGCCCGCGCTCGAGGAGCTTGAGGAAGACCCACTGCGTCCACTTGTAGTACGACGGGTTGGTCGTGTCGACCTCGTAGCGCCAGTCGACCATGAGCCCCGTCCGCTCGAGCTGGCGGCGGAAGTTCGCGATGTTCCGCGGGATCAGCCGCATCGGGTGCTCGCCCACCTTGAGGGCGTAGTTCTCCGAGTGGATGCCGAACGCGTCGAAGCCGATCGGCTCGAACACCGTGTGTCCCTTAAGACGCTGGAATCGTCCATAGATGTCGTTGCCCGTGAACGCGAACACGTTGCCGATGTGCAGACCTTCGGCGGACGGATACGGAAACATCATCAACTGGTAGAACGGACGCTCGGCCTGGTCCAGATTGGGCGAGTTGGTCCGGTCGGCGCGCCACCGCTCCTGCCATTTCTGCTCGATAGCGCTCGGATCGTAACTCGCGTGGCTCGGCGCCGTCGAGTTGGGCGTGGACGAAGTCATAGTGAAATCTAGCCCCATGAACATCGCACACAAGCGCGCGACACTCGACGCCGACACGATCGCACTGGGACGCAGCGTGCGCTCGGTGCAGCGTCGCATCGTCGCCGGCGGCGGCACGCTCGCGCTGCTCGTGGTCACCGCGCTCGCGCTCGCGACCGATCATTGGATCAGAGACACTCTCGTCGGCCAGCCGCTCGATCGCATCCGCGACGCCGAGACCTCGATCCTGCTCGGCGCCGCAATGATGCTGGGCTTAGTCGAGCTCGCGCTCATCTACCTGAGCCGCTACGTGTCGCGCCGCGTCACCGAGCCCGCCGCACTGCTCGCCGAGGCAGCGGAGCGCGTGACGGCCGGCGATCTGGCGGTCGACATCGCGCCGATCGGCGAGGACGACGAGCTCGGTCGGTTGGGCAGAGCCACGGGCGGCATGATCGCGGAGCTCAGACGCCTCGTGCGCATTCTGCGCGAGTCCGCCCAACAGAGCGCCGCGCAGTCGGCCGAAATCACCGCGGGGACCGAGCAGATGTCGACGGCCGCCGGCGAGATGGCGCACACGTCGAGCGAGCTGAGCGCTCAGGCGGCGGAGATGGCGCAGTCCATCGCGCGCACGGCCGCCGACGCGACGATGCTGTCGGGCATCGCCGACCAACTCTCGGCCGGCGCGCACGAGGGCGTGGAGCGCAACGACGCGCTCCGCGCCCTCGCGCGCGCCAACCGCTCGGGCCTCGACGTCAGCGAAGCTGCGTTAGGCGCCCTCGCCGCCGAGGCCGAGTCGTCCGCGGCCGCCGCGGCCGATCTCGTCGATGCCTTCGAGCAGATTCGGTCCTTCGTCACACTCGTGCGGCGCATGGCGCGTCAATCGAAGCTGCTGGCGCTCAATGCGTCCATGGAAGCGGCGCGCGCGGGCGAGCAGGGCGAAGGCTTCGCCGTCGTGGCCAGCGAGATTCGCAAGCTCTCCGCGAATTCGAATGCCGCGGCCGAACGCACGGAAGAGATGGTGATGTCACTGCTGGACAAAGTCGAAGCATCGCGCGAATCGAGCCGGCGCACCGCTGCCACGGTGGCGAGCGTGCGCCAGGCCACGGAGCAGGCGCTCGCGTCGTTCGCCGAAGTCGAGCGCGCCGTCGCGGAAGCAGAGGGTTGGACCCGCTCAATCGAGCAAGCCGCCAATCACTCGCGCGAGCTCGTGGCCGAGTCGACTATCCGGCTCGAGCACCTCGCACGCGGCACCGAATCGTTCGCGGCGGCAATGGAACAGGTCGCCGCATCCACGGAACAACAGAGCGCGGGCGCCCAGGAGATCGCGGCCGCGTCGGCTGCGCTGGCTGACGCGTCGCGCAAGCTCCTGGCGCAGATCTCGGCGTTCCGCCTCGACGAGATTACGCTGCCGGCCGAGCCCGTTCGCCGCCGCAGCAGCGGCGTCGTCGTGCAACCCGCGCTCGACGCCGTACCCTCGCCCGCATAACCGACGCGGCTGTTGGCCGCGCGCGACGACGCATAACTTCCTCGCGGTTCTTCCACCCGCGAGCCTCCATGCGCGTCACCGCCGTCGTTGGTCTACTCGTGATTGGACTTGCGCCCGCCGTGGTGGCGCAGTCGCGTCCGCACTTTCATCACCTCGCCGCCACGCCCGAAACGGTCGCCTGGGGCTACTACAGTGCCGCGGCGAAACCGGTGCTGCGCGTGCAGTCGGGCGATACCGTCGAGGTGGAAACGCTGATCACCAACTCGCCGCAGGGATTGGAGCGCGCGGGCCTTCCGCCTAACGAAGTGCAGCAGTCGCTGCGCGACATCACGACGAAGGTGACCGACAAGGGTCCCGGCGGACACATCTTGACCGGCCCGATCTACATCGAGGGCGCCGAGCCCGGCGACGTGCTCGAGGTCCGCATCCTCGGCATCTCGTTCCCGATCGCGTACGCGTACAACGGCTGCAGCGGTTTCCTGCCCGAGAACTGCGGCCAACCGCGCCACACGCAAATCATCCGGCTCGACACCGCGCGGATGGTCGCAACGGTCGACTCGACGATTCAGATCCCGATGCATCCATTCTTCGGCAGCATCGGCGATGCGCCGCCGCCCGACTCGGGCCGTCTCTCGAGCAACCCGCCCGGCACGCACGCGGGCAACATGGACAACCGGTCGCTCACGGTGGGCACCACGCTGTACATCCCCGTGCACGTCGCGGGCGCGCTGCTCGAGATCGGTGACGGCCACGCGGCCCAGGGCGATGGCGAGGTGGATCAAACGGCGATCGAGACGTCGCTCACGGGGCGCGTGCAGGTGATCGTGCGCAAGGATCTGCACTTCACGTGGCCGCGCGCCGAGACGTCTACCGATCTCATGACGATGGGCATGGACAAGGACCTGACCCAGGCGACGCGCGTCGCGGTGCAGCAGATGGTCGACTTGTTGGGCGAGCAGTTAGGCCTGTCGCGAGACAAGGCCTACGCGCTGGCGAGTGTCGCGGCGGATCTCAAGATCGCGGAGCTCGTGGACGGCAACGTCTGCGTATACATGACGATCCCGAAGAACATCGCGGGCCAGACGTTCAAGGCCGGCGCCGCGAGTGCGCCGGGAGCCTGACGAGCACTGGCCGGCATCTACGCTCAGGTTGGACACGGACACGGCACGGACAGGCCGGACACGGCACGGATCACTCGGCCGCGCCGACTAGGTTAGGCGCGGGCGGGCGGGCATCTCTGAAGACGGCCAAGGATAACTACAAGGATGCAAGGGATGGGGAGGATCGCCGCGTCATCGAGTCGAGGATGTCTTACGCGCTCGTGGACAGTGCAGTCGAAACCGCCTCTCTGTATTTGTTAGGTCCTCTTCAGAGATGCCCGGCAGCCAGCGCCTGACCAGCCGCCGCGTCGAGCGATCCGTGCAGTGTCCGTCCCGTCCGTGCCGTGTCCGTGTCCATCATGAGCGTAGATGCCGGTCCGGACGCGCGACGCGAGATCAGGGACCGGCCGTCCCGGTGAGCCAGCCGTGCCTAACGCGTAACTGATCGGCCGTCGCGTTCGGATCCTCGACCACGGTGTACTCCGTGCCGCGCGGCCCGGGCGCCGACACGAGCCGCAACCCGGCCTGCGCCAACGATGCCGCGAACGGCGGATCATCCACGCCGCCCACGTACCGCTCGAACCAGGGCGACAGATCCGCGCCCGCCGCCTCGCTCGCGGCGCGCACGACGTCGTCCTCGGTATAGCCCCGCCCTTGCAGGTAGTAGCTCGCGTTAGGCGCGTCCCAGGTCATCCGTTTGAGCGCCCGCAGCGCGTCGTCCAAGGATTTCGTGTTATGCGTCCGCGCGCGAATGTCGAGATCGAGCACCAGCGCGAGGCCTTCCCCCTTGGTGTAGTACGAGAAGAAGCTCGAGCGATCCACGCGCATCGGCGTCGCCGCGCCATCCCAGAACGGCGCGAGGAACGACGCCATCCGCGCCGATACGACTTTCCGGCCGGGCGACTCCAGGTTTTCGCCGATCACGCGTGCGAGCGTCTGGTAATAGTCGTCTTTGCTGACGATGCCGGCACGCAGCAGGCCGATCTCCCCGTAGTACTGCGTCCATCCCTCCGCGACCCACAAACTCGGCTCGTACCGCTCCGCCGAATAATCGAACGGACCGAGCAGCAGCGGACGGATGCGCTTCACGTTCCACGTATGGAAGTACTCGTGCGCCGCATCTTCGACCGTCGCCATCACCGACGCCGAGTCGGTCCACGGCGCACGCGTTTGAATCTGGGTCGAGTAGAGGTGCTCCATCCCGTCGCTGCCATCGTAGCCGACGTTGAACAGGAACGTGTACATCGTGAGCGGCGGCGGCGCGATCACGGTGTTCTCGTAGCGCACGATGTGCTCGACGGCCTGCACGAATCCCTGGTGATAGCCGTTCTCGGACCCGTTGTGGTGCACCACGACGCGATAGAGCCGGTTGTCCACCGTGAAACTGTCGACCTCGAAGTGCTTGGCCACCTCGGTCGGCGTGTCGATCATCTCATCGTAGTTGGCGAACCGGAACTGGCGCTGGTCCGGCAACGTGCTGGCGCCGTTGATGATGTGCCATCCGTTAGGCGGCGTGATCGCGAGCGAGACCGAGTCCGGCTTGTGCCCTACCACGTACATGAAGAGGGACGCGCCGTTCCAGTTGGCGTGCGCCGTATCGAGCACGCTGAAGGTGCCCGACAGGTTGTCGGCGAACACGCGGTAGCGCACCGTGACGTGACCGGCGCCCGCGGGATAGATGCGCCACAACGAGCCGTTTTCGCGATCGAAGCGCACCGCGTGGCCGTTCGCATCCTGCACCGATTCGTCGCGCACGTTGCGCGCGAAGTCCATGCGCGCGTAGCGGCCGGGCGACCACACCGGCATCTGGAGCCTGAGCGTGTCGCCTAACGCACCGCCGATGTCGATGCGGATCTCGTACAGGTGGCCGATGGTATCCGGCATGGCGATCGCGTACGCGATCTCGAGCCGCGGTCCCGCCGCGCGGCGCGCGCCGGGTGCCGGGTGGGCCGTGGCGCACCCGGCGGCGAGCGCCGCCAGCACGAGTGCGAATCGCCGCCGTGGCACGGGCGTCGCGCGGACAACGTTAGGCATCGATCCTCAGTGGCTGAGCGTGTGCATCGGCACCGGCCCGCGCGGGCGCTCGCTCTCCTTGAACAGATAGGCGCACGACTCCAGGCGCGCGCCGCGCGCATCCGCGACCGCAAACTCCAGCCCTTCATAGATGTTCGCGCTCCCGTACCGCCCGTCCTTGGCCACCGCGTAGTACGTGAGGTCGTAGCGCGGACGCTTGCGCTCGTCGAGCAACCGTGCCTCGGTCGTCTGGATCGCGCGTTGCAACGCGCGCAGACACGCCTCCTCCGGCGAGGCGCCGCCCCGCATCTGCTCGATCACGAAGAACGCACCCGCGATCTTGATGTTGGCTTCGCCGCGGCCCGTGCTCCCCGCGGCGCCGACATCGTTGTCGCAGTACTGGCCGGCGCCGACGATGGCGCTGTCGCCAACCCGTCCCGGGATCTTGTACGACATGCCGCTCGTCGTCGTCACACTGCCAATATCGCCGGCGGTGGTGACCGCGTTCATGTTGATGGTGCCGTGGGTGAACGCGATCTTCACGTCGTCGTCGTGGTCGAGCCACGCATCGTTCGGATCGTGGTTCGCTTTCCACTTGAGCCAGATCTGACGGGCCTCGTCGGTGAGCAGGTTCTGCTCCTTGAATCCCATCTCGAGCGCGAACTTCTTCGCGCCCGCGCCGACGAGAAAAATGTGGTCGGTGTAGTCCATCACGGCCTTGGCGACGAGCGACGGCGTCGCGATGTCCTCGAGGGCGCCCACCGCGCCCGCGCGCCGCGTCGGGCCGTGCATGCACGACGCGTCGAGCTGGACGACGCCGTCTTCGTTAGGCAGACCGCCCAATCCAACCGAGTGGTCCTTGGGATCGAGCTCGGTGATGTTGACGCCGGCGATCGCCGCGTCCAGCGGATCCGCGCCCTGCATCATCATCTCCCGCGCCTTGGCCACGCCGCGAATGCCGTTGGCACTCGAGACCACAGCGGGGCGATTGTCAGCGAGCAACCCGGGGCGGCGTTCGACGGCCGACGTGATGCGCGTCGTCGCATCGGCCGGTTGGGCCAACGCCAGGCCGGCGGCCGCGGCCGCGCCGGCGCCAAGAAAGTCACGACGAGTGATGGGCACTGGGATCTCCTCGAGTCTCAAGGTCTGCGGACGGCGCGAATTTGAACCGCGTCCACGACCGAGGCAACCGCAAGGGTATCGCGCTCGACGGTGCCTCGACGGGGCGCCCGGCACCGGGACGCTCTTTCGCCGGTGCGGAGCGCGCGTAATCTTGGGACGGCTAACGCCTGCACTGGCCCGCATCCCGCACCGCACGAACGGACGAGTCGTCATGGCCGACAACGTTCAGTCCGATAGAGTCCAGGCGATGGCCGATGAGCGGCGCACCGCGATCCTCGCGCTCGCACGAAAACTCGCCGACCAAAAGGCGCACTACTTGTGGGGCGCGGAAGGTCAGACGCCCTCGAGCCGCGCGCCCTACTACTTTGCGCCAGTCTCCGTGGGCAGTGATCCAGCGACGTTCAAATCCACCACCTTCGGCGCCGCATGGTTGCACGACGCCACGGGGAGTCCCTTCGTGTGCGCGGGTCGTTGTTTCGACGCCGCGCCCTCGCCGGCTGCCGCAATCATTGCGCACCCCGAGACTGACCCGAAGCTCAAAGAGTTTGTCGAGAAGTACCACAAGACGCATCCGTCGCAATACACCTATCCGGAACCGCTCACACCGCGCGTGATCGTCGGCTCCGGTGATGGCGAACCGATGGATTACACCACCGGGACGCCGCGCCATCTGGCCGGCACGCTGGTGTGGGGCGAGTCGTGCAACGGCAAGCAGCACTTCGATTGCGGGGGATTCATCCGGTGGGTCGTCAAACAAGTGTGCGGCATGTCGATCGCCGGCGTCAGCACCAATCCGACGCAGCAGAACGCACTCGGCCAACCCATGGGCAGATTTCTGACCAAGGATGACACCGTGATGAAGGCCGACATCCTGGTGTACCCTGGCCATATCGCGTTCGCGACGGGCGAACCCGCGCTCAAATACGACCCGAAGGGGCGATACAAGGTGGCACAGGCCGACTGCGCGACCAACGGCGTGAACTACAACGCCACGCATCCGGCGGACAACACGTCGTGCGTCCGCCTGTCGGACAGCACGCTGATCGGCAGCGTGTTCGCGAGCGCCGTCCGCGCCGCCGTCGATGGGTTCTCGCTCAGGCCTAACGCCTAACGGAACCCCGTCCCCCGCTCTCGATGGATCTCCGACACTTCGCGTTCTTTCACGGCTTTACGGCCGCGGACATCGAGCCTCTCGCCGAGGCCGCCGGATCGGCATCGTTCGATGCGGACCGCTTCATCTTCCGCGAGGGCGACCCGCGGCGCGTCTTCGCGCTGATCGAGCGCGGCAGCGTCGCCATCGAGAAGGGTGCCGACGGTCGTCCCGTGCGCCTGGCGACGTTAGGCGCGGGCGAAGCGCTCGGCGAAGGCGTGCTGCTCGAGGAAGACGCGCCGCACGGCACCAGCGCGCGCACGCTCGAGGCCTGCACCATCGTGTTCTGGAACACGCTCGATGTGCGCGCCATCCTCCAGGAACGCCCCGGGCTGTACGCGCGGCTCGTCGCCCGCGCCGCGCGATCCATCTCGCAGCGCCTGCGCTCGGCCGACGCGACGCTGGCCGGCCATGGACGCATGCTCGGGTTCGCCGATGGACGACGCCGCCGCGAGCACGATCTGTTAGGCGAACGCGAGGTGCCCGACGATGCGATGTACGGCGTCCAAACGCTGCGCGCGCTCGAGAACTTCCCCATCACCGGCGTTCCCGTTCGCGAATTCCCGCTCCTCATCGCCGCGCTCGGCGCGGTGAAAGAAGCGGCGGCGCTCGCCAACGCCGATCTCGGCCTGCTCGCCGAACCGCTGCGCGACGCCATCGTCGCCGCCGCACGCGAGATCCGCGCGGGCCGCCACCACGAGCACTTCCTGGTCGACATGATCCAGGGCGGCGCCGGCACGTCGACCAACATGAACGCGAACGAAGTGATCGCCAACCGCGCGCTCGAGCTGCTCGGCCACCGCCGCGGCGAGTACGAGGTCGTGCACCCCAACACGCACGTCAACCTCTCGCAGTCGACCAACGACGTCTATCCCACGTCCATCAAGCTCGCGCTGCACGCCAGCATCGAGGAGTTGCGCGACGCGATGCGCGCACTCGCGAGTGCGTTCCTCGACAAGGGCGCGGAATTCGCGGCGCTCCTCAAGATGGGTCGCACGCAGCTCCAGGACGCGGTGCCCATGACGTTGGGCCAGGAGTTCGCGGCATTCGGCCACACGATTCTCGAGGACATCGATCGGTTGGCCGAAACGCAGGGTCTCCTCCGCGAGATCAACATGGGTGCGACAGCCATCGGCACCGGCATCACCGCGCCCACGGGGTATGCCGAGCGCGTGCGCGGGCACCTGGCGGCGATCACGGGGCTGCCGCTCATCACGGCACCCGATCTCGTCGAAGCCACCGCCGATACCGGCGTGTTCGTCCAGCTCTCCGGCGTGCTCAAGCGGTGCGCGGTCAAGCTCTCCAAGATTTGCAACGACCTGCGGCTGCTCAGCTCGGGACCGCGCGCGGGGTTGGGCGAGATCAATTTGCCTCCCATGCAACCCGGCTCGTCCATCATGCCGGGCAAGGTCAATCCGGTCATTCCCGAAGTCGTGAACCAGGTCTGCTTCGACGTGATCGGCGGCGACGTGACGGTGACGGCGGCGGCCGAGGCCGGGCAGCTGCAGCTCAACGTGTTCGAGCCGGTGATCGCGTACCGCCTGCTGAGCGCGCTGGCCGAAATGCGCAACGCGTGCCAGGTGCTGCGCGAGCGCTGCGTGGCCGGCATCACGCCTAACGAGCAGCGCCTCCGCTGGTTCGTCGATCACTCGATCGGCGTCGTGACCGCGCTGCTGCCGGCCATCGGGTACGAAGCGGCCACGCGCGTCGCGCGCACCGCGCTCGAGAGCGGCCGCAGCGTGAAGGACGTCGTGCTCGAGTCCCATCTGCTCACGCAGGACCAGCTCGACGAGATCCTCGATCCCGTGCGCATGGCCGGCGCCGAGCGCGCCCGTTAGGCACGCCATCGCCGCACGACGTGACGCGACAGCGCCTCGACCCCGCGGTGTTCCATCTCCCGGTGGACCGCATGCGCGAGGGATACTACTCGGACAAATACTTCGTCCGCGCGCGCGACATCCTCAAAGCGGACCACCATGCCCCGCGCGTCACCATGCAAGTGTTCGGGAAGGCACACGCCTACCTGGGCGGCATGGATGAAGCGATTGCCATCCTCAAGTTGTGCGCGGACGACTGGTCGGCGCTCGAGGTGCGCGCGCTGTACGATGGCGACGCCATCGCCCCGTGGGAAACCGTGATGACCATCGACGGACCGTACGACGCATTCGCGCATCTCGAGACGCTCTACCTCGGCGTGCTCGCGCGCCGCACGCGCGTCGGGACGAATACGCGGCGCGTCGTCGATGCGGCAAAGCCAAAATCCGTGTTGTTCTTTCCCGCGCGGCACGACCACTGGCTCGTGCAGACTGGCGATGGGTACGCCGCGCACGTCGCCGGCGCGATCGGCGTGTCGACCGATGCGCAGGCGAGTTGGTGGGGCTCGAGCGGGATGGGCACCGTGCCGCACGCGCTCATCGCGGCGTACGATGGCGACACCGTGATCGCGACGCAGAAATTCGCGAGCGTCATGGATCCCGCCGTGCAGATCATCACGCTCGTCGACTACGACAACGATTGCGTGCGTACGTCGCTCGATGTCGCGCGCGCGCTCGGGAGTCGGCTGTGGGGCGTGCGCCTCGACACGTCGGAAAACATGGTAGACCAATCTATTTTGCCCGAGATGGGCAGCTTTTCGCCCACCGGCGTGAACCCGCAGCTCGTGTGGAACGTGCGGCGCGCGCTCGATCGCGAGGGATTTGGCGGCGTTCGCATCGTCGTGTCCGGCGGATTCAGTGTCGAGAAGATTCGCGCGTTCGAGGAGGCAGGCGTGCCCGTCGACTCGTATGGCGTCGGTTCGTCGCTGTTCAGCGGACAATACGACTTCACGGCCGACATTGTGCGAGTGAACGGCCGGTCCGAGCACAAAGCGGGACGTGAAGAACGACCGAATCCTCGTCTCACCGTCGTCACGTGACGCGCACCTCGCGTGCGCGTAGGGCATTCTCGGACATGGTGCGTCAACGGCGCGCGATGTGCAGCACGCCCCGGCTTTCGCCTTGATTTACCCTGTGTGAGCCGATACCTTCCGCGCCAAACGCACAGCCTCGGACGCGCCCCTTCCACGCGTCCGCCTATCGAACGTTTATCAGGATTCGGGATGACTGGTTTTCACCGCGCGCGCCGCACTCTCACCGCCGCGCTGACTCCGGTGTTCGTCCTCGGCCTCGCCGCGTGCGCCGGAGTCCCTGACACCATTTTCGGCGCGCACTCGGAAATCGGACGCACCGAAGATCGCCTCACGTATCTGCTGCTCATTCTGGGCGGACTCGTCTTCGTGCTGGTCGAGGGCGCGCTCATCTGGGCACTGTTCAGGTTCCGCTCTCGGCCCAACGCAACGACGCCGCAGCAGACGCACGGCAATACGACGCTCGAGGTGACCTGGACGCTCATTCCGGCTGTGATCCTCGCGGTCATCGCCGTGCCCAGCGTCCGCACGATCTTCGAGACGCAAGCCGCTGCCGCCGCCGGCTCGCTGCAGGTCGAGGTGATCGGACACCAGTGGTGGTGGGAGTTCCGTTATCCACAGTACAAGATCACCACCGCCAACGAGCTGTACCTGCCCGTCGGCCGTACGGCGAGCTTCACGCTGCGCACCGACGACGTGATCCACTCGTTCTGGATTCCGCAATTGGCGGGTAAGCGCGACGTCGTGCACAAAGAGCGGCCGAACTATTTGTGGTTCACGCCGGACTCCGCCGGCGCGTGGAACGGCTTCTGCGCCGAGTATTGCGGCACGTCGCACTCGAACATGCGGTTCCGCGTGTTCACGGTGAGCCCGGAGCAGTTTGCGGCGTGGGTCAAGCATCAGCAGACTGGCCCCGTGTTCCCCGCTGCCGCGGCGGCTCCTGCGCAGCCCGACACGAGCAAGAAAGCTGCAGCCGCAACGCCGGCCACGCCTGCGGCCACCGCGTCGCTCGCCAGCGCCGATACGAACAGCGCGACGTATCCCCGCGATCAGTTGCCCAAGTGGACGATCCCGGAAACCCCGCTGCCGGCCGGCGAGCACTTCGACGAGAGCACCATCGCCAAGGCGGATCCGGCGCGCGGCGCGCAGATCTTCAAGACGGCCGCATGTATCGGATGCCATACGATTCAGGGCGTCTCGCCCGGCATCATCGGGCCTAACTTGACGCACGTCGGCAGCCGGACCACCATCGGCGCCGGGTTGTACCCGAACGACATGAAGCACCTGACCATGTGGATCAAAGACGCGCGGCTCATGAAGCCCGGCAGCATCATGCCGCCAATGGGCAAAGGGCTGCCCGAAGCGATGGGCGCCTTCGACGATCAGCAGATCGCCGACCTGGCCGCGTATCTCTCGTCCCTGAAGTAACGGAGACCCGGAATGGCAACCACAGTCGCGGCGCCGTCTGTCACGGGCAAAGCGCACAAATACGAGAGCGGCATCTGGAGCTGGCTCGCGACCACGGACCACAAGAAGATCGGCCAGCTCTACCTGTACACGGCCATCGCGTGGTTCGTGATCGGCGGCATCGAAGCTCTGTTCATTCGCTCGCAGCTCTTCGGGCCTAACGGACGCCTGGTCTCCGCCGACACGTACAACCAGTTGTTCACCATGCACGGCACGACCATGATCTTCATGGCCATCATGCCGATGTCGGCCGCGTTCTTCAACCTGCTCATTCCACTCCAGATCGGCGCGCGCGACGTCGCGTTCCCGCGCTTGAACGCGTTCAGCTACTGGGTGTTCCTCGCGGGCAGCGTGTTCATGAACGTGTCGTGGTTCATGCACGCCGCGCCCGACGGCGGATGGTTCGCGTACGCGCCGCTCAACACGCGCCAGTTCAACCCCGGCATCAACATGGATTTCTGGGTGATCGGGTTGCAGATCCTCGGCATATCCTCACTCGCCGCCGGATTCAACTTCATCACCACGATCATCAACATGCGCGCGCCCGGCATGCACTTCATGCGCATGCCGGTGTTCACGTGGGCGGCGTTCGTCACGCAGTTCCTGATCGTCCTCGCGTTCCCGATCATCACGGTCGCCGTCACGTTCCTGCTGTTCGACCGCTTCTTCGGGACCACGTTCTACGAGCTCGCGGCGGGAGCCGATCCGCTCCTCTGGCAACACCTCTTCTGGCTGTTCGGACACCCCGAGGTCTACATCCTGATCTTGCCGGCGTTCGGTCTCGTGTCCGAGGTGCTGCCCACGTTCTCGCGCAAGCCGTTGTTCGGCTACCCGGTGATGGTGTACTCGCTCATCCTGATCGCCTTCCTCGGCTTCGGTGTATGGGCGCACCACATGTTCGCCGTCGGCATGGGGCCGGTGGCCGACTCGATCTTCAGCATCACCACGATGCTCATCGCCATCCCCACGGGCGTGAAGATCTTCAATTGGTTAGGCACGATGTGGGGCGGCAATCTGAGCTTCAGGACCGCCACGCTGTTCGCGATCGGCCTCGTCGGCCTGTTCACGATCGGCGGCATCTCGGGTGTGATGCACTCGTCGCCGCCGTCCGATCTCATGCAGACCGACAGCTACTTCATCGTCGCGCACTTCCACTACGTGTTGTTCGGCGGCTCGATGATGGGGCTGTTCGCCGGCATCTACTACTACTTCCCGAAGATGACCGGGCGCATCATGAACGAGACGCTCGGCAAGTGGCACTTCTGGTTGACGTTCATCGGAATGAACCTCGCGTTCTTCCCGATGCACTTCGCCGGGTTGAACGGCATGCCGCGCCGCATCTGGTCGTACGATGCGAACCAGGGCTGGGACCTGGACAACCACCTGTCCACGATCGGCGCGTTCATCATCGCGTTCGCGACGCTGCTCTTCCTCATCAACCTGATTCGCAGCCGCGGTCACGGCGCACTGGCGGGCAACAACCCGTGGGACGCGCCCACCATCGAGTGGTCGATCCCATCGCCGCCGCCGGACTACAATTACGCGAAGATCCCGACCGTGACGTCGCGCTATCCGATGTGGTCGCAGCACGGGCCTGCGCCGGTTGCACCGCCGGTACCGACCGCGGGTACGGACCAGCCGCTGCCCACGTACCCGTCGGCCGAGCAGTTAGGCATCCCGATGCCGACGCCGACCATCAAGCCGCTCATCGCCACGCTCGGTATGGCACTGGCATTCGTCGGGCTCATCTGGCATCGGCAGATCCCGATCATTCTGCTGGGCGGAGTGATTTTCGTCGTCTCGCTCTACGCGTGGGTGCTCACGCCGCTCGAGCCCGAACACTGATATCGTTTCCGGAGAAACGCCTTGGCCACCGCCGCCCTCGAACACCACGCCGAGCACCACTACACCAGCACCGGTCTTCCGCACACGAAGATCGCGATCTGGGCGTTCATCGGCTCGGAGTGCTTCTTCTTCGCGTCGCTCATCTCGACGTACCTGATCTACAAGGGACGGTCCGTCGTCGGCCCGTTCCCGCACACACCGTGGACGGATCCGAGCACGGGGCAGCACTTCCACCCGATCCTCAACATCCCGGTCACGTCGACGTCCACGTTCGTGCTGCTCATGTCGTCGCTGGCCATGGTGCTGGCGCACGCCGCCGTCGAGCGCAACGATCACAAGTGGTCGCGCATCTGGTTGCTGTGCACGGCCGCGTTAGGCGCGACGTTCCTCGGGTTCCAGGCGTACGAGTTCACCTCGTTCGTCCACGAGGGACTCAAGATCACGACCAACCTGTTCGGCTCGACGTTCTTCATCACGACGGGATTTCACGGCGCACACGTGACGGCAGGCGTGCTGTGGCTCATCACGATGTACTTCATCGACAAGAAACGCGGCCTCGGTCCGCGCGACGCGGTGAACGTCGACGTGATGGCGCTCTACTGGCACTTCGTCGACGTCGTGTGGGTCGCGATCTTCACCTTCTTGTACCTGCTCCAGTAGCGAGGCCTCGATGACCGCCGATCATTCGCACGCCGTAGCGTCGGACGCTCACGAGCCGCACGCGCCGCCGCACCCCGAGATTCACTTCCCCACGTGGAAGACGTACAGGTGGGTCGCCCTCATCCTGTTCGTGCTCACCGTGGCCGAGGTCTGGATCTATTACACGCCCATCAAGGAAACGCGTCTCTTCGCGCCCGCGCTGATCACGCTCTCGGTCATCAAGTTCACGACCGTCGTGATGTTCTACATGCATCTCAAGTACGATGCAAAGATTTTCCGCGGGCTGTTCCTGGGACCGCTGACGATCGCGATCATCGTCATTATTTCCCTCCTCTTCCTGTTCGGCCACCTGTCGCTGCACGCGACTTGATGCGCCGGTAGGTCGTGCCGATGATGGTCTCCATGCTGCACCCCGCGACGACGTTCACCTGGTCGTCGTTCAGCGTGCATCCGAGCACCGTCGTCGGCATTGTTGCGTTAGGCGCGCTCTACGCCTGGCGGGCACGCGCCGGCGAGGTGGACCCCGAACCGCAACCTGGGGCGACGCCGGCGCGTGGCCCGGATCCCGCACGGCGGCCGACGCACGGGCAGGTGCTCGCGTTCGTCTTAGGCCTCGCCACGATGTTCTTCTCGCTCAACGGACCGCTGCACGACCTGAGCGACGACTATCTGTTCAGCGCGCACATGGTGCAGCATCTGGTGCTCACGATGGTTGTGACACCGCTGCTCATAGCCGGCGCGCCCGGGTGGATGCTGCGTCCGGCCTTACGGAGCCGCATGGTGGCATCGGTCGCGCGCGCCATCACGACCGGGCCGGCCGCCTTCGCGATCTTCAACGTGACGATCGTAGTGTGGCACTTGCCGCCGCTCTACAACTACGCGCTCGCGCACCACCCGGTGCACATCGTGATGCACCTCTGCTTCCTCGTCGCCTCTACAATCATGTGGTGGCCGGTGATGAGCACGATGCCAGAGCTGCCGCGGCTGTCGTACCCGATGCAGATGCTGTACTTGTTCCTCATGTCGCTGCCGATGACCGCCGTGGCGATGGTCATCACGTACTCGAGCACGACGCTCTTTCCGACCTACGCGAGTGCGCCGCGCGTGTGGGCGCTGTCCCCACTCGAGGATCAGCGCCTGGGCGGTCTCATCATGTGGATCCCGGGCGGCTTCGTGTTCATCGCCGTGCTCTCGGTGGCGTTCTTCCGCTGGGTGCGCGAGTTCGAGCGCCA
>DATEKK010000069.1:0-4283 GCA_035277485.1 Gemmatimonadaceae bacterium
TCCATCGACGCGACCTTGTACGCCGGCACATCGAGCGCCTCGAGCATGTCGACCTCGGCCGCCGAGAAGCAGCTCGAGAAGAACGTGATGCCGGTGTCGCGGCAGTACGCCGAGATCCCCTCGTGCTGCGCGCGCGACAACGCGTACTGCTCGACGGATTCCTCGAGCGTGGGCTGGTTGCGCTCCTTGCTCACGTACGCGGTGTTGCGGTCGTACTCGGCGCGGGAGATGAGCGACGACTTGCTCCACGACTGGAACTTGACCGCGTCGGCGCCGCACTCGCGTGCGGCGTCGATCATCGTGCGGCAGAGCTTCATGTCGCCGTTATGGTTCGCTCCAATCTCGGCAACGATGTAAGGCGGCTCACCGGGACCGACCAACCGGCCGGCGATGTTCAGCTTTTCCATAGATCGGGGGTTCCGAGAATTTCGTGAAAGATGAAGAGACGGCTCTGGGTCGTCTCGAGTTCGCGGTAGTGGCTGGCTATTGGTGCGCGTGGAGAACTTCCTCGCTCTGTTGTGAAGGATAACTACAAGGAAACTGCAGGGATAACTACAGGCATCGCTCGGCTGCGACGGGCGGCACTGCTGCGAGTGAATAGATGTGTTGTGTTGTTTTTCAAAACCAAAAGAACTGGTCTCGCCAGTGTGATCGTTCTTCGCTCCCGCAGCCGAGTAATGCCTGTAGTTATCCCTGCAGTTTCCTTGTAGTTATCCTTTACAACAGAGCGAGGAAGCCTTCCACGCGCGCCTCCCGTTAGCCCTCACGTCGCGCTCCGACCGCACATACCGCCGAGATGTACCGAGCTGGCGCCTCATTTTCACGAAATTCCCCGAGAACCCCATAAATCCTCGAGCTCGGGGTTGGCCACGCTCCACCACCAGATGTAGCGCGGGGGGAGACTGTTGAGCGCGCGCACGTACGACGCGAGGCGTTCGGGTTGCGCAACGGCGGCGGCAAAGATGCGGCAGCGGTCGCGGGCCTGCGCGACCTGCGTGCGATACGGTTCAGCGAGCGACCACGGACTGTCGAGCACGCACTCGTAGTGCGCCAGGACGCGCGAGGTCGCGACGCGCACCTGTTCGTCGGTGAACGGCGGGAGCACGGCCGCGGTGTTGGATCCGTACTGACGGTAGCGCATGCGCGGCGTGCGGTCGAATGCGAGCCGCGCGCCTAACGACCAGGCGCGCGTGGTGATGAGCCAGTCGAACAACACGCATGTGGATGGAATCGGCAGGCAGCGGCGCAGCATGTCGGTGCGCCACACCACGTTCGAGAAACCGAACACGTTCCAGCGCGGGAGCATGGTGTCCAGGCGCAGGTCGGCGGGCGGCACGAACACGACGCCGATGTCGCGGCCGGACTCGTCCATGATGTCGAGCGCGCAGCCGGTGACGTCGGCGCGGTCGAGCGAGGCGCGCGCCGCGGCGACGCGCGAGGGGAGCATCACATCGTCGAGGTCGGCGGCGACGATGCCGTCGTAGGCGTCGACCATGGCCGCGAGCGCGTCCTGGCGCACGGCCGACGGCGTTGCGTTAGGCGGGCCCACCCGCCACGTGACGTGCGGCGGTTGGCCGATGATGTCGAACACCTCGCGCTCGGTCACGCCGTCGAGGCTCAGCCAGACGTCGAAGTCTTGATCGGTTTGCGCGCGCACCGATTCGTACCAGTCGCCGAAGAAGCGAAGGGCCGCGCGGTACACCGTCCCGTGCACGGCAACACGGTTCACCACGCGGTCCAGCCGCCTTCGATGAGCACGTTGCTGCCGGTTGCGTACGACGACGCATCCGACGCGAGGAACAAGGTGGCGCCGATCACTTCGTCGGCGTTCATGAGCCGGCGCATCGGCGACTTTTTCGAGAAGCGCTCGATGAAGGCGGCCTCGTGATTGTTCGCCACACCGTGCGGCGTGACACAGTTCACGCGCACACCACGCTCGGCCCAGTACGCGCCAAGGTAGCGCGTGAGCATGATGACACCGCCCTTACTCGCGGTGTACGCGATGGGATTGCCGAGGCTGTTGTTCTCGTACAGATCCGGGTTGGACGAAACGACGCCGTAGGTGGACGCGACGTTGATGATGCTGCCCTTCCCCTGCTCGAGCATCACCGCACCGAAGTCGCGACAGGTGAGGAACGTGCCCGTGAGGTTCACGGAGATGATCGCGTCCCACAACTCCTGCGGGAACGACTCGGCCTTGGCGTCGGTGAAGCCCTTCGGCTTGAACTGGTGGTTGTTGATCAGCACATCGACGCGACTGAAGCGCGACAGCACCTGGTCGCGAAGCCGCGCCACCTGGTCCGCGTGCGACACGTCGCATTCGAACGACGCCGCCGGTTCGCCTAACGACCGGGCGAGGTCGGCAGGTTTGGCGGCGGGAATGTCCACGAGCGCCACGCGCGCGCCGCGCTCGTGGAAGGCGCGCGCCAGCGTTCGGCCGATGAGGCCGCTAGCGCCGGTGAGCACAACGACGCGATTGCTGACGTCAAATACCGGATCAGACATGTGTTCCTCTCAATGGGACGACAATATCGCCAATCGGCGAGGCGAACAGGTAGACGCGCTCACAGCCGCGTTTGTCTCACGGTCGCGGTGGCGCTCATACTGATGATGCGCAAGCGCCCGACGATGATTCCACACCGAGAGGCGAGGCACGTTGATGGCTGCGCCGGTTCAGGTTCCCGATCGGCCGGACTTGCTGAAGCTGATGCTCGACGATCTCGAGGCGGCGCCTGCTGTATTCAAGCCCACAAACTATTGGTCGGTGTACGAGCAACGGTTCGTACCGGAGCTCAGAGCGCGAGGCCTCCTTGATTTTCGACGCCGCCGCGGGACGGTTCTGTCCAGCTTCGGTGCATCAGACTATCGACCACGCGGCGCCTATCTGGATTTGAGCCGAAGCCGCGTGTTCGGCAACCGCGTGACGCAACACGTGCCGGGCTGGAAGCGGTTGCTGTCACGCCTGAACGATGTGCTCAATCGCGGCGGGCTGTCGCCCGTTCGACTCGATGTGTACGAGTGCGGGCTGCACGAGCTGCAGGAGTCCGCCCTTCGCCTAACGGAACTCTACGGCGAGCATGCCGGCGCCCGTCCGCTCGATTCCATCGAATTGTCATCCGCGGGCAACCCCGAGGATGTGTTCGAGATCGGAGGCCGAGCCTATACGATGCGCGCCCTGTACTACTATCTCCGCTACGCGTATTGCTGCCAATTCGTGAATTTCGACGAGATCGATCTGATGGTGGAGCTCGGGTCGGGCATGGGACGGCAGATCGAGATCATTCGGAAGCTGCATCCGCGCATTCGCGTCATCGCGTTCGACATCCCGCCCCAGCTCTACGTGTGCAGCCAGTTCCTGTCCGTGGTCTTTCCTAACGCGGTGATCGGATACGAGACGACTCGGGCGTATCGCGCGCTGCCGGATCTTCCGCCGGGCGCGATCGCGATCTGTGGCACCTGGTTGTTCCCTCTTCTCCGCGACCGGCACATCGACTTGTTCTGGAACGCCGTCAGCTTTCAGGAGATGGAGCCGGACGTCGTCGCCAACTACCTCAGCTACGTCGCGCCGGCAGCCGACGCCGTGTATTTGCAAGAGCGCATGGATGGCAAGGAGCTCTCGCGCGCGAAAGGCGAGCCCGGCGTTCTTCGTCAGACGACGCTCGATGACTACCGGCGCGGCCTGCCTAACCACACGCTCGTCGACATGTCGACGTGTCTCAAGCCCCTCGGCACGCTGCCCGATCATCGCGACTCGTTCTGGCGTCTTTCCTGATGACGTGGTACTTCGCGCGAACGCGTGGCGAGGTTCTTCGCTCTGTTGAAACGGACAAAGCACGGACACACCGGACAAACCACGGATCGCTCGGCTGCAGGAACGGCGCCTACTGCGGGAAAAAGCAAAGCGTTGTTGTTGGAACAAAAAAAACACGCAACTGAAGTGACCTCGCGCCAGAGGTGTGCTTCCCTCTGCAGCCGAGCGATCCGTTCTTTGTCCGGCGTGTCCGCGCCTTGTCCGTTTAAACAGAGCGAAGAAGCTCGACACGCGGTGAGCAATTCAAACTGAGATAGTCTCAGCCACCGAACGCGCGGCGACCGTATTTGACGACGAGGCGCGCCGGTCGCAGAACATAGTACAGCGCGCGCGCACGACGCGGCAGCGCAGTGAACTGGACGTCTGCCGCGTGCGGCGCAGCGGCGATCCCGGCGAGATACGCGATGCGATCGCCGAGGCGGGTGCGCACTCGCAACTGGAACGCGGGCAGCGACATCGCCGGTGCATTGTC
>DATEKK010000070.1:0-16272 GCA_035277485.1 Gemmatimonadaceae bacterium
GGGCCCGCGGTCGGATACCCGGAACACGAGCATCGCGCCGTCGCGCACGACGTCCAGCTCGACAGGCGTGCCGGGCGCCCCGTACTTGATGGCGTTCTCCACCAGATTGCCTAACGCACGCAGCGCGTGCACGAAGTCGAAGCGGCCGAGCAGCATCGGCGCGTGCAGGCCGTTGCGGGCGCCGGTGTGAACGAGGATTTCTCGGCCGTGTAACACACCCGCCACGCGTTGCCGCACGGCACCGATCAAGTCCTCGGCCGCGTTGACGTCGGGAGTCAATACCAATGCGCCGCCCATCAAGCGCGACAGATCGAGGAGGTCGCCCACGACGCGGCCCAACCGATCGGCTTCCTCCTCGATGGACGACGCGCGCGCGTCGCCCGCGTGCGCGCCTTCCTCCTCGATCGCGCCGGCGAGCGCCTTGATCGTGGTCAGCGGCGTCCGCAGATCGTGCGATACCGCGGCGAGCAGCGCGTTCTTGAGCCGGTCGGCCTCCCGCAGCGCCTCGGCGTGCGCGGCCTCGTCCGTTAGGCGGAGACGCTCCACGCCCAGCGCGGCGTAGTAGGCCAGCGCGTCGAGGAACTGGCGCTGGTCGGCGCGCAACGCGATCGACGGCGTGCCCGCCGCGCGCAGCACACCCACCGTGCGCTCCCGCACGCGCAGCGGCACCAGCAACGTGCGCACGCCGCCCCCCACCAGCCAGAATGCGCCCAACGCCGGCCCTGACTGGGCGATCGCCTGCGCCGGCGCCACGTGGGTGAGACCATCCACGCGCACCATCGCGGGAAGACCGTGCGCGCCCACCCATGCCGCGAGCGACACGTCGTCCTCCGGCGCGGCTTCTGCACAACCGTCCCCGGCGTGGGCCACGCGCTCCAACGGCACGCGCTCCGAGGACGTGTCCTCTGCTCCCCCACGCCTCAGATAAATTTCACAGCAGCCGAGTGACAGCGCGGACTGGATCACCTCGGCGATCGCGCGCAGGGCCTCGTCGGCCCGGGCGGCGTTCAGCGCTTCCGCGCCTAACGCAGCCAGCCGCTCGACTTCCGCCGCGTGCCGCCGCGCCACCTCGGCACGCTCCTGCGCGCGGCTCAGCAACTGCGTCGCCACCACGCTCGTGAGCAGGAACGCCACCAGCACCAGCCAGTCGAGTGGATTGCTGACCACCACTGTGCCGTAGGGCGGCAGGAACAGGTAGTCGAAGAGCAGGAACGCCACGACGGCAAGCACGAGCCCCATCACGCGTCCGCCGGCCGCGCTCCCACCCAGTACGATGAGCAGGAACACGAGCGCCACGTGCGCCTTGTCCAACGACGATCGCACCGCCACCATCGCCGCCGTCGACACCGCGAGCGCGAGCGCCGCGATCAGCCACGCGCGTACGCGCGTCCGCACGATGTCACGATCGGCCATCGCGCTCCGCGTCTAACGTGAGCCGGTAGCCCACACCGGGCTCCGTCAGGATGAATCGCGGCTCATACGGGTCCCGCTCGAGCTTGCGACGCAGGTGCGCGACGTACACGCGCAGATAGTGCGCGGTGTCGCCGAACGTGTTGCCCCACACCGCATGGTACAGCTGGCGATGCGTCACCGGGCGATCGCCGTGGCGAACGAGCACCTCGAGCAACGACCACTCGGTCGGGGTGAGGTGAATGATCTCTCCGGTTAGGCGTCGCGTCACCGCACGCCGGGCGAGATCGATCTCGAGCTCGCCGCCGCCGACGCGCACGGGTGCGTCGCCGCCTCGCACGCGCGGCATGCGCGCACGACGCAGCTGTGCCCGCACGCGCGCGCGGAGCTCGGCCAGGCTGAACGGCTTGGTCACGTAGTCATCCGCGCCCGCGTCGAGCAACGCGACCTTCTCGTCTTCGGCATGACGCGCCGTCAGGACGATGATCGGCGCCGTCGACCACCGCCTCAGGGCGCGCACCACCTCGAGCCCGTCCATGTCGGGTAAGCCGAGGTCGATGAGCACGAGATCGGGACGCCGAGACTCCGCGCGGGACAAGCCCGTTCCGCCGGATTCGGCGTCGATCATCTCGACATCATCCGACGACAGCGCGTCGCGCACCGCCGCGCGAATCTTCGCTTCGTCATCGATGATCAGCACCGAAAGCCGGGTGCCGGCGTCCGCCGTCGGGCCGACGCGGGAATCGCGGTTGGACATTCGTGGACGTGGTCCGTGGTCAGCCGATTCGACTCAAAGGTACGGCGCGGCGATCACCCGTGCTGCACGTATACGCTCGAGCTCGCCAGCGTCACCACACCTTGCAGGCCGCTCCGGGAGCGCGTACGGTGATGTGGGTTCGGGTTCGACCATCCACCCCAATGGAGGTGTGCATGCGCCCTCTGTCCCTCATCACCGCAGTTGTCGCGGCCGCGTGTTTCGCTGCACCCATCACGGTGAACGCGCAAGCGACTGCGACTCCCGCAACAGTCACCTGCAAGGACGGTTCGACGTCGAAGGCCGGCAAAGGTGCGTGCTCGCACCATGGCGGCGTCAATAAGAGCGCTGCGGCATCGTCGGCGACTTCGAGTCCGTCGTCCGCACCAGCGGCTTCGGCGAGTCCGTCACCAGCGGCGGCCGCCGCTGCAACGTCGTCTCCGAAGGCGTCGGCATCGACGGCCAAAGCCGGCAGCAGCGCGTCCGAGAACAACGATCCCACCGGTGCGATCGCCAAGTGCAAGGACGGGCTCTACTCGCACAGCAAGCATCGCTCGGGCACATGTTCGAGGCACGGCGGCGTCGCGCAATGGTTGCAGCCGAAGCCGTGATGACATTGTAGCGGACGGGCATCCGTCCTGGAGGACGCCATGGGACTGCTCGATAACGTGACCGGCAAAGCGAACGAAATCGAGTCCGCGATTCAGCAGGGCTCGGAGCACGCCGGTCTCATGGGACATGTCACCGATTTCGTCCACGCGCATCCCGGTGGGCTCGCGGGCCTCGTGCAGAAATTCCGCGAGCAGGGACTGGGCGACATCGTGAATTCGTGGATCTCGCGCGAGCGCAACCAGCCGGTGACGGCGGCGCAGATCGAGGGTGTGTTAGGCAACGACACGGTGCAAGCGTTGGCCGCGAAGGTCGGCGTGTCGACGTCGACGATTTCGACGGGGCTCGCAACCGTGTTGCCGCAGGTGATCGACAAGCTGACACCGCAGGGCACGGTGCCCGTGGCATCGGGGGTGCCGGCGACAGCGCCAATTACATCGCCGATACCGACGCCTGAGCCGCCGCAGGCAACGGCCTAACGGGCGGCGAGGGGATAGGGAAGCGCTCGCGAGCGCTTCCCTGTTCCCTCGCTGTTGCGCCTCAGCCCGCCCGACTATCGGCGTGCTCCACCAACGGCATCACCTGCTCCGCAAACCGCTCCATCTCCTCGAGCTGCGGACTGCACTGCAGCAACAAGAGATTGAGTCCGGTCTTCTCGAGCTCCATGATCCGCTCGGCTATCTGCTCCGGCGTACCCACGAGGCCCGCGCGAAGTCCGCGGTTGGACACTGAATAGTCCTCGAGACTCACGCGCTGCTCGAGCTTCGTGTTCGTGATCCAGTCCTGGTAATTGTTGTAGCCCGGCGATCCCGGCGACACATTGGTGATCCGCTCGAGCTCGCGCTGTGCCTCGGCTTCCGTGTCGCGCACGATCGCGTATGCGGCCATGCCGTATGTCATCGGCTCGGGGTCCACGGCCTCACGGCGTCGGCGCATGTCCGCGATCTTGGGCTCGATCCGCTCCGGCGGATCGCCATGCATCACGTACGCATCGCACGCGCGCGCGATGAGCGTCTTCGCCGCCTCGGATTCGCCGCCCGCATAGATCGTTGGGCGCGGCCGCCGAGCGGGTTTGGGCTCCAACACGAGGTCATCGACGTTGTAGTAGCGGCCGTGGTAGGAGAACGACGGCTCGCGCCACGCGCCATCGAGAACATCGAGCCATTCCGACGTGCGCGCATACCGGTCATCGTGCTGGTCGAACTGCACACCGTAGCGACGGGCCTCGTCCGACCACCAGCTCGACACGACGTTGAGCGCGAGACGGCCGTTCGAGATCTGATCGATGTTCGCCGCCTGCTTGGCGAGGATGGACGGCGAATGGAACGTCGGCCTAACGGCGACCATGAGCTCCAACCGCTCGGTCACCGCCCCCAGCGCCGCCGCCGTCGACCACGCGTCCAACGATGGCGCATCGATCCCCTTGATGTCGTTCAGAAAGAGCTCGGCCAAGAGCGTGATGTCGTATCCGATTTGCTCGCTGCGACGCGCCAGCCGGCTCACGTACGCCCAGCTGCTGTCCATGTTCTCGTCCGGCACGTTGCGCAGCCACCCGCCGAACACCGGAAGCCAATATCCATACCGCATTACGCCGCCTCCACCTTCGTCAAGCCCGCGCGCGCCTCGAGGTAGTCCACCAGCCGCGCAAAGGGGTCGAATCCGATGACGTTAGGCGCGTCGGCCACGAAGTTGGACAGCGCGTTCACGTCGTAGAAGTAGGGTCTGCCATCGCGGTCGTCGACGAGATACTCGATCCCGCCCACGTCCAGCTTCGCCGCCCGCGCGATCCGCTCCACCTGCGCGATGATCTCGCGCGAGGGATGCGCGGCTTCCACCCGCATGCCCGTCTTTGGCGCGTCGATCGCGCATGCGCCGCGCACCAGCTCCACGCCGTCGGTGCGCTGGCACGCGTCGGCCGGACACAGGTCGAACGAGCCCGTCGCCGGATAGACGTTGATCGCGTACAGGTAGTCGCCGCCCAGCGTCTCGACGCGCGTGATGTGGCCGTCGCGCAACGGACACGACTCCTGCACGAGCGCCACGCCGTCGATGCCTAACGCAACCGAGCCGCGCGCGGTCTCGTCGGCCAGCGCCTGCGGCGTGTCGTACCGCACGATCCCCGCGCCGCTCCCGCCGACGTTCGCCTTCACCAACACCGGGTACCGGAGCCCCGCCGCGGCACCGGGCGCCTCGGCCACATCGTTGATCACCACGGCGCGCGGATACGGGACGCCTAACCCGTCGAGCAGATCGAGCTGCGTCGCCTTCGACAACTCGAGCGCGTACACCGCCGAGCCGTTCACCGTCGGCACGCCCAGGCGCTCGAGGTGCCGCAGCCAGTGCAGCGTGTAGTACAAGGACTGCGCGTGCCCGCGCAGATACGCCGACGGACTCGCGCGATTGAACACGAGCGAAAACGGCGACTCCCGCTCCGACGGATCGAACCGGTGCGACGCGGCATCGAGCCGCACGTACGGCGTGCCGCGGCGATCGAGCTCGGCGAACAACGGCCGGAACCAGTCGGGATGCTCGTGGAAGATGGCAATCGGTCGAACGACGTCGGACATGTGCCTCAACGCTCCATGGTAGACGATGACAGGGCGCCGCGCGCGGCGCGCAGGCCCTCGGCGAGCGCCAGCGCTTCGTCGGCAGCCACCCGCACCCGCCCCAACACCGTTGCGTTAGGCACCCGCTCGGCGAACTCGGCGTCGGTGGCGTAGATGCCGGCGGCGACCACGACCGCGCCCACACTCGCGAGCAGCGGACGCAGGCCATGGTCGATGCACAGCGCGTGCGCCGGCCCGCCGCCGGTCGCGATCGGAATCGCCACCTTCCCGACTAACGCACCGGGTGCGAACAGATCGCAGAACACCTTGAGCAGGCCGGTATACGTGGCGCGATACACCGGCGTGCTCGCGACCACGATGTCGGCCGACGCCACCGACGCGAGCGCGTCGTGCACGTCCGCCGAGGCGCGCCGGCCGAGCAGGGCATCCGCCGGCAAGGCAGCGAGGTCGATGAGCGTCGTGGCCGCGCCCGATTCGCCTAACGCAGCCAGCGCGTCCTCCAGGAGGCGCCGGGACTTCGAGGAGGCGGAGGGACTGCCCGACACACCGATGACGGACAAACGATTTGAGCTCAAAGGACCCATTGCCACACCAACACTCGGGTAGCGCTGAACCGTTCCCACCTGTGGTCCGCACCCAGGACACGAAAGAGCCCGACTCTCGGATCGAGACAGAGTCGGGCCGGACTCGCGCGCGATGACGTAGTGCTCAGGCCTAAGAATGCATCTTAGACGGGCATGCATGCCTCGGTCAAGCGCGTGCGTCCCGCCCTCCACGGACGGCGCCATTCGCGTACGGCGAGGTCTTCGACCGCTCCCAACCGACCGGCGCGCAGCGCGTCGAGCGCACTCCGCCCGCCGAGATCGGCCCGCGGCTGTCCAAGCCACTGCCGCACCACGTCATCGTCCGCATAGACGTCGCGCAGCAGCGCCAACACGAATCGCAAACATCGCAGCCGCCGCGCGGTACGCAACAACGTGCTGTCGCCAATGCTGCTCAGGGGCAGTCCGACCTGCGAAGCGAGCTCGGCGTGCGTCGGGATCCTAGCATCAGGTCCGCAAAGCCACAGCTCGAGCTCATCCCTGCTCATCGCTTCGGTCATCTCCCTTACCCCCCCGCAAAGCGGTCCGTCCCGAGGCCTGCGATTGGCTCGCCCGCGCGGCAGACACTACAATAGTAGTTCGGTATATATTCGGTTTTGGAAGCTAGCGGAATGAACTCGAGAGCACAAGAGACCGATCTTGCTCCTGACTCCCATCAAACAAAATGATTTGCGACTCGCTGCGGCGTTTCGATGTCTGTCTACCGAGCTCGGCAGCGCATCGTCCCGGCCATGCCGAGTTGCCTTATCACAGTGGGGCCGAGCAACTTATGTCCATGCCATCGATTCAGCCGCACCGCTGGACGGACGAGGAAGTCACGCACCTCATCGACAAGCGCCCGGGCTACATACCGCGCTACGAGCTTGTCGACGGAGAGCTCCTAGTTACGCCGGCGCCCACCAGTTGGCACCAGCGTATCCTCATCCAACTCGCCTTCCGGTTGGAGATCTACCTCAGGAATCAGGGGGTGGGCGAGGTATTGTTCGGCCCGGTGGACCTCAGGCTGCGGCCGGGAACGCGGTTCGAGCCCGATCTCTGCGTCATCCCGTCGCCTAACGGACGGTTCCCCAAGGCCGTCGACCCGATACCGCGGCCGTTGCTGATTTGCGAAGCGCTCTCGCCGAGCTCGGTGCGCCACGATCGGTTCACCAAGCGCCGCGCGTTCCAACGCGACCGGGTCCCCGAGTACTGGGTACTCGACGGCGAGAACGAGGCGTTCGAGGTTTGGCATCCTGACGACGAACAGGGTGTCATCATCGGTGGCCGCCTAACATGGCGGCCCGAAGGCTGTACGGCGCCGTTCGAGCTCGATGTGAGAGCATTCTTTGGCGACATCGCGGCCGGCGCACCGCGGCGCTGACGCAGGCCGACCACGACCGGCATCGAGCGCGAGCCGTCCGCGCTACGAGCGTGCCAGCCCCGGCACGCGCAGGTCGCCCATCTCCGCGCCTTCGGCGTCGCGCACGAATCGGCCGAACCGCAACGCCAACGTCGGCAGCACGAACAAGCTCAACGCCGTCGAGGTCACGAGGCCGCCCAGAATCACCGTCGCCAGGGGCCCTTCGATCTCGCGCCCCGGCGCGCCGCTGCCTAACGCAAGCGGCAGGAGCCCCAGCCCCGTGACCAACGCGGTCATGAGGATGGGCCCCAAGCGCTCGGCCGCCCCGCGGATGGCCGCCGCCGCGCCCCACGTCTCGCCTTCCATGCGCACCAGGTGATCGTAGTGCGAGATCAGCATGATCGCGTTGCGCGTCGTGATGCCGAACAACGTCACGAACCCGACCAACGAGCCCAGCGAGAGCAGCCCGCCCGTCAGGAACACCGCCGCCACGCCGCCCACGAGCGCGAACGGAATGTTCGCCAGCACGAGCAGCGTGCGCCGCGCGTCGCCGAACGCCATCCAGAGCAGGAGAATGATGCCGGCCCCGGCGAGGAGTCCCCGCGTCAACAGCTCGTGCTCCGACGTGCGTTGCGCGCTCGCCGATCCGCCTAACTCGGCGTAGACACCGGACGGAAGCCGCACGCGCTGGCGCAATCGGCGGGCAACCTCGTCGGCGAACGACGTCACGTCGCGGCCATCGACATCGGCGGTCACCGTCTGCAGCCGGCGCGCGCCTTCGTGCGCGATCGAGTATCGCCCGGTGGTACGCGCAATGTCGGCGACCTGGCCCAGCGAGACGACGCGGCCGCCGGACCCGGTGAGTGCAATCGAGCCCAGGTCCTCGGGCCGCGACACGGCGGCCGGATCCATGCGCACGACGACATCGGTGGACCGGTTTCCCTCGAACACCTGACCCACCGTCGCCCCCTCGAGCGCCGCCTCGACCGCCGACAGCGCCGTTCCGTTAGGAATCCCCGCCGCCGACAGCGCGTCCGGGCGCAGGCGCACGACCACCTGCGGCACCACCGGCGGCGCGCTCACCTGCACGTCGACCGCCCCGCGCACGCCGCGCACCATCGCGCTCACCGACTGCGCCGCCGCGTCGAGGCTGTCGAGATCGTCGCCGAAGAGCTTGACCACCACCGGCGCCTCGACCCCGCTCAAGGTCTCCTCGATGCGTTCGGTGAGATACGGCATGATGGCGAAACTGGCGCCCGGGATCTCGGACAACGTGCGCCGCAGGTCGCGCTGAAAGTCGGCGGCTTGTGCGCCATTCATGGGCACCAGATCGACCTCGAACTCGCTGTAGTGCGTGCCGTACGTGTCCTCGCCTAACTCCGCCCGGCCCACGCGTTGGGCCACCGATCGCACGCGATGATCCGCCAGGATCGCCGCCGACACGGTGCGGCCCAGGCGCAGCGATTCGTCGAGCGAGGTACCCGGCACCGCCGACATGTGCACGCGCAGGTGGCCTTCGTTGAACGACGGCAGCAGCGTCGACCCGAAGAACGGGATCGCCGCCACGGCCGCGAGGATGAGCACCGCCGCCGCGCCCATCACCACCGACGGGTGCGGCTCGAGCGCCGCCAGCCACCGGCTGTACGTCGCCTTGAGGCGTGTCAGTAGCCGGGGCTCGTGTGCGTCACGGCGGCGCCACGTCAACAACACGAGCGCCAACGCGGGCGTCACCGTGAGCGCGACGCCTAACGAGGCGAGGATCGCGTAGATGTACGACTGGGCGAGCGGCCGGAACATTGCACCCTGCACGCCCGTGAGCGCGAGCACCGGCAGGAACACGAGCGCGACGATGAACGTCGCGTATACGACGCTCGATCGCACCTCGAGCGAGGCGTCGAGGACCACGGCTGCCGCCGCACGAGGCACCGCGAGCATCCGGTTCTCGCGCAGGCGCCGAGCGATGTTCTCGACGTCGATGATCGCATCGTCGACGACCTCGCCGACGGCGATCGCCAGCCCGCCCAACGTGAGCGTGTTGATCGTGAGGCCGGAGGCATTGAGCACGATGATCGCCGTGAACAGCGACAACGGAATGGCCGTGAGCGAAACGGCGGCCGCGCCGAAATCCGCGAGAAACACCACGAGCACGATCGCGACGAGGCATCCGCCGATGTACAGCGACCGCGTCACGTTGCGGAGGGCGAGGTTGATGAAGCTCGCCGGCCGGAAGAGCCTCGGGTAAAGCGTGAGGCTGTCGGCCCGAATCGCCGGCGCCACGTCGGTGAGCGCGGCTTCGACCGCCGTCGTCACGTCGCGCACGTTCGCGCCTAACTGCACGTCGATGGTGAGCACGATGCCGGGCACGCCGTCGATCGAGGCCGCGCCCACCGCGGGCTGCGCGCCCTCCACCACGCGTCCGAGGTCGCCTAACCGGAGCACGGCGCCGTCGCGCTCGCGCACCACGCTGCGCGCCAGCCGCTCCGGGCTCGTCAACTGGCCCTCCGACCGGACGACGATGCGCTGATTCGCGTTGTCGATCACGCCGGCGCCTTTCACGCCGGTCGCCTCGCTCGCCGCGGCAACGACGTCGGCAATGCTCACGCCGTACAGGCGGAGCTTGGCCGGGTCGAGCTGGATCTGCAGCTCGCGCACCTCGCCGCCGTGCACCGACACGCGCGCGACGCCCGGTACGGCAAGCAGCCGCGGCGTGAGCGTCCAATCCGCGAACGTGCGTTGCTCGCGCAGCGTGCGCACGGTCGACGTGAGCCCGATCACGAGCACGGTACCCGTCGACGCAGTGAGCGGCGTGAGCGCCGGCGTCAGCGCCGCGGCCGGCAGCCGGCGGGCCACTTCCGCCAACCGCTCGGCGATCGATTGGCGCGCGCGGTAGACATCGGTCTTAGGCGAGAACACCACGGTGATGGCCGACAACCCTTGAATCGACTCGGATCGGACGACGGCCACGCCCGCTGCCCCGTTGATCGCGTCCTCGATCGGTTTGGTGACCAGCACTTCGACTTCGCTCGGCGAGAGACCGGGCGCTTCGGTCTGCACCGTGACTTCCGGCGGGGCGAACTCGGGAAACACATCGTACCGCATCCCGGCGACGACCGTGACGCCGTACACCATGAGCGCCGCCGCGAGCGCGATGACGATCCCGCGGTGCGTGACCCCGAATCGAACGAGCGCGCTCAGCATCCGTTAGGCATCCGGCCCGCGCGCTAGTCCTCGCCCACCGAGAGGCGCGACCGGAACTCCTCGGACAGCAACACCTGGGCGCCCTGCACCACGATCGTGTCCCCTTGGGCCACGCCGAGTGCGGTGATCCAACCGCCGGGCACGGGATGCGAAGCGTCGATGCGCATGCGCACGTACGCGTTCGGCCCGTGTTGGACGTACACCCACGGAAGCCCCTGCCATTGGACGACGGCACTGCCGGGCACGAATACGCCCGACACCAGACTGCGCGGCTCGGGTACGAGCGCGACGATCGGCGCGCCGGGTCGCGCGCCCGGCCACGCGCGCGACAACCGATAGAGGTATACCGGCGCGCGGGTGAGCGAGTCGACCGTGGCGCCCTGCCCGACGAGGCGAGCCGGAACGGAGGCGGACGCTTCGCCGGGCGACGCGGTAGACGGCTCGATCGAGAGGTCGCGCGGCGCCGCACCGGGCGCGTCGGCACTCCACACCACGCGCGCGAGCGGCTCGGCGAAATCGGTGATCTCGAGAAGCTCCTGTCCCGCCTGGACCATCTCGCCCGGTTGAGCGCCAACGTGCGTGACGATGCCGCCGCGCGCGGCGGTGAGCGGCAGCGCATCGGACACCTGGCCCAACACGGCGCCGGCGGCCACGCGATCGCCCAACGCCGGCCAGTGCCCGCTGCCGCCGGCGTCCGTTAGGCGGCCACCGACGGGCGCCAGCACGTCCACCTGCCGCGACGGGTTGGCGATCAGTTCCCCCGTGAGCCGGACATGCCGCGGCGCGCTCGAGCCGCTCGCCACGCGCGTCGCAATGCCCGCCCGGTCGCGCTCGGCGCCGCCTAACACAATCGCCGCTTCGTCGCCGCGCTGCCCCGGCGCCGCGCGCAGGCGATTGGGCGGCGCCACCGACTCCTCGCCGCTCGTGTCCGCTTCGTGGCGCCCGCGGCTCGACCACACGATGATCGCGCCTAACGCAATGGCGGCGGCGACGGCGCCCGCGACAAGCGCACGGCCGGCGCCGCGGCGGAGAGTCGAGGCCCTCACGGCGCCGCTCCCGCCGTGTCGGGCGGCACGGTCACATCCGGCCACGGGATCTGCCGCGCACCGAGCCATCGGCCTACGGCTGCTTCGAGCGACGCGCCGGCTGCCGCGTCGCGTCCCGCATTCTCGTGAACTGCACTCTCCGCGCGCACGAGTGCAAGCCGGGCAAACGCCACGTCCGTTTGGCCAACCTCGCCGCGATGGAACGCGCCCGACGCGATGTCCAGCGCGCGCGTCGCCGACGCGAGCAGCGAGTCCGCCGCCGAGCGTTCGTGCCCAACGGCCCGACAGGTCGCGACCGCCGCGTCGACCTGGGCCAGCACCGAATCTTCGACGGCGTCGACCGCCGATGCCGCCGCCGCGCGCCGCGCCGTCGCTTCGGCAATCGGCCCTCGTGTCGCGAGCGGAATGCCGGGAGTGCCTAACGAGAGAATCCAGCGCCCGATCCCTTCGTCCCACAGGATGCCCGGCCCGATGGTCACGTCCGGGTACTGCGCCGCCACCGCGAGACGCAGATCGGCCTCGGACACCGCATAGTCGGCCAATCCGACGCCGACGCGCTCGTTGGTCACGAGCGCCAGAACACGAAGGCTATCGATCGACACCGAATCCAGCATGGTGCAGGCCGAGCGTGCATCGGGCGCGACGCGGACTTGGGCACTGTCCACCGGCATTGCCAGATCGCGCGCGAGCGCCGCTCGTGCCGCCGCGCGCGCGATGTAAGCCTGGCTCCGGGCCACTGCCGCCGCCGCCGCATCTGCGTCCGCGCGCGCGACGTCGGATTGCGTCACCTCGCCAGCCGTGAAGCGCGCCGAGAGCAATGCAGCCACGGTGTCCAACTGGGACAACTCGGCGTCGCGGTCGAGGGCGCGCTGCTCGGCGTCCGCGGCGGCGAGCGCATCGAGGCGGGTGTCCTGCGCGATCATCCAGGCCGCGCTCGCGAGTCGGAGCCGCGCGCCGATCTCGGTCGCCCGCGCCCGAGCGAGGCGCGCCGATCGTTTCCCGCCTAACTCGAGGGTGAGACCGGCCGTGAGCGAGAACGTCCAGGCCGAGGACCGTCCCTCATCCGGACGCGATGCTTTTTCGGCCGATGCATCCAGTTGCGGCTCGGGGCGGGCGCCTGCCTTGATCGCGGCCGCTTGGGCGGCACGCCAGTCGGCGCGCGCTTCGGACAGGTCGGGCCGATAATACAGCGACGCGAGCGCGAGCTGGCGCGTCGTCCACGCGCTGTCGCCTAACGGAACAGAGTGGTCGGCGAGAAATCGCGCCAGAGCCGGCGCGCCCAGGCCGTGCGCGGCATACCGCGCCGGCGCGCGCCCGCGGTCCAGAGGCGCTGCTTGGTAGCGCTGATAGTGCGTGCACGATGCGGCCGCCGCCGCGATCGCCGCGATGGCAGCCACGAGCCTCGTCTGTTGGCTCGCCATCTTCCTCCGGATGCGCCGCTGGGACGCTGCTCGGTGAATGGCGGTGGCCAACCGCCGCCCCAAAGTGCGCAATCGTCCGGCTTTCGTACAGGAGCAGGGCTGCGCGACCGATACCATCTTCGGCGCGTATTCGGTAACTTCCCACGGTCCTCGCTGTCGCGCACGCTTTCGCCATGACGCACACGGACCTCGCTCCGAGCACCAGGCAACCCACACCGTCGCAGCGCCGTGCGATCGAAGCCGATCCGCGCGCACTCCTTGTGCTCGCTGGTCCCGGCGCCGGCAAGACATACTGCCTCATCGAGCGTATCGCGTACTTGATCGAGCACCATGGCTTCGATCCGTCGCGGATCTGCGCGTTCACGTTCACGAACAAGGCCGCGGGTGAAATCGCCCATCGCCTCGAAACGCGCCGCGGCCTCGAGGGCCTTGCACGACGCATCACGCGCGGCACCATCCACGCCTTCTGCGCCGAGCTGCTGCGCGAGTATGGCGAAGAGATCGGACTCGACCCGGGCTTCGGCATCGCCGACGAAGACTATCAGTTAGGCGTGCTGCGCCGCATCGAAGGACCACGCCGCTGGCATCGCCGGACGCTCACCCAGTTTTCGGCGTTCCGATTCCGGAATATCGGCCTGCTTCACGACACGCTGGTGTTGTTCGACAAATACGAGCGACACCTCGAGCGGCGCAACGTGCTCGACTTCGACCACCTCGTGATCAAAGCCGCCGAGCTCCTCGATCGCTCGCCGCGCGCCGCCGAGATCCGCACGCAGTGGGATGTCGTGCTCGTCGACGAGTTTCAGGACTTGAATCGCGTCCAGTATCGCGTGATCCGCGCGCTCGCGCAGGACCACCGGCACGTGTTCGCGGTGGGCGATGACGAGCAGTCGATCTATTCGTGGGCCGGCGCCGACCGGGCCGTCTTCACCACGTTCGACCAGGAATTTCAGTTAGGCGACCGCCGCATCCATCTCGAGGAGAACCGCCGCTGCCCGCGTACGGTGTTCGCCCTCGCGCGCACGCTCATCGAACACAATCCGCCGATCTTCACCGACAAGATCGTGCCCCGAGCCGACCGCAGCGACACGTACGACGTGCAGGCGGTCGATTTCGAGACGGACGACGATGAAGCCGCGTGGTTAGTCGACGACATCGCGCGCGACCGGCTCGAGCACCCCGAGCTCGATCTGGGCGACATTGCCGTGTTGTATCGCAAGCACGAGATCGGCGAGCGTCTCGAGTCCGAGTTGGTCAACGCCGGCATTCCGTGCCGGTTGGCGCCCGGCCGCGCGTTAGCCGAAGATCCGGTGGTGTCGTATCTGATCGCCGCCGTGCGCGTGATCGCGTGGCCCGACGATCCGTTGCTACGCGATGATTTTTTGCGCACGGTGCTGCCGCAGTCGATTCTGCTCGAGGCGGAGGCGATGCAGACCGCGGCGGCGAACGACCTGCGCGTGAAGGTGGGCCACATGCAGGCGCACCTGCCGCGGCACGACGAGCGCGGGAAGCAGATTCGCCGCGCCACGGCGGACCTGCGCAATCTCGAGGCGTTGGGCAAGCAGCATCCCTCGATTGCCGCGTTGATCCAGGAGTTGCTCTCGCGGCGGGTCGGGATGCTGCAGTCGGTGCTGCGCGACCATCTCGACGAAATCACCGACCCCGCGGCCGTGCCCGAGGTCGTGCAGCTCGCCGAGCGCCTGCGCGATGCACGCGCGCGCCGGACGCGCCTCTGGATCGCTCCGTTAGGCGGCGCCGAGATCGCCATCGCCGGCATGCTCGGCGACCTCAACGTGCGATCCGCGCGCGGCGAGGCGCCCGCCGATCACGCCCTGCACCTCACGGCCGCCGATGCGCCCGCGCTCGGCCTTCCGTTAGCCATCTTCAAGGCGGCGCAGCTCCTCGAGATGAGCGACACGCCGTCGGCCTTCGCCGACTACACGGCGATCGACCTCGAGACCACGAGTAAGGTCCCGGCCACGGCCGAGGTCGTGGAGATTGCCGCGGTGCGCGTGCGCGACGGCAAGGTCGTCGACCAGTACACGGCCCTGGTCAAACCAAAGGGCCCGATTCCGGCGGACGCGAGCGCCGTGAACGGGATCTACGATGCCGACGTCGCCCGCGCGCCGTCCATCGCCCAGGTCTGGCCGGCGTTCCGGTCGTTCTGCGGCGAGGATGTGATCGTGGCGCACAACGGCCACCACTTCGACTTCGCGATCTTGAAGCGCACGGCGAAGGAGCAGAGCGGCTCGTTCGATCTCTGCCTGTTCGACACGCTGCCGTTGGCCCGCGACCTGTTCCCGACGAGCCGTCGGTTAGGCGACCTCGCGCGCCAGCTCGGCATCCCCGCGGGGACCTCGCACCGCGCGCTCGATGACACCATTGCACTCGCGAACCTGCTGCCGGCTCTCGAGGAACGGAAGCTGTCGCGCGCGCGCAAGACGGCGTTGGTGCACATGCTCGGCCCGCTGGGCGTGGCGCTGTCGCTCGACACCAGCGGTCCGGCCTGCCCGGAGGCGGCGTTATTCGCCCGCATCGCGCGGCCGTTTGCGTTAGGCAAGTACAGCCCGTGCCTCGACTGGTACGAGCGCCAGCGCGGCGACGACGCGTCCCTGCCCTCCGTGGCAGACGTCATCGAACGGCTGGGCGGCGTGGCGCTCATGTTGCGCATCCGCGCCGAGAAGACGGCCGATGAACGGTATCCCGCGGTGATGGCGCGTCTCCGGCGGCTCATCGCGGAGATTCCGGACGGAACGCTCGAGGAGCAGCTGTCGACCCTGCTCGAGCGCATCGTGCTGTCGCGGTGGGACGGTCACGACCCGGAACAGGGCCGCGTCAACCTGCTCACGCTGCATTCGACAAAGGGCTTGGAATTTTCGCGGGTCTACATCGTCGGCGCCGAGGACAGCGAGATGCCCGGAGGCACGTCTGCCAAACCTGCCACGGACGAAGAGATCCAGGAGGCACGTCGCGTGCTCTACGTGGGCATGACGCGCACCATCGACCGGCTCGTGCTCACGCGCGTTGCGATGCGCGGCGGGAAGCCGACCGGCGCGCATCGCTTCCTGGACGAAATCGGCCTGACGCCGACGGCGCCGGCATGAGCCAGATGTGGACCGTGTCCGTGGGCGACGATACCACGTCGGCTGTGTACGAGCCCGCGTTAGGCGGCGCGGATGCCGCGGTGTTCGTGTGCGCGCACGGCGCGGGCGGGAACATGGCGGACCGGAGCGTCGTCGCCACCGCCAAGGCGATGCAGGCGCGGGGCTTGGGTGTCGTGCGATTCAACTTCCTCTACAAGGAGAAGAAGCGCGGACGGCCCGATC
>DATEKK010000071.1:0-1695 GCA_035277485.1 Gemmatimonadaceae bacterium
CGCACTTCCAGCTGAGCGCTCCATGGTTCTCGCTCGGCGTCGTCACGCCCGAGCGGCTGGCAGCGATGCGTGAGGAGTGGGCGCGCGGCGAGGATCGGAGCCCCGAGCACTACCGCTGGCGAGCATTCTGCGCGTTTCTCAACGAGCGTCGGCCGATTGCGCATGATGTCGCGCAGGCGCTCTATGACCTGGGTGCACGGGACGCGGATCGTGCGATGGGTGAGGCCATTATGCACCGCGTGATCGAGCTCCCCGAGTGCCCGGAGCCGCTAGTCGCTGTTGCCGAGGCTTCGGGGATCAGACATCTGGCGAAGGCCGCGGCGCGCCACCGCGCTGCCACCTAACGAATCGTTGAAGCTGACGAGGGCGCGCCTCGTCCCGCGCCAGCAGCATAGCTCCGACCCTGCGCCCTCGCAGCTTAACTCTTGTGCAAGTACACCCAAATTCCCGCACTTTCTGAACAGGCAAATTCCCGCACGCGGGTAGTGCAGGACTTAGGCTGGTGCACCTCCGGAATTGGGGTGGGGGTGAGTCGGCGCGTCGGGCCGCGGCCCCAGGAGGGCGCCGAGTTCGCGGAGCCGATAGCTCCGGCCGTCGATGTGCAGCACCTGGACGTGGTGGAGCAAGCGGTCCAGGATCGCGGTGGTCAGGATCTCATCATCGGCGAAGACCGCTGGCCAGTCCCGCACGTGCTTGTTGGAGGTCAGCACGATGCTCCCGCGTTCGTAGCGGGCGGACACGAGGCGGAAGAAGAGATTGGCCTCGCTCCGGTCTAACGGGCGGAAGCCGACTTCGTCGATGATGAGCAGCGCGGAGTTGAAGTAGCGCTTTGCCCGGAGCCGCGCCGGCGGGACGGCCGCATCGGCCCGCAGGACGTGCATGAGATCGTCGAGCACGAAGTGACTCACGGAAAAGCCGTTCTTGATCGCTTTGACGCCTAACGCGGTGGCGAGATGGCTTTTCCCCACGCCCGGTGGACCCAGGAAGAGCACGTTCGTCTTCTCGCGGATGTAGCTGCACGTGGCCAGCGTCTCGATCTGGCGCCGATCGACGCGGGGCTGAAAGCTCCAGTCGAAGTCCTCGAGGGTTTTCCCGGAGGGCAGCCCCGAGAGCTTGAGCATCGTGGTCACCCGCCGCTCATCTTTGCGCTCGAGCTCCCCGGTCAGCACGAGCTCGAGAAAGCTGAGCGGGGAGAGCTGCTCCCGCGTACACTGCTCGACCAGGTCGGGCAGACAGCTCGCCGGATAGTCCAAGCCTAACGTCGCGAGTTTGGCAGCGACCGGATCGAGCGTCACCACGGGTGCTTTCTTGGGGAGGGGGCTCATTGGCACGCCTCCTCGACCAAGGTGACATAGGCGTCGAGGGGGCGTCCCACCGTCGCGGGCGTCGGGAGGCCCGGCCACGTGCCTAGCTGAACTCGCGCGCGGCGCCCGAGCGGCGTGGGAGCCCGCACGGTCGCGGTCGACGTGCCCTCGTAGTGGGCGGGGGTGAGCACGAGGCGCGCCGCAGTGTGCCGCGCATGTCGCGCTAGCTCACGGCCGTCCGCGAGGATCACCACGTGCGCCGCCGTCCCGCGCACTTCGACCGGGCGCCCGACCGCGGCGAAGGGCACCGAGTAGCGCCGCCCTTCAAACGATACCAGGCACTCGTGTGACACGCGGCGCGCCACGACGCAGTCAAACGGCTCGTGCATCG
>DATEKK010000072.1:0-23763 GCA_035277485.1 Gemmatimonadaceae bacterium
GCGTTCACGCGGAACTCGTTCAGTGCATTCGTGGGATTCGGCAACGGGGCGTCCCCGGCCGTCTCGATCAACCCGGCGAGCGACTGGCGCTCGTGCAGATACGTCGTGCGGCCGATGAGCACGCCTTTGCCTAATGTGCGCTCGTACTGCGCGTCCACCCCGACGTCGGTGAACCGGTTCGTGAACTGGCTCACGCCGGTCGGGTAGAGCGTCGCCGCGAGCCCGTACGTTCCCACCATGAGGTAGTTCGGCCCGAACGTCCGCTGCAGCGCGATGCGCCAATAGGGGATCACGCCGCGATTGGCGTTCGCCGACGCCGGCCCCGGTGGCGGGGCAACGCCCTGTTGGGCAGTACGATACGTCGTGATTTCGGCGTATAGCGTCTGATCCCACATGGCGTACGCGCCAAGTCCCACCACTTGTTGGGCAAACGCCCCCTCGATCTGCGACGCCGCCGTGGGCGACGGTGCGACGCTCGACGCAACAAATGGGAATCCCCACGCCGGCGTCGTGTTCCAGAGATCCTGCATGCTCGGGTTGTTGTTCAGCGTGAATCCATAGATCAGCTGCTTGCCGCCTAACGTGCCGTGGTCGGCGAATCGAAATTCCGTATTGTCGATGCCCACCGTTCCGGCATCGGCGGCGTACGTGAGCTGCGTGAAGGCGCCGACCTTCGGCGTGACCTGTCCGCCGAGAAACAAGCTCAATTGCTCCGGAAATGCCGTCGCGTCGTTCTGCGTCTCCGGCAGCGCGGTCTTGAGATGGGTGAGCGAGGTGATGACCATCGCCGATGCCGGCGGGATCGGGGCCAGCTCGAGCGTTTGACGCACCGAATCGCCGCCGACGATCGTGGGCAGGGCCGTCAAGGTATAGCCGTTGAGCTTGAACAGCCGCCCGAACGGTGTGAGCTCCGGAAATCCGTAGTGACACGCACTGCACGCGAGCTTCGTCTGACGCGAGAAGCTCGGAATTCTGTGCGCGAACGCCGCGCGATACGCGCCCGCGGGCAGGTTCATGCGGTCGGCGCGAACGTACCCGAACGGATCCGTCGTATCCGCCGAGCTGCGCGTGTCCGGCTCGGCCATCGCCGGTCGCGTCGTTAGGCCTACGAGGCCAGCACCGAGAAGCAGGACAACGGCAAACCGCGCGCGCCACGCGCCCGGGGACGCAAACATGGAGTCCTCCTGTGTATTGGCCTCGCGCCGGGCGCGAGGGGATGGTGATGCTAGGGGTGGGGCCCGACGACGAGTGTGCCCTTCATACCGACCGACTCGTGCGGATCGCACGCGAAGGTGTAGGTGCCATCAGGGAAGCGCGTGTCGATCACCAAGTCATACGTCTGGCCGCTGCTGAGGATGTACGGTCCGACCGCGGCCCCTCCGAGCTTGGCGTCCTTGGGATGCGTGCGGAACGAGACGTTGTGCGGCGCGGAGCTCTGCTGGACGAAGCGCACCGTGTCGCCGCGTTGCGCATTGATGGTGCCCGGGTCGAACGCGAATTGGCCGTTAGGCCGATCGACCAGGTGCACGGTGATCAGATGGCCGTGGGGCGCGGCCTGTGCCGCGGCGACCGGCGCCGCACAGGCGATCGCGACCAACACGACTATGGAACGAAGCGCTTCCGACATACGGCCTCCATGACGATGGCGACGAGCGAGATAACCAGCTTCCGGATTCGCCTACAAAGTCGCGCAGACAGCGTCACGCAACCATCGGGCAATGTCGGGCGCGATGTCCGGCAAACGCCCGCGCTTGCTCGTCGGCGGTGTAGGGGAATCCCTGACGGACGCCGATTCTTCGACCGGCGGCCTAACGAACAGCGAGGTTGCCGCTGGGCGGCATCCGCCTCAGCCGGTGCGAACTCGCGTCCCGTCGGCGATCTGATCGCTCGGATACTGGACGACGACATCGCCATCTGCGAGACCCGACACGACCTCCGCCTGGCGATCGCTGCGGTGATCGACCGCGACATCGCAGCGCCTCGCCCGCCCGTTGCGCACGACGTACACGTACCATCCCCGAGCGTCGCGGGCGAGCGCGCTCACAGGTACCTGAAGCACATCGGCTGCCTCCCACGTCACAATGCGCACGCGCACGCGATACCGGTCGCCCAACGCCGGCGGTGGATGTTCGATCCAGGCAAGTACCTCGACGCGCTGTTCGTCGACGCCTAACGCCGACACCTTCGTGAACGCCGATGCCTCGACCCGACGGACACCCGCCGTGAGCGGTTGTGCCCCTCCCCACCCCTCGATGGTCGCGCGCGCGCCGGGATGCACCGATACCGCATCGGTCGAGAGAAGTTGAGTGCTGACATCGATCGCCGCCGGATCACCGAGCTCGATGATCGGCGTCCCGGCCGGTGCGATCCGCTCGTCGCGACCCATCACACGCAGCACGCGACCGCTGATCGGCGCACGCACCGTCACGGGCGTCGCCCCATTGCGCCCGGCCTCGAGCAACGCCGCGCGGGCACCCTCTACCTCGTGCTGCAGCTCCTGCACGCGGAACGTGGCCGCCTGGAGCTCGGCGGTACGCAACCGGACCGTCATGTCGGCCACCTCGCTGTCCCGTCGCGCCAGCGCCCCTTCGGAGACCAGCCGATCTGTGCGATCGCGGTCGCGAGTCGCCTGGCCGACCTCGGTGCGCGCCTGCGTGACGCGGAGCGCCGCCTCGTTGCGCGCGTCCTCGAGCTCACGCAAATGTGCGGTCGCTTGCTCGCGCCCCCGCGCGTCGAGAACGCCCGGGTCGATGCGCACGATCACCGACCCGGCGTCGACGGAGTCGCCTTCATCGAGCAGGATGCGACGAATCCGACCGTCTACGGGCGTCGTGATGACGTATCGGTCGCGGATCCGCGTCTCCCCGTCCTCATCGACGCTCACCGTGAGCGGACCCCGGGTCACGCGCGCGGTCTCGACCGGGATGGGACGTGGCCGGAAGACATACGTCAGCGCGGCAGCCGTGGTCATCGCGACCGCGAGATACGCACTCCGTTTCTTGGTGAGCACGCGCATCTTCACTCCCGGGTTTTGAGAACGGCAACGAGGTCGAGTCGATCGAGGCGGCGACGCACGGCAACCCAGGACACGACGGCGGCGGCCACGACAACCGCAACCGCCATCCCGTACGTCTGCGGTCGAATCACAGCCGGCAGACGGAACAGCTCCGTCGCCGCGGCCGCAAACACCGCGGCGACGAACGCGTACCCGAACGCGCTGCCTAACAGAAGGGCGACGGCCGTGAGCGCCGCCTGTTCGCCGAGCAGGATGACCGCCACTTCGCGCCGCGTGAACCCAAGCACGCGAAGGCTTGCCAGCTCGCGCGCGCGCTCGGACAGGGCGATTCTCCCCGCGTTGTACACGACGCCGAACGTGATCACCCCCGCGAACACGATGAGCGCGCTCATGACGATGCGAAGGCTTTCCGTCATCGTCGCATCGAAGCTGGCAATCGTGGCACGCCGGATGGAAACAGCACTCACCGCGGGCAAGCGCTTGAACGCCGCGTATGCCGCGCGCTCGTACACCGGATCCACTCGAACGAATAGACCCGAGATGATGGGCCCGTCACCGGTCACGCGGTTGAGCGCATCCAGATCCATGTATGCCCCGAGACCGAGAGCCTGCTCGACCGTCTGCGCCACGACCACCTGCCGCACGAGCCGCTGGCCCTCCTGCATTTCGACGGTGACGAATTCACCCCGGCGCACACCGAGCCGGCGCGCCAGGTCCGCCGACAGCATGAGCCCATCGCTGGGGATCGGTGCGCGCCGTCGGTTCTCGTCGATGACTCGGTACAACGTCGCCGCAGAGTCGAGTCCGAGAATCGCCACACGCCTCGAGCGATGTCCTACGACCAGGCGTGCCGGTACGGACCGCATCGGCTCCGCCTCGAGCACGCCCGGGATCACCGCAATCTCTTCACGAGCGCGAGCCGCTCGCGGCCGATCGAACAACACGGTCGCGTCTTCGCGTTCGGCCATGCGGAACTGAACGTCACTCATGTACCAGGCGGCATCGAACACGGACCGCCCGGTAATGAGGATCGCCGTGGCAAGCGCGATCGCGAGAATAGAGATCAACGCGACCACGGGCCGGTGCTCCACGTTGCGCAGGATCATGCGAAAGACGGGTGAGGCAACCCTGTCGACGCCAAGGCGCTCGAGCAGACCGCGGCGAAACCGGGCCGGCGGCTCCGGACGCATCGCCTCGGCCGGCGGCAACACCAACACTCGTCGGAGCGCGCCGATCGCGCCTAACGCCGCCGCGCCGAAGCTGACGAGAACGGCGACGGCGACGACCGACGGATGCAGTTCGAACTGGAGCAGCGGAAACCGGTAGAACCGCTGATGCCACACGGCCAGCGCGCGGCCTAACCACGCGCCGATCACCGTGCCCAGGAGCGCACCGGGGAGGATGGCCAGCATGGCGAGGCCGAGATAGTGCGCAGCGATCGCCGCATCGCGATACCCGAACGCCTTCAACACGGCAATCTGATCGCGTTGCAGCGTGATCAGTCGTGACAACACGACGTGCAGCAAGAATGCGGCGACCCCCAGGAAGATGAGCGGGTAGAATACCGCACCCACGCGGGCTTGCGACTGATCGTCCGCGAGCGTCCGGTGCGAGGGTTGTTCCGAGCGCCCATACGCACCAAGTCCTCCGTATCGCGCCAGCACGCGATCGACGCCGAAAATGACGTCGCGCTCAACCCCACCCCGGCCGATCGCGACCGCCACGTCGTTGAACGCGCCGCTCAGTCCGAAGGCGGCTCCGATTGCATCGCGATCCATCCAGATCACGGCAAAGCGGCGATTGTCGGGAAAGATGGCTCCCGGAGCAACCACGAATACGTATTCGGGCGACAACGCGATGCCGGCAATGGTGAGTCGCTGCCAGCGGCCGTTGAGGATTGCGCCGATCGTGTCGCCCACCTGCAACCGGTTCGCGTCGGCGAAGGCCTCGCTGACGAGAATTTCGTTGGGCGCTCCGCTCACCAGATAACGACCACGACGAATATGCAGATCGTTGAGCAGTGGTCGGTGTGCGACCGGGATGCCGATCACTCGCGCAGCGGCCGGCTCGGTCAACCCCGGCACATCGAGCGTGACTTCGACGACGATGCGCGGATCCGCAACCGCGACCCCTGGAAGGGCTTCGATCTCACGTGCGACGCGATCGGGTGCACGCTTCAGGTGCGCAAAGACGTCGGCGAAACGATAGCGCTCGTAGTACACATCCCGCGTCGCGACGAGCGCCTCGCCGCCCGTGCGCATCGAGACGAGAACGGCCACGCCGCACGCCGCCACAAGCGTGATCGCCAGGAGCTGGCTGCGCAGCCGGCGCACGTCTCGCAACAATTTGCGAGTGAGCACGCGCATATCCACTCACCAACTCAGGTCGCGTGGCGCGACCTTCACCGCATTCGAGCGTGTTTCGACAATGCGGCCGCTCCCCATGTGGGCCACACGATCGGCCATGTCGGCGATGCCCGCATTGTGCGTGATCACCGCCGTGGTCGTGCCTAACTCACGATTGATCCGCGCCAAGACCTCGAGCACCAGTCGCCCGCTCTGGAAATCCAAGGCACCGGTGGGCTCATCGCACAGGAGGACATCCGGCCGCTTGGCTATCGCGCGTGCGACGGCGACCCGCTGCTGCTCGCCGCCGGAAAGTTGCGCCGGGAAATGGTCCATCCGATTGCCCAGGCCCACGAGCCCCAGCGCGCGCTCGGCTGGCATGGGCGCCTCGGCGATGTCGGTTACCAAGCGGATGTTCTCTCGCGCGGTGAGGCTCGGGATGAGGTTGTAGAACTGAAACACGAACCCGACGTGCTCGCGTCGATAGCGCGTCAGCTCGCTGTCGGAGGCCGACGTCAGGTCGTGATCGCGAAACCAGACCGTGCCGCTCGTCGGGACATCGAGCCCGCCAAGGATGTTGAGGAGCGTCGATTTGCCGCTGCCGGACGGACCCAACAACACGAAGAACTCGCCGGCGTAAAGATCGAGGGACACGTGATCGAGGGCGCGCACGTCCACCTCGCCCATGTGGTAGGTCTTGCAGAGATCGCGCGCCTGAAATACCGCGACCGCGGGGACGGCCGACCCGCCGGCCTCGCCGCCTCGACCGATGTCCAGTGCGCCAACACCTGTCTGCGGTTGATCGCGATCGTTGTGTGTCGTTGGTTCGTCGACGCGCATCTGGATTGTGATCACAATGCGATGAGCTGCGCCCCGGCCCGACCCACACGTTTCATCGACGCGAGTGACAGGTCGCTGACGCTCTGGCACGAGCGAATTTGTGCGCTCAGGCAACGCGGCGAGATCGGCAAATCGCCGCAGTCGGTGTCAGGTAAGCGCCGACACGCGCCGCGTCCGCCGACGCGAGCGCGTACAGGCAGGCGGCTTTCCCTTACCATCGCTCCGGCTTCCGCCGACAGACGCCTCCACCGCCGCGGCCCAGATTGCGCGCACGGAGGTCGACATGACGACAATAGCATCCGCGATGAGGCTCGCGGCGGGTTACCCGGTGGGCGTCCGCATCGACGCGGCTCTCGAGCCGGCGTTAGGCAGAGGCTCAGGACCGGCCGACGACCATGGCCGCGCCTGAGGCGCAGGCCCTGCCCGATGCCCCGGCGGAGCGTGAGACTGCCGGTCGAGTGCCGGTTCCGCCGTGGCATGCGGTGCCCGCAACGCACGCGCTCGATTGGTTCCACACACCGGACTCCGGACTCAGCGACGAGGATGCGGCGCGCCGGTTGTCCGCGCACGGCCTGAACGCGCTCGCACCGCCGACGCCGGCGCGATTCTGGGATCTCGTTCGCCCGCAGATCACGAGTCTCGTGTCGCTGCTCCTCACCGCCGCGGCCGCCGTTGCCGTTGCGACCGGCGATCTCATCGACGCCGCCACGATCGTCGGTGTGCTCCTCCTCAACGCCGCGTTAGGCGTAATCACGGAGTGGCGCGCGCGCGTGGCGATGGACGCGGTCCGCTCGCTCGAGGTGCCGTTGGCCACCGTGGTGCGCGCCGGCCGCACTCGCGTCATCCCGGCGCGCGAGCTCGTGCCCGGCGACCTCATCGTGCTCGAGGCAGGGCGCGCGACGCCGGCCGATGCCCGCCTCGTATCGGCAGCGGAGCTCCAGGCTAATGAAGCCGCCCTCACGGGCGAGTCGCTGCCCGTCTCGAAGGCCGTCGATGCCGGCGTCGCGGTCGACGCACCCCTGCCGGATCGCACGACGATGGTCTACAAAGCGACGACGATCGTGTCGGGCACCGGCAGGGCCGTGGTGGTGGCGACCGGACCGCATACGCAAATCGGCCGAATCGGCACACTCACGGCACAGATTGTCGACGAACCGACCCCGCTCGAGCGGCGGCTCGATAGCCTCGCCACACGCCTCGCGGGCGTGGCGCTCGTCGCGGGCGCGGTCGTCGCCGCAATCGAGTTGGTCAAGCATACCCCGTTAGGCGAAATCCTGGAGACGGGCATCGCCGTCGCGGTGGCAGCCGTTCCCGAGGGACTGCCGGCGGTCGTCACCATCACGATGGCCCTCGGCCTCCGCCGCATGGCGCGCCGCCATGCGCTCGTTCGGCGGCTTCCGTCGGTCGAAACGCTCGGCGCGGCGACCGTCGTCTGCACCGACAAGACGGGAACCCTCACCGGCGGCGAACAGACGGTGACGAGCATCTGGGTGATGGACCGGACGATCGAGGTGACCGGCGCCGGCTACGCTCCGTTAGGCACGTTTCGCGAGGCCCAAACGCCGGCCGATCCGCTGCGCGACCCGCAACTGCTCGCCGCGCTCCGCATCGCGGCGCTTACCAGCCGCGCCCAGGTCGTGCCCGAGCAACACGGTTGGACGGCCGTCGGCGATCCGACCGATGCCGCCCTGCTGGTCGCGGCGCGCAAAGCGCACCTCGAGCGCGGCACGCTCGCCGCCCAATACGAAGAGGTGGGCGAGGTGCCATTTTCGAGCGCGCACATGCTGACGGCGTCGTTTCATCGAGACGGAACCGGCGCGCTGGTCGCCTTGGTGAAAGGTGCGCCCGTTCGGGTCCTGGATCGTTGCACCCATGTCCTGGGTGTCGCCGGTGCACATCCGCTCGCCGACGCGCATCGCCAGCGGATTCTGAACGAGAACGCTGCACTCGCCGCGCGAGGTCTCAGGGTGATCGCGCTCGCTCGCGGCACGGTCGGCGCCGGCGACGTGGACGCGCTTCACCATTTGACCTTCGTCGCGCTCGCCGGTCTGAGCGACCCGCCGGCAGCGGGCGCCGCGGACGCCGTGCGGGCGCTTCGCGGCGCGGGCATCCGCACCGTGATGCTGACCGGCGACCAACGCCTTACCGCGACCGCACTCGCGCGCAACCTGGGCATCCTAACGCAAGATGACCAGGCGATCGACGGCCGCGACGTGGACACAATGAGTGATGCGCACCTCGCGTCGTGCGCCGGTCGTGCGCGTGTGTTCAGCCGTCTCAGCCCGGACGCGAAGCTCCGCATTATCACAGCCCTCGAGCGGAACGGCGAGATCGTCGCGATGCTCGGCGACGGCATCAATGATGCGCCGGCGCTGCGTCAGTCCAATATCGGCGTGGCCATGGGCCGCCGCGGGACCGACCTGGCCAAGGACGCAGCAGCCGTCATCCTCACCGATGACCGCTTCCAAACGATCGTCGCCGCCGTCGAAGAAGGCCGTACGATTTACAACAACATTCGCAAGTTCACGTTTTACCTGTTGAGCTGCAACGTGGGAGAGATCCTCACTCTGGTGGGCGCCGGGCTCGCGATGCTGCCCCTGCCGCTCACCGCGTTGCAAATCTTGTGGCTCAACCTCGTGACGGACACCGCACCCGCGCTGGCACTTGCCGTGGAGCCGCCGGATCCGGATGCGATGCGCCGACCACCGCGCGATCCGAAGAAAACATTTCTGTCGCCGGGTCTGCTGCGGCTGACGGCACTCTATGCGGCGCTGATCGCCGGTGCTGCGCTTGGCGCATTCAGCCTGGATACGGTGATCTTTCACGCAACGCCCTCACACGCCCGCACCATGACGTTCACCGCGCTCGCGCTTGCCCAACTGTACCATCTCGGCAACGCACGCAGCGAATCGGCGGTGCGGACGATGCGACAGGGCATCGCGAATCGCTACGCGATCGCCGCAGTGGTCCTCGCCATCGCGTTGCAGGTCGCAGCCGTCGCGTACGGTCCCCTGAGCCGGCTGCTCGAGCTATCGCCGCTGACGCTGCGCGATTGGTTGATCGCGACGGGATTCGCGCTCTTGCCCGCCGTCGTCGGCCAGAGCCTCAAGCGTCGGTCACAGGCCGCGCGGGGTTAGGCCTGCCGTACTCCTCGCCGTAAATGCGCACGGTCTCGAAGAAAAACGAGATGGCGAGCGGGCCGAGCAACAAACCCGCGAGTCCGAGCAATCGGACGCCCGCGAAGGCGCCGACCAGGGTGACTAACGGATGCAGGCCGGAGACGTGCCGGTACACCATCGGCCGGACCAGGTTGTCGATGTTCGACACGACGAGGAGTCCGATGGCCAGAAGCACGCCGGCCGCTCCGTAGCGGCCGCTCGAGACCAGCACGAGCACGCCGGGCACCCAGACGAGTGCGCTGCCGAGCACCGGCAGGATCGAGACCAGCCCGGTGACCACGCCCCACAGCAGCACGTTGGGCAATCCAACGATCCAGAAGCCTAACGCAAGCGTGGTCCCCTGGGCGACTGCCGTCGCGAGGATGCCAAGGACGGTCGCGCGCGTGACGCTGGTGAACCGCGACCGGAGCGCCTCGGCGCCCGCGTCCGAAAACGGGATGATCGGACGCACGTACGACCAGCCGGCATCGCGCGAACGCAGCAAGTAGTAGAGCGCGATCACGGCGATGACCAGATTGATGATCGCCAGCGTAATGCCGCCGAGCACCGCGAAGGCCTGTCGCGACACCCAGGTGAACACCACTTCGCCGGTGCGCGCGAGCTGTGCGCCGACCTCCCACTGGCCGACGCGCAGCCCCTGGATCTGGGCAAACGTCGCGCTGCGCCCGATCTGATCGAGCGTGTCCGGCACGCTGCCTAACGCCGCGACCGTCAACCACACCGCCGGCAGCAGCACCAGCACGAGAGCGGAGATGCTGACCGCCACCGCTGCCGGGCCGCACCCCGCGCGCGACGCGATGCGCCGGTAGATCGGCGCCGAGATCACGTACAAAACGAGCGCCCCCATCAATCCGGACGCGTACGGCAACAGCGCGATGCAGAGTCCCAACGCGATCGCCGCGATGAGCAGACGGGCGTGTGTGGCCCAGGTCGGTGGCCCCGTGTGCGCTGTGTTAGGCATCGAGAACGACCTTGGCGCCGCGCTCCGGTATCGTCACCGCGAAGCCGTCGGCGCGTAATCGGGCCGCGAACGCATCCTGCGCCGCAGCCTCGCCATGCACCAGGAACACCGGCAGGTCCCGCACTCCCGCGCCGCGCACCGCGCGAACCCAATCGTGCAGCTCGCCGCGATCGGCGTGCGCGCTGTAGCCGTTCAGGATCTCCACCCGCGCGCGCAATGGCACCTCTTCACCGAGGATCCGGAGCGCAGGCCTCCGCTCGACGATGCGACGACCCAGGGTGTTCTCGGCCATGAAGCCGACGATGAGGATCGTGTTGCGCGGGTCCGGCGCGCCTCGCAAGAGGTGGTGAAGAATGCGACCGCCTTCCACCATGCCCGAGCCCGCGATGATGATCATTGGACCGTTTCGCGAATTCAGCGCTTTAGACGCCGCCACATCCTGCGTCAGCTCGAGCCCCTCGAACGACAGAAAATCGCCAGCGGTCCTGACGAGCGGCTCGCCAAGATCCAGGGTCTCCCGATGCTCGGCGAACACCGACGTCGCCGCGATTGCCAACGGACTGTCGAGGATCACCGGTATCGGCGGTATGGCGTTCGAGCGCCGCAGCGCATGCAAATCGAGCAGCAGTTCCTGCGCGCGACCCACCGCGAACGCAGGGATCAACACGCGGCCGCCGCGCGCCGCCGTGTCGCGCACCACGCGCGCGAGTTGGGCCGGCATGTCGGCAACCGATGCATGGTCGCGGTCGCCGTAGGTCGATTCCATGATCACCGCATCGGCACCGTTAGGCGGATGCGGATCGCGAATGATCGGCAGCCCGCGCCGGCCAATGTCGCCGGAGTACACCAGGCGTCGCGTCGCCCCGTTCTCGGTGCACTCGAGCACGACCGACGCCGATCCGAGAATGTGCCCCGCATCGACGAACGTCGCCCGAATGCCCGGCGCAACCGCAAAGGGGGTGTCGTACGGCACGCAGACAAAGTGATCCATGAGACGACCCACGTCGCGCTCGTCGTAGAGCGGCGCCACCACCGGCCGATTGCGTCGCGTCAGATACTCGGCGTCCCGCTGTGCGAGCCGCGCGGCGTCTGCCAACATGATCGCGCACAATTCACGCGTGGCCGGCGTGGCATACACCGGACGGTTGAAGCCGAGGCGCGCGAGCACGGGCAGGCGTCCGGCATGGTCGAGGTGCGCGTGTGAGAGAATGACGGCGTTCAGGTCGTCCGGCGTAAACGGGAGCGCAAGGTTCTTTTCGTTCGCCTCGTTGCGATGCCCCTGAAACAGACCAAAGTCCAACGCAACGGCCGACCGCCCGACGTGGACGACGTGACACGATCCCGTCACCTCCCGCGCTGCACCGTGAAACGCGACGTTCACGTTCGAACGGCAAAGCGCAAACGAGCGCCAACGCCGCCGAATTGGTCGAGCCGCTGTGCCGCGGCGCGCGAGACCTCCTCGACCGCGGCATTCTGCGCGATCGCGGCCCGCACGGAGTACTCTGCCTCGGCGAGATGGCCTTCGACGAACCGGGGCGTGACGTACAATTCACGCACGCTCGCTCGCTCGAGCGCTTTACGAGTCGCGACAGGTCCGCACGCCACCAACCGATGATCATTGGACTCGCCCGTTATTTCCGCGACCCGACGCAGATCCATTTCGTCGCGCAACTGCGAGGCGCCGCGCTCCGCTGCCGCTCGCACGGCGGCATCGGTCGCGTGCACGTCCACTCCATCCAGGTGAAGCACTCGGCTAATAGCAAGTTGCTCCAGGGCGCGCGCAATGTGGGCGCCGACCTCCGGAATGCCGGTCACGATGATCCACCCGTCGTGGCCGGCCATTGCGATGGTCCGCCGCGTGACGTCCTCGATCATCCGATCCGTGGCTACATGACGCGCCCGTTGCGACGCGTCCCGCCCCGTGGTTCCACGCGTCCCCGAGTGAAACCCGAGACGCGGCGCGTCACCCATGTGCGCCGGTTCCACCACAGTCGCGTCCGCGCTGATGGTTTCCGCCGGCTCCAAGGTTCCCGCCACATACCGATAGAGTCGAGTGTGTGACGCATCGGCAACGATGACAACCACGGGTCGCTCCTGCTTGAGCGCGCGCACGTACGGTGCAATACAGGCGCCGATGGTCCAGAGGACCATTGTCGGCATTGGCGAGCGCACCCGCTCGGACACGCGCACGCCGTGCACCGTGATGAATGCAAGCCAGCCCGGCGCGCCAACCCCGTCTGCAAATGCAGAAAACTGGTGATTGAGCAGCTCCACACAGTATTCGAAGCTGGCCTTTTCGGCGTGCGATGCTGCTGCGATGCGTCGCCGAATGTTCCTGATCGACCCATCGATCTCGGCCCGCCATGCAGCGCGGAGCGCCGGGTCATCGAAACCCGCGTCGAGATACACGGTGAGCACGTGCTCGTCGCGCAGCTCTCGCGAGATCGAGGTGAGGTCTTGCAGGGACAGCATGGCTAATCCGCTTGGTGAGATGCCGCGAGATTGCTCGTGCCGCGAACTGTCTTGCGCCTTTGCGGTTGCTGGATGCCAACCATGTTCTCTTGGAACCACTTCCTTGCGAGACGCGCGACCGCTTCGAGAGCTCCTTGCTCCTCGAACAAGTGGGTGGCGCGAGGCACGATCGACAACTGCGTCTTGGCGTTCGTCATTCTGCGCAACGCTGTATCGTTCAGCCCGATCACCGCGCGGTCGTTCCCGCCCACGATCAAGAGGGTTGGCGCATAGACCATCGGCAAGAACGGGCCGGCGAGGTCCGGCCGCCCTCCGCGCGAGACGACGGCACGCACGACGTTAGGCCGGAGCGCGGCCGCGACCAGCGCGGCTGCCGCGCCGGTGCTGGCGCCAAAGTAGCCGACATCCAAGCCGCGTATCTCGGGGGACGCGCATAACCAGTCCGTCACGTCGGCGAGACGGGCGGCCAGCAAGTCGATGTCGAAGCGGAGAGCTCCGGTGAGCGCGTCGACGGCTTCTTCGGCGGGAGTCAACAGGTCGAACAGGAGTGTCGCGAACTTCGACGCCTGGAGCGCCGCCGCGACCTGCCGGTTCCGCGGACTCAGACGGCTGCTGCCGCTGCCGTGCGCGAACACGACGATTCCGTTAGGCGCCTCTGGTATGGCCAGGTCGCCCGTGAGCGTGGCGCCGCGCACGGGAATCGCGACCGTGGCCGATTGCGATTGGGGGGTCATTGTCTCCTCCGGCAAGAGATCAGGTGTCGACGGTCATTGCGCGATCCCTGCATAGAGGCGCGCGCCAAGGATCAACAGGAACGCGAACACGGTTAGGCATCGGACCGGGCGCCGACCGTGTCCGCCGCGTCCATGTGGGCGCGCGCGTCGCGCAAGAGTTCCCGCACCTCGTCGTTGGTGGTCTGCGCGAAATCCACATACCACAGGCCCACGGCGTGGAAGATCGCCGGCATCACGACGCACACGCATGCATCGGCGATGGCGGACAGCGCCCGAACGCCGTCCGCCGACCCGACGGGAGCCGCGACAATGATGCGGGCCGGCCGCTCCTGCCTGAGCGCGTGCACCGCGGCGAACATGCTCGCGCCCGTCGCAATGCCATCGTCCACGAGAATCACCGTCCGGCCTTTGACGTCGGTGAACTGTCGATCGGGACGATACATCTGCTCGCGCCGCTCGAGCTCGGCGCGCTCCACCTGCGTCACCCGCTCGATGACCGCCTCGGAGATCCGCACGTGCGCGATGACCGCCGGGTCGAGCACCCGCATGCCGCCGCTGGCGATCGCGCCGAATGCCACCTCTTCGTGACCGGGCACGCCGAGCTTCCGCACGACGAAGACGTCGAGCGGAGCGCCTAACGCCTTGGCGACTTCGTATGCCACGGGAACGCCGCCCCGCGGCAGGCCGAGGACGAGGAGGTCCCGCCGGCCGGCATACTGCCGAAGTTTCCACGCCAACGCCCGACCGGCATCGCGCCGGTCCACGAAGGAGGCTTGCATGATGCACCAACGGTGAGGTTCGAGGGGTACAGTCGCTCCGGCGTGGTAGGCCGGCAGTCGGCAACGGCAGGACATCGCATAGGGGAATTCCCGACGGCCGCTCAGGCCCTGTCTGACTGCGTGGCCGGCCTCGACGCCTAGACTTTCAGCAACGCAGGCGCAGCACCCTCATTCGTTAGGCGACAGCCCATGCCGCGTGCGGCGCACCAGGAAGCCAACGTCGTCCGGCTCAAACGCCTCGGCATCGACACGTATCAGGAGCCCGTGGTCTTCCTCGCCTCGAGCTCGCCGGTCTGTCGCTCCGAGGGGTGGAGTGCGCAGGCGCGCATCCAGGTCGCGCACCACAACCGCTCGATCATCGCGACGTTGAGCGTCACGACCTCCAACCTCCTGGGACCCGATGAAGCGTCGCTCTCCGAGGTCGCGTGGTCGCGACTCGAGGCCGCCGAGGGAGACCTCGTGGGCCTCTCGTACGCGCCTCCCGTCGATTCGCTCGGGTACGTGCGCGGAAAGATCTACGGCGCGCGCCTCGACTCGAATGCGATGACCGCGATCGTGCGCGACATCGTCGCCGGCAGCTACTCCGACATCGATCTCGCCGCGTTCGTGACGGCCGTTGCGGGCGCGCACGCCGATGCCGCCGAAACGACGGCCCTCGCGCGCGCCATGATCGACACCGGTGAACGCTTGTATTGGGGACGCTCGCCGATCGTGGACAAGCATTGCGTTGGCGGACTCCCGGGCAATCGGACGAGCATGGTTGTCACACCGATCGTCGCCGCGTGCGGCCTGACGATGCCCAAAACATCGTCGCGCGCCATCACATCGCCGGCCGGAACCGCCGATGCGATGGAAACGCTTGCACCTGTGGACCTCGATCTCGCGCACATGCGGCGCGTCGTCGAGCGCGAAGGCGGGTGCATTGTGTGGGGTGGTCGCGTTCGCCTCGCGCCGGCCGATGACATCATCATCAGCGTCGAGCGGCCGCTGGATCTGGATAGCGGCACCCAGTTGGTCGCATCCGTGCTCTCGAAGAAAATCGCCGCCGGCTCGACACACATCGTCATCGACGTGCCGATCGGACCGACCGCGAAGGTCCGATCGAACGGCGCCGCGGACGCACTCGACACGCTGTTCAACACCGTCGCCAATGATCTGGGTGCGGAGTTGCGGGTGATCCGCACCGATGGCACCCAGCCCGTGGGTCGCGGCATTGGCCCCGCACTCGAAGCGCACGACGTACTGTCCGTGCTGCATGGCGCGGATGATGCTCCCGCGGATTTGCGCGATCGCGCCGTGATGCTGGCCGGACACGTGTTGGAGCTGGGCGGCCTCGTGACCGCCGGATTGGGTTGCAGTCGGGCGACCGACGTCCTCACGAGCGGCAAGGCGCTCGCCAAGTTCGTGGCGATCTGCGATGCACAAGGCGGTCTCCGCACGCCGCCGCGCGCGGCGTTCATTCACGAAATACGCGCCACGCGCGCCGGTCGCATTGCCGGCATCGACAACCGCCGCCTCGCACGCATCGCGAAGCTCGCCGGCGCGCCGCGTGCGCCGGCGGCCGGCCTCGTGCTGCACGCAAAGTTAGGCGAAACCGTGGAGCGCGACCAACCACTCGTGAGCCTGCACGCCGAATCGGCCGGAGAGTTGGACTACGCCCGAGCGTACCTGACCACCAACCCACAAGTCATCGCGCTGGAGGATGCCTGATGCCGAGCCCACTGCTGTTCTGCCTCCCCGGCAATGAGATATTGGCGGAGCGACTCGCGATGGCGGTCGAAGCGGAGCTTGGCGAGCTCTCGATTCGCTCCTTCCCTGACGCCGAGACGTATGTGCGACTCAAAACAGATCCGCAGGGACGCGATGTGGCCATCGTGTGCACGCTCCCGGACCCGAACGAGAAAATACTGCCGCTGCTCTTCGCGACAGGAGCAGCGCGCGCACTCGGAGCACGCCAGGTCGGACTCGTCGCGCCCTACCTCTCGTACATGCGGCAGGACGCCGTATTCCACCCTGGCGAAGCGGTCAGCGCCCGCATTTTCGCCGACGTGCTCGCGGCCGAGGCGGAGTGGCTCATCACCATCGATCCCCACTTGCACAGAATCGCCCGCCTGTCGGATGTGTACCGTATCCCGGCCACGGCGCTCCACGTTGCGGACGTCATTGGCACCTGGGTGCGCCGGCATGTTGCGGATCCGCTCATCGTCGGCCCCGACGAAGAGAGCATTCAGTGGGCAGCGTCTGTTGCAGCAGCCGCCCATGCGCCTTGCGTCATGCTGCGCAAGGAGCGGCTGAGCGACACAAGAGTATTGGTGACGCTGCCCGATATCGGCAGTCACGATGGACGGACGCCGGTGCTCGTAGACGACATCATCTCGACGGGCCAAACGATGATTGCTGCGCTGGCGGCCATGAGAAAGAGCCTCCCGGCCTCACGGCGCGCCATCTGCCTCGGTGTCCACGCGCTGTTCACGAGCCGTGTGCTCGACGCCATTCTCGCCGCGGGTGCGACGCGTGTGGTGACGACAAACACGATTCCGCACTTCTCCAACGCGATCGACGTCGTGGCCGTGTTGGCATCGGCGCTCCGCGAGCAGTGGGCGGATCCGCCTGGTACAGCGGCCCCGTCGGCCGGCGACGCGCCGCGGACCAACCGCACCTCGTTTGCACCATCTGTTGCGCTGGAGGTCAAATGACCTCGACCACGCGTTCCCTGCTGTTCGGCCACCTGCGTGGCGGCCACCGCGGACGCGCCGTTGGTTGTCTTCCGTAAAGAACGGCAGTTGGCTCAGCCGCTCGATGCCGGCCCGGCGAGCGCCGGAGCTTCAATCGCCTAACGGCCATCCCGCGTGCAAACGTAGAACCCGAAGTGCGCCGCGTCGTCGCGCACGAACGCGCTCACGTGATAGCCTTGGTCGAGCGCCCACGTGAACGCCCGCCGCGTGCTCGCGCGCCATCGCGCCGCGTTCTCCACCGACTGCGACTGCACCTGCTCGATCGCTTCCGGCACCGCCACGCGCACGGTGGCCGGTACGTGCCCGTCGAGGGTGGGAATGGCCGGCAGGCCGTCGGCGCCCACCGGGTTGAGAACGGGCGCATCGGTGCCCGGCGATCCGCCGTTCGCCGTGTCGTCACCAGCACCATGCACGCGGTCGATGTCCCACGCGACGACGAACCGATCGGTGCCCACGCCGCGGTGCAGCGCGCTGTTCGTCTCGCCGCCGTACATGTCCGGCACGTATTCCACGACGTGCGCGCCGAGCCGGGTGAGATTGAAGTGCGCGTTGCGCGACACCAGCGGGTCGAAGGTCCAGTAGATGCGAGTCACGCCGAGCTTCCGCACCGTGTCGCGCTGGAACTCTTTGAGCCGGCGGCCGATGCCGTGGTCGCGCAGATGCTCGCGCACCGCGAGCATGTCCGACCAGTGCACGAGCCGCCCGCCCTCGACGCCCGTTAGGCCGAACACGAAACCGACCAGCCGGCCGTCCTCCTCGAACGCGCCCGCCGAGATTCCCCCGATGCGCTGGACGACCTTGAGCATGCCCACCGACACCCGCTCGGTGAACGAGGCGCCCCATACGTCGTGCTGCAGCTCGACGCAGCGGATGAACTCGTCATGCGTGCGCAGCTGCCGCACCTCGATCGGCGCGTTAGGCACGTCCACGCTAGTGCTGCGCCGAGGGGATGCCCGCGGCGCTGCCGAGGATCGGGAGATCGATGTACGTGGCCGCCTGCGCCGAGCGATGGATGCTCTCGGTCGCCGACGTGAAGTCGGAATCCTTGGCCTCGAAAATGTTGGGCACGTAGCGCTGCGGATTGCGGTCGATGAGCGGGAACCACGTGCTCTGCACCTCGACCATGATCCGATGGCCCTTCAGGAACTTGTAGTCCTGCGTGTGCAGGTCGACCACGTACTCATCGGTGTGGTTAGGCGTGATCGCCTGCGGATGCTCGAAGCCGGTCCGGAACCGGCCGCGGAATACGTCGTTCGCCACCATCAGCTGATAGCCGTCGAGCGTCGTGTCGGTCTCGCCGTGCTCCGGATAGACGTCGATCAGCTTCACGATCCAGTCCGCGTCCGATCCCGTGGTCGACGCGAACAGATGCGCCGTGATCGCACCGGCGATCGTCACATCCTGCGTCAGCGGCCCGGTCTCCCACGAGAGGACATCCGGCCGTCCCTCGAGGAAGCGCTGGTCGTCCACCAGCCACCGCGACCACGTCGAACCCTTGCCGTACGTCGGCAGGATCGGCCGCTTGCGATAGGGCACGGGGTTGTTGGGATCGGACACGTAGGAGTCGGCGGCCGACGACCCGTTGTCGGTCGGCGCGTCCAGCGACAGCGCTTTGTCGGCGCGCGTGTAGAGCTTGCGCTGCGTCACACCTGTTTTAGGCGGCCAACTGTCGTACGTCTTCCAGATGTTGCTGCCCGCCTCGAACGTGGTGGCCTCGGGAGCCTTGAACGTGCCCTTCCCCTTGAGCCAGTAGGCGAACCACGGCGCCTCGATGTTCTTCCGGAAGTCTTCCGATGCGGGCGTCCCGAAGTCGATCTCGCCTAACTTCTCGCCGCTCGGCGAATTCCAGCCGCCGTGATTCCAGGGGCCGACCACCAGGTAGTTGAGATTCTTGGTGTCGTGCTTCTCGAGCGCCTCGTAGATCTTGATCGGTCCGTAGAAATCTTCCTGGTCCCACCAGCCGGCGATGTTCAACGTCGGCACGGTCACGCGATCGAGGTACGGGCTCACGGCCTGCTTCTGCCAGAACGCATCGTAGCTCGGATGGTTGGCGAAGTTGTCCCACGTCGGGATTTTGTCGTGGAGATACTTCTTGTCGACGTTCGCGAGCGATCCGAGCTTGAGGTACCAGTCGTACGTATCCGAATCGTTGAACGCGAACGCCTGGATCTCTTTCGTCGTCTCCATCATCGTCGCGTACTCGAAGCCGTAGCTCAACCGGAACGCGCCGTTGTGGTGGAAGTCGTCGCCGATGAACATGTCCGCCGGCGACGCGCGCGGCGACACGGCCTTGAGCGCGGGATGCGGATCGAGCATCGCCATCACCGTGAGCCACCCCGGATACGACGTGCCTAACATGCCCACTTTGCCGTTGTTGTGTGGCACGTGCTTGAGGAGCCAGTCGATCGTGTCGTACGTGTCGGTGCTCTCGTCGACGGCCTTCGGATCCTTCTTGTTGCGCACGGGCCGGAGCATCACGAACTGCCCCTCCGATTCGAACCGTCCGCGAATGTCCTGGAACACGAAGATGTAACCGTCCTGCACGAGATACTTGAGCGACGGACTGCTCAGCGCTTCGCCCATGCCGTCGATGCCGTACGGCGTGCGCGACATGAGGATGGGCAGATCCACCATCGCGTTGCGCGGCGTGAAAATGAGCGTGTGCAGCTTCACGCCGTCGCGCATGGGCACCATCACTTCCGTCTTGTCGAAGGATGGTTCAGGCGACGTTTGGGCGCCCGCGCGGGGGACGAAAACAAGGCACAGCAGCGCACCCATGGCGCGGCTGTACGTGAGGCTCCGACGAGTCATCATTGGCCGCTACCTGCGTTGGCTCGAGGAAAGGACGCACCAAAGATCTGCACTGCGCGCACGTGTCCATCGCCATCGGGCACGAACGTCAACACGGTTTCGCCCTCGAGCGAATCGCGCGCGACGCTGCGGAAACGCTCGAACGTGGCGTGCGTCAGCTCGCCTAAGTCCCAGTTCCCGTATTGCGCCCGCAGCGCACCGTTAGTCAGGGTCACCGTGACGGTGCCGTAGGTGGAATCCGTGTAGCTCCCGGCGTAGCGGTCGAGCGGCAGCGATGCCGGCACCGCTTGCGCCGTGGACGTCACAGCCGATCTACGCGACACGCGCCGCTGGCGTTGGGCCGCGAAGAGCGCATTGAGGTCGGCGCTCCAGTCGCGAGACGGTTTCTTGCCGGCCGACGCCGCATACAGGTCGAACACCTTGTACATGAGCGCGTGACGCAGCTCCGCGTGATCGAGATTCTCGAGGACGTAGACGCCGAGTTTTCTTCCCGGCTCGAGGCCGATGAGCGCGCACATGCCGTCGATGCTGCCCGTGTGCATCCACACCGTTTCGCCGTCGTAGTCCTGCACGAACCAGCCCAGTGCGTAACTGAAGAAGTGCGGGCGCGCGAGCTCGAGCGCCGGATACTCCTCCATGGGCGCGCGGATCTCAGGCGTGAGCAGCTCGGCGAACGTCGACGGCTTGATGAGCTGCGTCGTGCCCACTCTGCCGCTGTCCAGGATGAACCGCATCCACTTGGACATGTCCGACACGCTCGACCACACCGAACCGGCCGGCGCGATCGCATCCGTGGTGCGAACCGGCACGCGCCGAACCGTGTCGTTCACGAGCGCGTGCGGCACAGCCACGTTAGGCTGACCCGCCAATTCCGACACCAGCGGAATCGACTCGTGCATGCCGATGGGGTCCCAGAGGCGCGTCTCGACGAAACGCTGCCACGGCATCCCGGAAACCCGCTCGACGATCAACCCGCCTATCGCGTAGACGACGTTCTGATACTCCCAGTTCGATCGAAACGACGACTCCGGCTTCACGTAGCGCAGCCGCCGAATCATCTCGTCCATGCTGAGATGGTTCTGCGGAATGATCCACAAGAGATCGGTGTCGGGCAGTCCGCTGCGGTGCGTGAGCAAGTCGCGCACCGTGAGCTCGTGTGTCGCGTACGAGTCGTACAGTTGAAGCTCGGGCAAGATGTCGATGACGCGCTCGTCCCACTGGATTTTCCCCTCGTCCACGAGCATCGCGAGCGCGGCCGACGTCATGGCCTTCGTCGTGGACCCGATGGCGAACCGCGTGTGCTCGTTGACGACCCCCGGCTTGCCTAACTCGATCACGCCGTAGCCCTTCGCGAACACGAGCGAGTCATCCTTCACGATCGCGACCGCCATACCCGGCACCTGCCAGTCGCGCGCGGCCTTGGCCACGTACTTGTCGAACGCGGCCAGGTCCGGCCCCTTCTGCGCATATGCGACCGATGACGGCGCGCCGCAGAGCAGCGCGCCGAGTGCACCGGCGGAGAGTAGCGCCCTCCGAGCCGTCATTGATTGCCGCCCGATCGTGTGGTGGCGACACCGGTCGTCACGCGATCGATGGGCGCGGGCCTCGGTACGTTAGGCGCCGGATGCTCCTTGAGCAGCTTGAGCGCTTCGGCCACCGCCCGCTCGAGCTGCGGGTCGTGCCCGCGAATCACGTCGGCGGGTGTTTGCGGCACCTCGATGTCCGGCGTGATCCCCTCGTTCTCCACCGCCCACTTCCCATTGACGTCGTAGAACGCCAGATCCGGCGCGGTGATCGCGCCGTTGTCGACCGACAACGGTACACCTAACGTGCCCACGAGGCCGCCCCACGTGCGCGTGCCGACGAGCGGACCGAGCTTCGCGACGCGGAAGTAATACGGCAGCGCGTCGCCGCCGGAACCCGCCGATTCGTTCACGACCATCACCTTGGGTCCCATGATGCCGACCATCGGCATCTGCACCACATCGCCCGCACGCTCGGCGAAGTAGCCCATGAGCTGCCGCGACATCTGGTCGACGATGTAGTCGGCAACCGACCCGCCCTGGTTGTAGCGCTCATCGATCACGACGCCCTGCTTGTCCTGCTGTGAGAAGTAGTAGCGATTGAACGCGGTGAATCCGGCGACGGAGGTATTCGGGAGCCACACGTACGCGAGCTTCCCGCCGGACAACTTGTCGACCATGCGACGGTTGTCATCCACCCACGTCTGCGTTCTCAGCTGTTCGTCATCCGGAATCGGAGTGACGGTCACGAGCCACGAACCGGTTGCCGACGGCGAGTGACTAACGCGAAGCGTGGTGGGCTTGCCCGCGGTGCCGACGAACAGACTGTACAGATTCGTCGGAGCCGCGAGTGCGTTGCCGTTCACCTCGAGGATGTAATCGCCTTCGGCGACTTTCAGACCGGGCACGGCGAGCGGCGCCTGCAGGTGTGGATTCCAATTGCCGGCCGTGTAGATGCGCTGGATGCGATAGCGTCCATGATCGACCGCGAAGTCGGCGCCCAACAAGCCGACAGGAACGTTCGCGGTATCGGGCATGTCGCCTTCGGATTCGATGTACGAGTGCCCAACGGTGAGCTCGCCGCCAACGGTCGCGATCAGGTAGGTGAGATCCGCGCGGTGTTCGATATACGGCACGAACACCTTGTACTTGTCGTAGATCTGATTCCAATCGTTGCCGTGCATCTTCGCATCGTAGAAAAACTCTCGCTCAGTTCTCCACGTCTCGCGGAAGATCTCGGCCCATTCGGCTTTGGGATCGACCATCGTCTCCAAGTCATCGACCTTGAGCGAGCCTTCGCCGGGCGTCGCCGGCTTGTCGGTGGGAACGATGCCCCAACGATCGCGACCGGCGTCGTACAGAATTTTCTTCCCGTCCGCCGACACGCTGTAGGACTGCACGCCATCGAGGAACGGCATCGGCTTCTGCGCCGCGAGCACGTACTCCCAGAGCTGCTGCGGCGGCCGGCCGATCGATGGCTGCGGACGGCGCTCGAGATAGAAGAACGTCCCCGCACTGCCCGCGACGAGCGAGGTATACTCGGCCGCCGGAATCCCGAGCGGAACGATGCGGCTCTCGATGCCAGCCAAGTCGATCGCGACGTGCGATCCGCCCGCCGGCGCGGCAGCGGCCTTGGCCGGCCCGGCCGCGCGCGCTGCGTTAGGCGGCGCCGCATGTGCAGGCGGAGCCTGCGCCGGCATCTCGGCGACGTTGCGCGGCGGCTCATCGCTCGGCGGCGGCGTGAGCGGCGAAGGATCGTTCGCGCCGAGCACCACGAGGTACGCGCTGCGGTGCACGGAGTGGTCCATCTCGCTCATGTCCAGCCAACCCATTCTCAACGCGATGTCCGTGCTCGCCAGGAAGTACAGATATTTGCCTCCCGCATCGAAGGCCGGACTGATGGCGTCCGACAGGCCGTCGGTGATCTGATACGATTTCCCGGCGTCTAACGAGTACAGGAAAATTGCGCGGTAATGACTGCGGAGCGATTTCGAGTAGGCGATCCACCGCGAGTCCGGCGACCACGACGCGTCGAACCCGCGGCCTGGATCGTCGAACGTGTCCGAATCGATCGGCGCGAAGTGACCGTTAGTCACGTCCACCACCCAGAGCTTGGCCTGCGTATCGCGCATGGTGATGTGCTTCGCATCGGGCGACCATACCGGCACGGAGAAGTACGCCGGTGTCGGAAGCGGAATGGCGCGCGGCGCCGATTCACCCGTTTGATCGCCGATCATCAATTGGTATTCGCCGGTCGAATCCGAGAACCATGCGATGTGCGTCCCGTCCGGCGACCACACGGGATCCCGGTCGTGCACGCCCGAGCTGTGCGTGAGATTCCGGTAGTTGCCATCCGCGGCAACAGTGT
>DATEKK010000073.1:0-2717 GCA_035277485.1 Gemmatimonadaceae bacterium
AGGGCCGCGCGGCGGTCGTCGAGCGCCGATTCGAGCGCCGCTTTGAGCCGGTTGACGGCTGCGCCGGCGTCGCGGCGCGCGTCGGCCGGCAGTCCGGGCAGCGCGCGCATGAGCTCCGTTAGGCGGCCGCTCTTCCGGCCCAGGAGCTCCGTGCGTGCCGCCTCGAGCGCGCCCGGCGTGTCGGCGGCATCGACGTGCGCGCGGGCGCTCTGTTCGAGCGCCGCCACGGCCGTCAGGAATTCGTCGAGCGTCATTCGCGGATCGTCAAGTGGATGACAACAACGCGGCGGCGAAAGCCGACCACTGGCCTTCGCCGCCGAGAGAAACTTGGAGCGTGTGGAGCGATGTGGCGGGGACCGCCTCGCCCCGGACTCGACCGCGGGCCTTTGGCCTTAGGAGAGCGCGGCCCGCGCCTTCTCGGCGAGGACGGTAAACGCCGCCGGCTCGTGCACGGCGAGGTCGGCGAGAATCTTCCGGTCGACCTCGATGCCGGCCTTCTTGAGGCCGTCCATGAACACGCTATAGCTCATGTCGTTCTGGTGCGCCGCGGCGTTGATGCGGACGATCCAGAGGCGACGGAATTCGCGCTTCTTGTTGCGGCGGTCGCGGTAGGCGTACTTCCAGCCGCGCTCGACGTTTTCTTTGGCCGCCTTCCACAGTTTGCTGCGCGCGCCGAATGCACCGCGCGCGTGCTCCATCACCTGCTTTTTGCGCTTGAGCCGCGTGACGTTCGACTTGACCCGAGGCATGGGGGATCTCCTTAGGCCTGAATGAGGCGCTTGATGCGCTTGGTGTCACCGGTCGTGGCGATGAGGCCGGCGCGGCGGAGTCTGCGTTTCCGCTTGGATGTTTTCTTGGTGAGGATGTGGCTCTTGTACGCTTTGTAGCGCCGGACCTTTCCCGATCCGGTCTTCTTGAAGCGCTTCGCCGCACCCCGGTGCGTCTTCATCTTCGGCATGGTAGTCGTTCCATCTCACTTGGGAGCGAGAATCATGGTCATGTTCTTGCCCTCGAGCTTGGCGTCGGCTTCGATTTTTCCGATGTCCGACAGCTCGTTGGACACGCGGTCGAGAACCTCTTTGCCTAACTCGGGGTGCGCGACCTGCCGGCCGCGGAACATCATGGTCACTTTCACTTTGTTGCCGTCGGCCAGGAAGCGGCGCGCGTGGCGTGTCTTGGTATCGAAGTCGTGGTCATCGATGCCGGGACGATACTTCACCTCTTTGAGGTGAATCACGTGCTGCTTCTTTTTGGCCTGGCGGGCCATCTTGGCCTGCTCGAACTTGAACTTCCCGTAATCCATGATGCGGACCACGGGCGGCCGAGCCAACGGGGCGACTTCCACGAGATCGAGGCCTTGCGCTTCCGCCTGCGCGAGGGCCGTCTCCAAATCCAGAATGCCTAACTGAGAGCCATCGGGAGCGATGACGCGCAGGGGGCTGATGCGGATCTGCCGGTTGACGCGGACGCGTTTCGTGCTGTCCTGTATGGGCGAGGTTCCTCCTAGCGTGAGAAAAAAATCGCGGACGCCTCTCCGGAGTCCGCGATGCCCGACGACCGCCCTATTCCGGGCGGCGTCCCGTGCACTGAACTCCTACAGCACACCTCGCAAATACCAGACGAGGGCCGGAGGGTGAGAGCGGTCAAGCCGCTCTGCTTACCTGATTGTCACCACAGAATTTATCCGCGTCCGGGCGCACAGTCAATCGGCGGGAATCGGGAAGCGCTCGCTGTCGCTCGCTTGGGGAAGCGCTGCGCTGGGGGAAGCGGCGGCGACGCCGCCTGAGGGAGCGGAACAACATCAATGGTCTGCGCGACCGGAGTGCCATGCTTGGGCCCGCGCGATGCGGCACTGTCCACCCACAGACAACTGATGTCCTTCCGATCCCTCAGGCGGCATCGCCGCCGCTTCCCCCAGCGGAGCGCTTCCCCAAGCGAGCGTGAGCGAGCGGTTCCCCATTCCCTCGTTTCCGTCAATGCGACGCGCTGCCTAACCCGTACGCCTTACCATCATGGACGACGTGACCCCACGCATGGAACGCGTCGTGCTCGAAGAGCGCCAGCCAGCCCTCGGCTTCCATGCGCAAGAGAATCCGGCGTTTCGTCTCGAGCGTGACCAACGGATCCACGTCGTAGCCCATGATCCACGGCAGAGGCAGGTGCGTCGTCGTCGGGACGAGGTCGCCTAAATAGAGCGCGGTCTCGCCGCGCGATCTGAGCAGCACCGACTGATGGAACGGCACGTGACCCGGCGTCGGAAGCACCGTGATCCCCGGGACAATCTCGCGCTCGCCTTCCACCAGATCGAGACGGCCGGCCTCACGGATCGGCTCGAAGTTGTGCGCGAAGTAGCTGGCCGCGGTCCGCTCGTTCAGGTGCGTCGCGAAGTGGTGTTCGCCGCGCTGCACCACGTATCGTGCGTTAGGCATCGACGCGCGAATCGCGCCGCCCGCGTCGCGATACGTGTTGCCGCCGGCGTGGTCGAAGTGCAGGTGCGTGTTGATCACGATCGACACGTCTTCCGGACGATGCCCCGCGGCGCGGATGCCATCCTCGAGCGCAGTCGGACCCGTGGTCCCGGCGTTCTCGATCCCGTAGATGGTGTAGAACTTGGCGTCTTCCTTGTTGCCGGCGCCGGTGTCGATCAACACGAGACCCGTGTCATGCTCAACCAACAGACACCGCATGCCCATCGGGATGCGGTTGCGCTCGTCGGC
>DATEKK010000074.1:0-29279 GCA_035277485.1 Gemmatimonadaceae bacterium
GACCGCCTCGAGATGTTGGGCGCCGCGAGCGGACTCGGCTCGGTGCCCGCGATTCCGCCGGCCCCGATCGCACTCGTCGCCGCGGCGCTCTGGGTCGTCGCGTGGGTCGCGCTCGCGTGGAACATCGCGCGGCGCCGCGCATCGGCCGGTTCGCGTCCGCTCATCGTCGGCGCGTTGGCGGTCGCCGTCGCGATGGGCGCGGTCGTGGCGTCCGTCGATGCGCGTCTCGCGGGCCGCGATCTCGTGGTGGTGACGCAGGACGCGCCGCTCCACGAGCTGCCCGCGCTCGCGTCGGACCGCTCGACCACGCTGCGTCCGGGCGAGATCGCGCGTGTCGTGGAACGCGAGGGCCCGTGGTCGCGTGTGCTCACCGACGGTGGCCGACACGGCTGGGCGGAATCCGACGACCTCACGTCGCTCGCTCGCGATTGACGCTCTTCCCGCGGCGCTCGTAGCTTTCCGGGCATGCCGCGCATCACCATCCTCGACAACACGGTGGTCGATCAGATCGCCGCGGGCGAGGTGGTCGAACGGCCCGCGTCTGTCGTGAAAGAGCTGGTCGAGAACGCGCTGGACGCCGGCGCGCAATTCATCGACGTCGCGTGCGAGGATGGCGGCCGCGCGAAAATTCGTGTAGCCGACGACGGCTGCGGTATGGAGCGCAGCGACGCCGTGCTCGCGCTCGCGCGCCACGCGACATCCAAGATCCGTCACTCGGCCGACCTGGTGGGTGTGGCGAGCTTCGGGTTCCGCGGGGAGGCCCTGCCGGCGATCGCGTCGGTTTCGCGCCTCGAGATCGACACGGCCGCGGCCGACGGTCGCGGCACGCGCATCACGACCGCGGGCGGAACTCCGCCTAACGTGACCGACGCGGCGCGCCGCCGCGGCACGTCCGTGACCGTGGAGCGCCTGTTCTACAACGCGCCCGCGCGCCAGCGCTTCCTGCGGTCGGCGCGCTCGGAGTGGCGCGGCATCGTGGACGTGCTCACGCTGCTCGCGCTCACGCGCCGCGACGTGCGCGTCACGGCCACGCACGACGGCCGCGCTGCGTTAGGCCTGCCGCCCGCACCCTCCCTGCGCGCGCGCGTCGGCGCGCTGTGGGGCGCGTCGTTCGCCGAGCGCCTCGTCGATGTCGAGGACGTGAGCGGGGAGATCCACGTCTCCGGACTCGTCGAGCGTCCGGCGGATGTCGGCACGGCGAGCCGGCGGCTCTTTCTGTCGGTGAACGGCCGCGCCATTCGCGACGCGGGACTCGTGCGCGCAGCCGAAGCGGCGTACCGGTCGACGATCCCCGCGGGCCTTCGTCCCACGCTGCTGCTCGAGCTCACGGTGCCCACCGATTCGCTCGACGTGAACGTCCATCCGACGAAGGCCGAAGTGCGGTTCCGCGACCGCTGGACCACCGAGCGCGCCGTGGAGCACGCCGTTAGGCGCGCGCTCGGCACGGGCGCGAGCGCGGCGACGTTCGGCGGCCGGCCCGTGTCGTGGCCCGGCGAGCTCGCCCTGCCGCCGGCCGTGGATCGCGAGGTGCTGCGGCAGCCTGTCGCGGCACCCGACGCGGCGCCGCTCGCGCCGAACGCAGCGACGGCGACGCTCGATGCCGCCGAGGCCCGGGCGGAGCCGCTGCCGGTGCCGCCGCTCATGCAATTGCGCCGCACCTACATCACCTTCGAGCACGATGACGGCATTGTGCTCATCGACCAGCACTCGGCCCACGAGCGGGTGCTGTACGAGCGGTTCGTGCGCACACTCGATCGCGGCGAAGCGCCGTCGCAGCGATTGCTGTTTCCGATCACGCTCCATCTCGGACCCGCGGAGGGCGACGCGTTCGATGAGCATCGCGAGCTGTTCGAGCGGCTCGGCTTCGAGATCGAAGGATTCGGCGGACACACGCTCATCGTGAGCGCCGTCCCCATGCCGCACCCGCGCTTCGATGCGCCGCGTTGCCTGCGCGACACGCTCGCCGCGCTCACGGGCGACCGGCTGCCGTCGGCCGCGTCGCGCCACGAGCACCTCGCCGCGACGCTCGCGTGCAAGGCCGCGATCAAAGCCGGCGACCCGCTCTCGCCCGACGAGATGCGCGCGCTCTACACGGCGCTCGCGCGCACCACCCTGCCCGCGCACGACGTGCACGGCCGGTCGACCATCGTGCAGTTGTCGTGGGACGAGCTCGAGCGCCGCTTTGGCAGACGTTAGGCTTCGCGTCATCACCGGCCCAACGGGCGCGGGCAAGAGCGCGCTCGCGCTGGCCCTCGCGCGTCGCGTTCCGTTAGGCATCGTGAGCGCGGACTCGCGCCAGATCTACCGCGGCTTCGACATCGGCACCGCCAAGCCGACCGCCGCCGAGCGCGCGTGTGTCCCGCACCTCGGTCTCGACGTCATCGAGCCGGACACGCGCTACTCCGCGGCTGCGTGGGCCGCCGATGCCGTGCGCTGGATGGACGAGGTGCTCCGCATGGGACGCGAGCCCGCGATCGTCGGCGGTACCGGCTTCTACATCCACGCGCTCACCACGCCGCTCTTCGTCGAGCCGGAACTCGATGCGCACAAACGCCGCGCCATCGCTGCCAACCTCCGCACCCTCACGCTCGGCGAGTTGCAGCGGTGGTGTCTCGCACTGGACCCCGAGCGTGCCGGACTCGGCCGTGCCCAACTCGAGCGCGCTATCGAAGTCGCCGTGCTCACCGGCACTCCGCTCTCGCGTTGGCACCGGATCGCGCCGGGCGCGGAGCCGCGACACGCGCGATATCTTGTAGTCGATCCTGGTCCCGCCCTGGGCGCGAGCCTCGTGGCGCGACTGGATCAGATGCTCGATGCCGGTTGGATCGAGGAGGCCCGGGCGCTCGACGCACGCATTCCGGCGACGGCGCCGGCGTGGAACGCAACAGGCTACGCAACTGTTCGTTCGCTGGCGCGCGGCGATATTCGCCGATCCGAGGCGCGCGAGGAAATCCTGATCGCGACGCGCCAGTACGCGAAGCGCCAACGCACGTGGATGCGCAACCAGCTGCCGCCGGCCGACGTGACGCGCATCGATCCTCGCGAGCCCGATGCGCTCGATCGCGCGCTCGAGTGGTGGAACGACACACGTGAGGGGATGGGATGAAGATCGGCATCACCTGCTATCCGACCTACGGGGGCTCCGGCGCCGTCGCCACCGATCTCGGTATCGCGCTCGCCGAGCGCGGGCACGAAGTGCACTTCATCACGTACCAGCATCCCTTTCGTCTGCCCGCGTTCCTCCCGCGGATCTTCTTCCACGAAGTCGACGTGGTCCGCTATCCGTTGTTCGAGTATCCACCGTACGATCTCGCGCTCGCGGTGCGCATGCACGAAGTGGTGCGCGAACACCGGCTCGACATTCTCCACGCGCACTACGCCATCCCGCACGCCACGAGCGCGTGGATCGCCAAGGAGATGTTGGAGAGCGATGACATCGACGTCCGCATCATCACCACGCTGCACGGCACCGACATCACGCTCGTTGGGCAAGACCCGTCGTTCCAGACCCTCACCAAGTTTTCCATCGAGCGCTCCGACGGTCTCACGGCCGTGTCGCAGTTCCTCAAGCGCGAGACGTACAACGCGTTCGGGTGCACCGGCTGCGCCGTGGAAGTGATCCACAACTTCGTGGATCCGGAGCTGTACGATCGCAGCGCGCACAGCCCGCTGCTGCGCGAACAGTTAGGCAGCAACGGCGATCGCGCGGTGATCATGCACGTGTCGAACTTCCGTCCGGTGAAACGCGTGCGCGACATCGTGCGCATCTTCGCCAGGGTGCGCGCGGAGCGGCCCGCGGTGCTCGTGATGGTCGGCGATGGACCCGAGCGCACGTCGGCCGAGCAGGAAGCGCGCGACCTCGGCGTGCAGGACGATACGTATTTCCTCGGCAAGATCGACGTGGTGGCGCCGCTGCTCGCGAGCGCCGATCTGTTCCTGCTGCCCAGTCAGAGCGAGTCGTTCGGATTGAGCGCCCTCGAAGCGCTCGCGTGCGGCGTGCCCGTGGTGGCATCGCGGGTCGGCGGAATTCCCGAAGTGGTGACCGATGGCGTCACCGGCGTGCTCCGCGAGGCTGGCGATGTGGACGGCATGTCCGCCGCGTCGCTCGACATTCTTGGCGATCGTGCTCGCTGGGAGCGCATGAGTGCCGCCGCGGCCGCCGATGCGCGCCGCCGCTTCTCCCGCGACGAGATGGTGGCCCGCTACGAAGCGTTCTATGAGCGTACGCTCGGTTGACGCGCTGTTGCGGCTGGCGCGCTGGCCTAACGTCGTGCTCGCGGCGTCAGGCGTGGCGTTCGGCGCCTGGTGGGTGGGCTGGGGACCGGCGGCGGCGATCGCGCTCGCCGCGGGCGGCGCCGCGTGTCTCACCGTCACGGCCAACGTCTGGAACGACCTCGCCGACATCGAGATCGATCGCGTCGCGCACCCCGCGCGTCCGTTGCCATCCGGACTCGTGTCCGCCGGCGCCGCACGATACATCGCGGCCGTGTCGGGCGTGATGGGCGTGGCACTCGAGGCGGCGGCGTCCCCCGGGCTCGGTGCGCTCAGCGTGATCGTGGTGGCGTTCATGTTCGCGTACAGCCCGTGGATCAAACGCACCGGCCTGTTGGGCAACGTGGTGGTGGCGCTGCTCGCATCGCTGCCGTTTCTCTACGGTGCCTGGGTGGTGGGTCGTCCACGCGCGGCCGTCGTGCTCGTGATGATCGCGGTCCCGTTGCACCTCGCCCGCGAAGTCGCCAAAGATCTCGAGGACGCGCCCGCAGACGCCGCCTCGCGACGCACGCTGCCGGTGAGCGCGGGCGCGTCGGTAGCGGTCGCCGTGCTGTCGGTTGCGTCGCTCGCGTTTCTGTTGTTGTTGGTTCCGTTCGCGCGTGCGCGTCCCCTGTTCGCGGCCGCTGCCGTTCCCGCCGCTGCGCTCGTCCTCTTCGCCGTGGGCATCGCCGTTCGTGGCCACCGCGGCAGCCCGCTCGTCTTCAAGCTCGCCATGGTGTGCGCCATGGCCGCATTCCTAACGGCCCGTCCCTGACGCTCTCCTCCCGCGCTCGACCTTCATGACGCTCTTCCAAGCGATCGCCCTCGGCATCATCCAAGGCTTGTCGGAATTTCTTCCCATCAGCAGCTCGGCACACCTCGCCCTCACCCCATGGTTGTTGCACTGGCCGGAGCCGGGTCTGTCATTCGACGTCGCGCTGCACACGGGTACGCTGGTTGCCGTGCTCGCGTACTTTCGCGCGGAGTGGATCCGCCTCATTCGGGCTGCGTGGGAGATCGTGACGACACGCAAGGTGGCAACCGAATCGCAGCAGCGTGTGGTGCTGCTCGTGATCGCGACGATTCCGGGCGGCATCGCCGGATTACTGCTCGACAAGTACGCGGAGACCACATTCCGGGCGCCCGCCTTGATTGCGTGGGCGATGATCATTTTGGGCATTCTACTCTGGCTCGCCGACCGCGGCGCGCGCGAAGTGCGCTCGCTGTCGGACATGAAAGCCGGCGACGCGCTGCTCATCGGCATCGCGCAGATCTTCGCGCTCATTCCCGGCGTGTCGCGCTCCGGATCGACGATCACGGCCGGCCTCGCCGACCGCTTCGATCGCGAGAGTGCCGCCGTGTTCAGCTTTCTCATGAGCATGCCGATCATCGCCGCCGCCGCCATCCTCAAGGTGCCGCACGTGCTGCACGAGCAGGGGCTGAGCGCGCCGCTCGTCGCCGGCGTGGTCGCGTCCGCGATCAGCGGCTGGCTCGCGATTGCGGCGCTGCTGCGCTATGTCACGAAGCGCAGCTATGGGGTGTTCGCGCTCTATCGCGTGCTTGCCGGCGTGGCCGTTCTCCTCATCGTGCATTATCGTGGCTGATGCGACCTACGACGGCTGCGGCGCCGACGAGCTCAGGGCGTTGCTCGATCTGCCGCGCGTCGAGGTGTACGACAGTGTGACGTCGACGTTGGATGTGGCGCACGTGTTGGGCGAAGAGGGCGCGCCGGCCGGCTCGCTCGTGGTGGCGGAGCGGCAGACGGCGGGCCGCGGGCGGGAAGGGCGGCGCTGGACGTCGATCGCCGGCAGCGGCATCTGGCTCACGATGCTCGAGCGGCCGAGCGATCCCACGGCCACGGAGGTGATGGCGATTCGGTTAGGCATCGGCGCCGCGCACGCGCTCGACCGCTTCGCCGAGTCCCCGGTGCGGCTCAAGTGGCCCAACGACCTCTTCGTCGGGGCGGGGAAGGTGTGCGGGATCCTGGTCGAGTCGCGGTGGCGCGACCAGCGCATCGAGTGGGTGGCCGTGGGCGTCGGGATCAACGTGCGCCTCCCGCCCGACGTGCCTAACGCGAAAGCGCTCCGCGCCGACGCCTCGCGCGTGCCCGTGCTCGAGGCGATCGTGCCCGCGATCCGCGCCGCGGCCTCGGCGCGCGGCGCGCTCTCGGCCCAGGAGCTCGAGGACTACGCCCAACGGGACATGGCGCGCGGCCGCGCCTGCCGGCTGCCGGCGCCCGGCGTGGTCCAGGGGATCGATGCGCGCGGCTCGCTGCTCGTCACGACCGCGGTGGGCGACGTGACGTGCCGGTCCGGCTCTCTCGTGTTCGAGGAGGACGCGTGATACTCGTGTTCGATGTGGGCAACACCGAAACCACCATCGGCGTGTTCGACGGCCGCACACTCGCCGCGCATTGGCGCGTGATGACCGACGCGTCGCGCACGCCGGACGAGATCGGCCTCGAGCTCACGGGTCTCTTGCGGTCGCGCGACATTGCGCCGTCGAGCGTGACGGGCGCCGCGATCGGCTCCGTCGTCCCGCCCGTCACCGGCCCGCTCGCGGAGGCCTGCCTAACCTGGTTGGACGCGACGGCCGTCGTGATCGATGCCCGCTCGCCGCTGCCCATCGTCCTCGATGTCGACGAGCCGCTCACCGTCGGCGCCGACCGCATCATCAATACGCTCGCCGCGAGCCGCATCCACCACACGGATACCATCGTGGTCGACTTGGGCACCGCCACGACGTACGACTGCATCACGGCCGATGGGGTGTTCCTGGGCGGCGTGATCGCCCCCGGCGTGCGCACGTCGTTGGACACGCTCATTCGCCGCACGTCCAAGCTGCCCGCCACCGAGCTCGCCGCTCCCGCGCGGGCGATCGGCAAGCGGACCGAGGACTGTATCCGCGCCGGTGTGATGTTCGGTTCGGTGGATGCGATCGATGGGATCGTGCGCCGCATCAAAGCCGAGTGGCCGTCGCCGAGAGTGCCGATGGTGATCGCGACGGGCGGACTCGCGGAGCTGCTCGCGCCATTGTGCACTGAGGTCGACTTGGTGGAGCCCTACCTCACGCTCGAGGGCCTGCGACTGGCGCACGAGCTGCTCGCGGCGCGCGAATCCGACTGACTAACGGAAGGGGAAGCGCTCGCTGTCGCTCGCTTGGGGAAGCGCTAACGCTTAGGGAAATGGGGAAGCGGCGGGCTACGCACGCCTTGGGGTGAGGAACGACATCAATGGTCCCCGCAGATTGAGTACGGCGCGCGCATGAGGCACTGCACTCTCCAAGCGAGGAGGTTGATGTTCTTCCTCTCCCCAAGGCGTGCGTAGCCCGCCGCTTCCCCACTTCCCCAAGCGCAGCGCTTCCCCAAGCGAGCGACAGCGAGGCTTCCCGAGATCCTTGTCAGTCTGGCGCGATGCGCCTGACTGGTCCGCCTTATTGGCAGTCATAACTCGTTCATTTTGGCTAACTTAGCCGGCACGGGCGCTGCATTGGCGGATTGACCTCGTTGCGGGGCGCATTATCTTTGATGCGTCTAGCACTCACCACTTGAGAGTGCTAACACCGCTCAGACGAGCATTCGTGCAACCCATACTGGAGGAGGGAGGCGACCTATGGCCACCAAAAGTGCCACGGCGGTGAAGGTGAATCCGCTGGCCGATCGCGTCGTCGTGAAGGCTCTCGAGGAATCGGAGCAGATGCGCGGCGGCCTCTACATCCCCGACACGGCGAAGGAAAAGCCCCAGCAGGGCGAAATCGTCGCCGTCGGTCCGGGCCGCTTCGAGAAAGACAAGCGCGTCCCGATGGATGTGAAAGTCGGTGATAAGGTCCTGTACGGAAAGTACAGCGGCACCGAGGTCACCATCGATGGCGAGCAGTACCTGATTCTCCGCGAATCGGACGTCCTCGCGGTGATCTCCTAACGGTCGCCCATCGCCTGACGTAGGCGCGGGCACCAATTCACAGATCGGATTCTTTCACCTACTGGAACTATGGCTGCCAAAGAACTGCATTTCGATACTGATGCGCGCGCGGCGCTCAAGCGCGGCGTCGATCAGTTGGCCGAAGCGGTGAAGGTCACGCTCGGCCCCAAGGGACGGAACGTCGTCATCGACAAGAAATTCGGCGCCCCCACCGTCACCAAGGACGGTGTCACGGTCGCGAAGGAAGTCGAGCTCGCCGATCCGCTCGAGAACATGGGCGCGCAGATGGTCAAGGAAGTCGCCACCAAGACTTCCGACTTGGCCGGCGATGGCACCACCACCGCCACCGTGCTCGCGCAGGCCGTCTTTCGCGAAGGCCTCAAGAACGTCACGGCCGGCGCCAACCCGATGGCCATCAAGCGCGGCATCGACCGCGCCGTGTCCGCGATCGTGGATGAGCTCAAGAAGTTGAGCGTCCCCACGAGCGGCAAGAAAGAAATCGCCCAGGTCGGCACGATCTCGGCGAACAACGACAAGGAAATCGGCGACTTGATCGCCGAGGCGATGGAGAAGGTCGGCAAGGACGGCGTCATCACGGTCGAGGAAGCCCGCGGCCTGGAGACGACGCTCGAGACGGTCGACGGCATGCAGTTCGACCGCGGATACCTGTCGCCCTACTTCGTCACCGATCCGGAGAAGATGGAAGCGGTGCTCGAGGATGCATACATCCTCATCCACGACAAGAAGATCTCCTCGATGAAGGACCTGCTCCCGGTCCTCGAGAAGGTCGCGCAGATGGGCAAGCCGTTGCTCATCATCGCCGAAGATGTCGAAGGCGAGGCGTTGGCGACGCTGGTCGTCAACAAGCTCCGCGGCACGCTCAAGGTGGCCGGCGTCAAGGCGCCCGGCTTCGGCGATCGCCGCAAGGCGATGCTGCAGGACATCGCGGTCCTGACTAACGGACAGGTCGTGAGCGAGGAAGTCGGCTTCAAGCTCGAGAACGCCGTGCTCTCCGACTTGGGCCACGCGAAGCGCATCGTGATCGACAAGGACAACACCACGCTCATCGACGGCGCCGGCGACGAGAAGAAGATCGAAGGCCGGATCAACGAGATCCGCGTCGCGATCGACAAGTCGACGTCCGATTACGACAAGGAGAAGCTGCAGGAGCGCCTGGCCAAGCTGGCGGGCGGCGTCGCGGTGATCAACGTCGGTGCCGCGACCGAGTCCGAGATGAAGGAGAAGAAGGCCCGCGTCGAGGACGCGCTGCACGCCACGCGCGCGGCCGTCGAGGAAGGCATCGTGCCGGGCGGCGGCGTCGCGCTCATTCGTGCGCAGCGTGCGCTCAAGGGCATCAAGCTCGACACGGACGAGCAGATCGGCGTCGAGATCATCAAGCGCGCCGTCGAGGAGCCGCTCCGCATGATCGTGCACAACGCGGGTGGCGAGGGCTCGATCGTGCTCGAGAAGGTGCGCGGGTCGAAGGACGACAAGTTCGGCTACAACGCACTCACCGACACGTACGAGGATCTGATGGCGGCCGGCGTCATCGATCCCACCAAGGTGACCCGGACGGCGTTGCAGAACTCGGCGTCGATCGCGGGGCTCCTGCTGACGACGGAAGCGATCGTCGTCGAGAAGAAGGAAGAGAAGCCGGCGGCGCCCGCGGCGCCGGGCGGCGGCATGGGCGGCATGTACTGAGCCCGGGCCAAGAGGCCTAACGAAAACGGGGATCCGCGACGAGCGGATCCCCGTTTTCGCTTCACGGCCAGGGGCTCACACAGCGAAAGCCGCGGAGGTGGCGGCCGATCGCCGTGAAATCGCGGTGATTGGCCGTCACCAGCACCACATCGTGCTCGCGGCACGACGCGGCGATGAGGACGTCGTTGATGAACGATCGGGGAGCCAACGCCAGCGCGAAGCCTTCGTGCTCGGCGAGATCCGCGAGCACACGCCCGGCCTGGGCGTAGGCGTTCGCGGACGGCACCACGAGCCTCTCGCGATCGGCGAAGACCGCGTAGAGCGCATCGACGCCGTCCCGTTGGACGTCGGAACGGGTTCCCGCGCGCAGCTCCATCAGCACGACCGCACAGAGGTGGAGTCGGAGCCCGGTGCGGAGCGAGAAGCGCGCGAGAGCGCCGCGCGACACGCGGTCCCGCGCCGCCTCGACGTACAGATTCGTGTCGATGGCGTACGAGGCCGCCACGGCCGTTCGTTAGGCGAGGACGCCGGTGCCGATCACCGCTTTCGCGGGCGCTCGCTCAGGCGCGCCACGCGCCTGGGCGATGGCGCCGTGTAGACGTCGCTCAGGCCGCCGTCGGCCGCCATGCCCTCCAGTGCGGCCATCATGCGGCCCTGCGATGCGACGAAGGCGAGCGCCAGGTCGACCGTCTCGGTGTCGGACGCGGCGCCTAACACGGAGCGCGCCGCCTCGAGTTTGGCCGGATCCATGTCCATGTTCTTGCGAACGCGCGCCGCGCCCGGTGTGACGGCGGCTCCCGCCGGCCTTTTGATTCGCACCGCCCGACTCCCCGTGAAGGACAATACAGAAAATAATGTCACGTGTTCTGTAGCGCCAGGGAGCGAGGTCCCACGTTCGCCGACGATCACGCGCGGCAGGGTATCGGTGTCCACGTTCGGCACCGCCTCGCGGCGACCGCCGACTAACGCAATATCCGATGTGACGGAATCCGGCTGCCCGCGGGTATCAGATCGTGAACGCGATCATGCCGCGGACCATCATCCGCGCGTCATGTGTCAGCTTCGTGTCAAATGCGCCGCAAGGGCCGCACGCGGGGGAACCTGCGTTCAGATGCGGCGATTTTTCGAGAGATCCCACCGCCGGGAATCATGGCCGATCACGTTGGTCGCATTCGTGCGGGCGCCGCTGCCCGCCGCGCGCAGCTGTGCATCGCGGGCGCCGCCGCCATCTGGGCGGCGGCGGCCTGCAGTGACGCCGCGGCGCCGCATCCACCCCCGCCGCCCCCGCCGCCTCCGCCTAACGAAGTGCCGGCGCCCCCGGTGCCCGTGTGCACCGGTCTCGATGTGGTGTGCAACGTCCCGCTGCCCACCTATGATGGCTCGGGCCAGCTCGTGCACCCCGACGTGGCCGTCTTTCCGAACGGATTCGCGGGCCACGTGTTCTGGCTCGCGGCCACGCCGTACCCGAACGGCAACGCGAACCTCGAGAACCCGTCGCTCTTCACCGACGATGCACGCCGCTGGATGGTGCCGCCCAACGTCACCAATCCGCTCGTCGCGCCGCCACCGTCGCCCGCGCACAATTCCGACCCGGACCTGGTGTTCGACCCGCTGACGAATCGACTGCGGCTGTACTACCGCCTAACGATGAACAACGTCGATGCGATCCTGATGCGGTCGACCGCCGACGGCGCGCACTGGTCGGACCCCGTGACCGTGGCCTCCGCGCAGGGCATCGCGATCGTGTCGCCCGCCGTGGTTCGCATGCCGGACGACAGGTTCGTCATGTGGTCCGTGAACGCGGTTGAGGGCGGATGCCTGGCGCGGTCCACCGTGCTCGAGCGCCGCACGTCGCTCGACGGCGTGCACTGGACCGACCCATCGCCCGTCCACATCGCGCAGCACGGCTACGTGCTCTGGCACCTCGACGTGCAGTACATTCCGAGCAAGAAGGAATACTGGGCGCTCATCGCCGCCTATCCGGTCGCGGCCGGTTGCGCGGCGGACGATCTGTTTTTCGCGCGCAGCCAGGACGGAGTGACATGGCAGACGTATCCGACACCGCTCGTCTCGCACCTGGATTATCCGGCGTATGCCAACGCCGTGTACCGCTCGACGTTCAACTATGACGCCGACAACGACGCGGTGCGCCTGTGGCTGAGCGGCGCGGTGCTCGAGCAAGGCTCTTGGGTGTGGACCATGGCCACATCGCGCTGGCGGTTCCCGGACTTGCTGGCGCACGTGAGCGCACCACCCGCGCCGCTTTCGGGTACCGTGCCCACCCGGATCGGACCGGTGACCTGGGATCAGTCGTCGGCGGACGCGGCCGCGAGTGACTTCCCGTGACCGGCGTCCGCGGGTTGGTTGGGCCGCGCTGGCCGTCGCGGTCGTTGCGTTAGGCATCGCCCAGCAGCCGGCGGCCGCGCAGGTGCACGTGCGTGCCGACCCGGGCGTCTCGCTGCACGACGTTCCACCCACCGCGCTCCGCAACGCGAACGGCAGCCCGCGCGTGGCCGACACCGCGCGCTACGAGGCCGTGTGGCGCCGCATCGCGCCGGACCTCGCGCGCTGGGCCCGCGACCCTCGGTTAGGCATCGATCCCGGCTTCGCCGCCGCGCTCCTCGCCAAGGAGAGCGGCGGCGATTCGTTGGCCGTGAGCGCCGCTGCCGCACTCGGCGTCGCGCAGCTCACCGCGTCGGCCGACACCGACCTCCGCGCGATGGCGACCGCGGACCGCTTCGCCTGGATGCGCCGCGAGGTGCACCGATGGCCGCGGTCGCGCGCCGTCCACGATTCCGGCGCCTCCGCGGCCACCATCGATTCGCTCCTCGCCGCCGGCGCGCTCACGTCGCGCACGGAATACCTGTTCGATCCTGCGTTAGGCGCGCGCGCCGCCGTGCTGTGGGTGCGGCTGCTCGAGTACAAGTGGACCGCCAACATGTGGCCCGGCGGATACGGCACCTTTGCGCGCAACGCGATCAACGCCGGCCGACCGCTGGACGACGACCAGCTCGCGAATCTCGTGATCGTGAGCTACAACCGCGGCTACCTCGTGGTCCACGATCTCGTCGCGCGCTACGGCGCGCAGTGGACCTCGCACTTGCCGGAGCTCGGACCAGCCGGCGTGGAGGCCGCCGATTATCTCGATCGCGTCCGCGCGTACGCGATGCTCTTTGACGGGGCCGCGTCCCAGTGACGTACGAGGTTTGTCAACGTCTGTAACGAGTGCAACCCTTTTTCGGGCTGCGCGTACTAATTGGAGAGAACAGCGGCGGGCACGATGTGCCGGAGCACAAAAAGCCGCCGGTCCCGGTGGTACGAGCGCACGCGATAGACTTCCTCCTTGCGCGTGACGTCTCTCTTCCAAACCCCGGGCCGGCGGCTTGTCGTTGCCGCCAATGTACGACCAACCGGGTTCGCCGTCCAGATCACCAGTTGAAAGACATCTGCCGCGTCCGCTCGTCGCCCAACGGGATGGCGACCGGATGATCTTGTTGCGACACGCGGATTTGGCCCCGAAACGCGGTCCGGCTCAGCGTGGCACGCATTGCCGCGTGCGCGAGCTCGGGACTGTTGCAGCGCTGGCTCAGATGCGCGAGCACCACGCTCGTCAGGCCGCGGTGGGCGCATGCTGCCGCGACGGCGCCGGCGGCGCGGTTGCTCAGATGCCCGAACGGCCCCGCGATGCGCTCGCACACACTCGGCGGATACGGCCCGGCGCGCAGCCATCCTTCGTCGTGGTTCGACTCGAGCACGAGCGCGTCCAGCCCCGAGAGCGCGTCGACTAACGAACGGGTCGCGTGGCCGACGTCGTACACCACGCCCACGCGTTCGCCGGTGTCGCGCGCCGTGGCCACGAGCGCGACCGGTTCCGCGGCGTCGTGCGCCACGCGCACCGTGCGGATGGACATCGTGCGCAGATCCAGCGTGGCGCCGCTCACGAAGGCAATGCCGGCGCGGGCGCGCGGACGCAGCGATCGCCACGTGCCCCCGCTCGCGTACGTCTGCCAGTGCCACTTGGTCGCGCACGACATGGCACCGCGCGCGTGATCGTGGTGCTCGTGTGTCACGACGAGCGCTTCGATCGATTCGGGCGCCATCTCCAGCGCGCGCAGCCGGCGCGCCATCTCGCGCGGCGGGAAACCGGCGTCGATGAGCACGCGGCCGTCGCCGGCCTCGAGGACGAGCGCGTTGCCCGAGCTGCCGGTGCCGAGCGCCCACGCTCTCATACGGCGACGCCCGCGGCGAGCGCGTGCGCGAGGGTGAGCTGGCGCCGCGCGCGCTCGCTCAACGCGACGTTGCGCCGCGCCATGGCGCGCTCGGTGGTCTCGAGAAACTTGTCCAGGCGATAGCTGCCTAACGCATCGGCCTCGCCCCACGAGAAGGGCGGCACGACCTTGGGTGGCATGCGGCTGCCGTAGATGTTGCTGCCCGCGCCCACCACGCTGCCCGTGGTGAGGCGGAGGCCGATGCCGGTCTTCACGTGGTCGCCGAACATGGTGCCCAGCTTGAGCAAACCGGTGTCCTGCACTCCGTTAGGCGTCCACATCTGGACGGTGCCGTACGTGTTCTTGAGGTTGCTCGTGATCGTGCCCGCGCCCAGGTTCACCCAGCGGCCCAGGTACGAGTGGCCGACGAACCCGTCGTGCGACTTGTTGGCCTGGCCCAAAATGATCGTTTCGCTGAGCTCGCCGCGGACCACCGCGCCGTCGCCAATGGCGCAGCCGTGCACACGATCGCCGAGCACGCTCGCACCGATGCCGACGACGCACGGACCCACGAGGCGCGAGAACGCGCGCACGACTGCTCCCCCGCGCACGAGCACCGGACCGGCGCTCACATCGAAGCAGGCACCGGGTTCGATCACCGCGTCCGGCTCGACGTAGATCTGGTGCGCGCCGATGACGATGGCGCCCTCGGGCTGGGTGGCCGTGGCGAGGGGGCCGAGCACCGCGATGTCTTCGCGCAGTTGGGCGAGGAGGTCGGCGATGAAGCTCCACACCGCGGACAGCCACCGGCCGGTGATGGCCTCGACGCGCGAGCCCACGGTGCCCAGCGACTCGAGCGGCGCGTCGCCGTGCGCGAGCTCGGCCACGGGGGTGTCGCGGGCGAGGCGCACCGCGGCGATCTCGCCGCCGCACGTCCACACGTCGCCGGCGCGCGCTTTCCAGCCTAACGGAACGACGCAGCGGCTGTTGACGAGGACCGCGTGCGCGGGCAGGGAGCCGGTGGCCGGCGGCGGCGCGCCGGGCTCGTCGAAGCACTCGAGGTGCGGTGCGGTGACGGCACCCGCGGCCGGCGCGCCGAACGCCATCTCCCACCGGCGCCGGATGAGCTCCGCGCCGGCGCGCATCTCACCTAACGGACGGGTGAGCGCGAACGGCGCGAACGTGCGTGCGCGCGCGTCGTCGTAGAGGTAGAAGACCGTCATCGGCGGTCCCGGACGTGCGGCGGCAGCGCGTCGATGAGGGATTTGAGGTCCGCCGCGCCTTCGGTGGTGGTCACCACCGTCAGGCCATCGCGCGCTATCACCACCAGGTCCGCCACGCCGTAGAGCACCACCGTTTGGTCTTCGGCGTAGACCACGCAGTCGCGCGCGCGCACCAGGTGCACGTCGCCGCTCGCCGCGTTGCCCGCCGCATCGCGCTCGTGCACGCGCCGGAGCGCCGCCCAGGTGCCGACGTCGTCCCAACCGAATTCGCCGGGAATCACGAGCACGTTCGTGCTGCGCTCGAGCACGCCCTCGTCCACGGTCACCGGCGTCACCGCCGCGTAGAACGCCGCCATGTCGCCGCCCGACGCGTGCCGTAAGGCGGACGCGATTTCCGGCGTGTGTGCATCGATCTCGCGAAGAAAATCCTGCGCGCGCCAGACGAAAATCCCCGAGTTCCAGAGAAAGCCGTCGGCCACCATGCGCACCGCGGTCTCTCGATCCGGCTTCTCCGCGAATCGCGCCACGCGCCGCGCGCCGGTCACGTGCTCGCCGGGCTGGATGTACCCGAAACCGGGATCGGGACGCTCGGGCACGATGCCCACCGTGACTAACGCACCGTGCCGCTCCGCGACGGCTGCCGCCCGCGACAGCGTCTCGCGAAAACCGTCTGCGCTGCGAATCGCCCAGTCCGCGTGCACGCAGATCATCACGGGATCGTCGGCATCGCGACGCGCGATCTCGGCCGCGGCCCAGGCGAGCGCAGGGCCCGTACCCGCGGCGCGCGTCTCGCCGACGATGTTGTCGCGCGGCATCTGTGGCACCACGGCGTGCACGGCGTTGGCCAGCGCCGCCGACGTGATGATGAGCGTGCGCTCGACGGGAACGAGCGGGCCTAACCGGCGGATGGCATCCACGAGCAGCGGCTCGCTCGTGGCCAGCGGGAGGAGCTGCTTCGGTCGCTCGGGCGTGCTGAGCGGCCAGAATCGCGTGCCCGAACCGCCGGCCAGAATCACGGCCCAGCGGCTCACGACTCCGGCGTCCTCGACTCCCGGGTGCGCGGACCGTCCTGGTCTTCACTCACGCCGAGCAGATCCGCCGCGCGTGCATACAGCTTTTTGGGGCTGAACGGTTTCGTGAGGAACTCACTCGCCCCGAGTGCCATTGCTTCTCTGTGATGCTGCTCCTGGCCGGCGGCGGTCAGGATGATGCACGGCAGGCGCTGCCATCGCGTGTCCGAGCGCATCCGCGCCAGCACATCGAGACCCGAGAGATGCGGCATCATGAGGTCGAGCATCACGAGCGCCACGTCGCTGTCGTGCGCGAGTGCGTCGAGCGCTTCCTTACCGTCGTAGGCGAGCGTGACGGCAAACGGCCCCTGCTCGAGCTTCATCTTGATGATTCGGCCGATGTGCGGCTCGTCGTCCGCCACTAGTACGTGGAGCCGCTCGGCTTCGGCGGTCATTTCAGACAAGCGCGGCGATGTTCTCGCGATTGCGCCTGAGCTCGAAGAGCAGGGGCGCGAGGTTCGTGTTGGGCTTGGCGAGCACGACGAGAATCGCGTCGTTCGACAGCACCGAGATGATCGCGATGCCTTGCGCGAACTCGAGCACGGCGGTGGTGAGCGCGCCGCGTTGGTCGTGCGAACCATATTCGTCGGCGGCGGCGACGATCGACGGTATGAGGGCCGCGACGCGCTCCGCGTCCACGGTGGGTTCGGTCTGGCTGTCGATGAGCAATCCGTCGCGACCCAACACGACGGCCGCCTCGACACCATCGCGTTGGCGCAGTGCAGCCACCAGATCGCGAATCGTGGGCATCAACACTCCGGCTTCGAGTGCTGCGAAGCTAGACCCGGACGACAGTGAAGTCAAGCACGGAGAATAACTTGAAACCGTCATGCCGCGTCGGTATCGTTGTGCCATCCACCCGAACGATGCATCGCTTCCAATTGCGCAGCCACATGCCGGCCAGACCGCTGGTCCTGACCTTTGGCGCCCTTGCCGTGCTCGCGGCGGCGGCGTGCGGCAATCCGTTTGCCGTCACGGCCAACACCGACGTGATCTTCGACACGTTGGCCGTCTATGGACTCACTGAAGCACCCACGAACGGACCGACCGCACTCAACACGTTCGGCCCGCAGCTCGTCACGACGAGTCCCACCACGCACTACGACATCGTGTTCGACATCCGTCCGGACAGCACCGGCAATCTCCAAGCGTACGCGCTGCCGCCCAAAGCCGTCGCGTCGTTCGGCAACGCCGGATTCGTCGTCGACTCGACGCAGGCATTCGAAGCGATCGCGTCCGCGCCGAACGTCCCGTACAACGACAGCACGATCGTTCCGCTCAAGCCCGGCACGATCCTGATCGTGCAGGCGCAATCGAGTGCGTGCGCGGTGCAGCTGGTCACATCGCAGCAGTTCATCTACTCGAAGATCGTGATCGACAGCATCAACTACACGCCCTTCGACGAGTTCACGAATCCCGCGGGCAACACGATTTATTTCCGGATCGTGGTCGACCCGAATTGCGGATTCCGGTCGTTCAAGGAAGGCCGCCCCACATTCTGACGTGCACGACCTGAAGCTGCTGCGCGAGAACATCGCGGCGCTGCGCGACGGAATGCGCCGTCGCGGGAAGCTCGATACCCTTGGGCCCCTGATCGACCGGGCCGAGGAGCTCGATCGCGAACGGCGCCATCTGCTCACGCAGATCGAGGAGAAGCAGGCGGCGCGCAACGCGGCGAGCCAGGACGTGGCGCGGCGCAAGCGCGCCGGCGAGGATGCGGCCGATGTCATCGCGCGCACGCGTACGTTAGGCGACGAGATCGCGGCGCTCCAGAAATCGTACGACGCCCAGTTCGCCGAGCTCGAGCAGCTGCAGTACGAGCTGCCGAACATTCCGTTGGCCGACGTGCCGGAAGGCGGCGAAGACGCGAACGTCGTGCTGCGCAGCTGGGGCGAGCCGCGCGCGCACGACGGCGTCCGCCCGCACTGGGAAGTGGGCGAACAGTTAGGCATCCTCGATTTACCGCGCGGCGCCAAGATCGCGGGCTCGGGCTTCATCGTGTTCCGCCGCGGCGGCGCGCGACTCGTGCGCGCGCTCATCGCGTTCTTCCTCGACCTGGCCACGCGCGAACACGGCTACGAGGAAATCTGGGTGCCGTCGCTCGTCAACCGGCGCTCGATGACCGGCACGGGGCAACTGCCCAAATTCGAGGAGGACGCGTACGTCACCGCCGACGATTTCTTCCTGATCCCGACGGCGGAAGTGCCGGTGACGAATCTCTACCGCGACGAAGTGCTGGACGCGGGCGACCTCCCGATGGCGCTCACCGCCTACTCGCAGTGCTTTCGGCGCGAAGCCGGCGCGCACGGCAAGGACACGCGCGGGCTCATTCGCGTCCACCAGTTCGACAAGGTCGAGCTCGTGCGCTACGCGACGCCGGAGGATTCGGAAGCGCAGCTCGAGTTGCTCACGTCGCACGCCGAAACGGCGCTGCGCAAGCTGGAGCTGCCGTATCGGGTGAAGCTGCTCGCCGCGGGTGACACCGGATTCTCGAGCGCGAAGACGTACGACCTCGAGGTGTGGGCGCCCGGCGTCGGTGCATGGCTCGAGGTCTCGTCGTGTTCCACCTTCGCGGACTTCCAGGCGCGGCGCGCGAACATTCGCTATCGTCCCGGGCCAGGCGAAAAGCCGCGTTTCGTGCACACGCTCAACGGATCGGGCCTCGCGTTTCCGCGCACCATCATTGCTTTACTGGAGCATCACCAGCGTGCCGACGGCACCGTGGCCGTACCGGACGCGCTGCGTCCTTATCTGGGCGCGGATACGTTAGGCTAAAGCCCATGCGGCGCAGCGCGACGGTCATCCTGCTCGGAGGACTGCTCGCGGTCCTCCTTGGCGCGTACATCGTGTACTCGCGACGCGTCGTGGGCGAGCTGCGCCGCGACGCGGGCCGATACGGCGCCATGTACGCGCGGGTGTACCAGGCGCTCACCGATCCCACCGAAGAATCGGGCAACACGGCGCTGCTCGCGCTCTCGCAGCAGATCAACGAGCTCGGTGTGCCCGTCGTCATCACCGACACATCGGGCATGCCGACGGCCGCGGTCAACCTGCCATTCTCGGCGCCGCTCACGGATCCGCGCGTCCGGGCGTACGTCGTGTCGCTCGACAGGCAGAACTCGCCGGTCATTGAGCCGGGGATCGGCAAGGTGCATTTCGGCGACAGCGTGCTCATCACGAGCTTGCGGTTCATTCCGCTGCTCCTGGCATCGCTGCTCGTCCTAACGGGAGCCGCGATCGTGTACGTGCTGCGCACCCGGAGCCGCGCCGATCGCGAGCGCGTGTGGGCGGGCATGGCGCGCGAGTCGGCGCACCAGCTGGCGACGCCGCTCTCGAGTCTGAGCGGATGGGTCGAGCTGCTGCGCGACCACGCGGATGACGACGTGTCGGCGTCCGCGGCGCGGCACATGGAAGCAGACCTCGAGCGGCTCGAGCGCGTGTCGCACCGATTCGAGCGCATCGGGCGTCCGCCGCGGCGCGACAAGCTGGACCTGGGCGATCTCGTGGTGCGCGTCGGCGCGTACTTCCAGGCGCGCGTGCCCACGCTGGCGCACGCGGTGACACTCGTGGCGTCGCGCGCGAACGAACCGATCGTGATCGAAGGCGACGAGGTGCTGCTCGAGTGGGCGCTCGAGGTATTGGTGAAGAACGGCCTCGATGCGCTCGCGGGACGCGGCGGCCGCCTGTACATGACCACCAAGCGACTCGATCCCGACCGCGTGCGCGTGCGCGTGGCCGACGACGGACCGGGCGTGCCGCGCGAGCTGCGCACGCGCATCTTCGAGCCGGGCTACTCGACGAAGCAGTCGGGGTGGGGCATTGGCCTCTCGTTGGCCAAGCGCATCGTCGAAGAGAATCATGGAGGACGCCTGGTGCTCGCGCCGTCGGAGAAAGGAGCGACGTTCGACGTTATACTTGAGGGATGAGCCGCACCGCCATCTCGCCGGACGTCCTGGCCTCGCTCAACGACGCGCAACGCGAGGCCGTCATGCACTTCGAGGGACCGATACTCGTGCTCGCCGGTGCGGGCTCGGGGAAAACGCGCGTCCTCACCACGCGCATCGCGCGTCTCATCGAGCACCACGGCGTGGATCCGCGGCACATCCTCGCGGTCACGTTCACCAACAAGGCGGCGGGCGAGATGCGCGAGCGCGTCGCTCGTCTGTTAGGCGCCGAGCCCGAGGGGATGTGGGCGGGGACGTTCCATGCGATCGGGGCGCGCATGCTGCGCCGCGATGCGCCGCTCGTGGGCCGCACGGCCAGCTTCACCATCTACGACGAGGACGACAGTCTGGCAGTCGTTAGGCGCGTGATGGAGCAGGCGCGCATCTCCACCAAGGAATGGGCGCCCAAGGCGCTGCGCGCCGAGATTTCCGACGCCAAGAACGCGCTCGTGACGCCCGAGGAGTACGCGGCGCACGCGCTGCACCCGGTGGAGCGCGCCGCGGCCGTGGTCTATCCGCTGCTCGAGCGCGCGCTGCGCGAAGCGAACGCCGCGGACTTCGACGATCTGCTGGTGCTGCCGGTGCGCATGCTCGAGCAGAACCCCGACCGCCTGGCCGAGTACCGCCGCCGCTTCCAGTTCATTCTGGTGGACGAATATCAGGACACCAACCGCGCGCAGTACCGGCTGATCTCTCTGTTAGGCGGAGAGCACGGCAACGTGCTCGTGGTGGGCGACGACGACCAGAGCATCTACGGCTGGCGCGGCGCCGACATCCGCAACATTCTCGACTTCGAGAAGGATTTTCCGGCGGCGCGGGTCGTGCGCCTCGAGGAGAATTATCGCTCCACGCCGCAGGTGCTCGAGGTGGCGAACGTCGTGATCAGCGCCAACACGAGCCGCCGCGGCAAGACGTTGCGCGCCACGCGCGGCGCCGGCGAGACCGTGACGCTCGTGGGCAGTCTCGACGAGCGCGACGAAGCGGAGTTCGTGACCACCGAGCTGCTCTCGCGACGCGCCGCCGACGAGACCCTTAGCCTACGCGACATCGCCGTGCTGTACCGCACCAACGCGCAGAGCCGCTCGCTCGAGGAGGCGTTCCGGCTGCGCGCGATTCCGTATCGCCTCGTGGGCGCGGTCCGGTTCTACGACCGGCGCGAGATTCGCGATCTCGTGAGCTACCTCAAGCTCATCGCCAACCCGGCCGACGATGAAGCGTTCCGGCGGGCGGTGGCCGTGCCCAAGCGCGGGTTAGGCGAAACGACCATCGAGCAGTTGGCCGAGCGCGCCCGTACGGCGGGTATTCCGCTCCTGGCGGCGGCGGCGCGCCCCGATTTGCAGGAGGGCCTGCGGCCCGCGGCGCGCACGGCGCTCCACGGGTTCGCCGCCCTCATCACGCGCCATCGCGAGCGCGCCGCCGACTCGGCCGTCGACGAATTGCTGCTGCGGCTCATCGAGGACATTCGCTTCGAGGACGTGCTCCGCGCCGAGGGCAAGGAAGGCCTCGATCGGTTGGACAACGTGCGCGAGCTCATCACCGGCGCGGCGGAGACGGTGATCGACGAGGGCGGGGAATTGGGTCTCACGCCGCTCGATCACTTTCTGCAGCGCGCCATGCTCGTCACGGACTTCGACCGCCAGAGCGCGGACGCCGACGCCGTGACGCTGATGACGCTGCACAATGCAAAGGGCCTCGAGTTCCCGCTCGTGTTCATCACGGGGCTCGAGGAGGGGCTGTTCCCGCTCTCGCGCGCGCACGACGCGCCTAACGAGATGGAGGAGGAGCGGCGGCTCTTCTACGTGGGCATCACCCGGGCGAAACGCAAGCTGTTCCTCTCGCACGCGCGGAGCCGGCGGCGGAACGGTGAAACGATGCCGTCGGTGCCGTCGAGCTTTCTGCGCAGCATCCCCGAGTCGCTCGTCGAGCAGCGCGCCACCATTCGGCTGCGGGCGACGGGCCGCGCCGTGCTGCCGCAGTCGGCGGCGATGCGCCGCCCGGGCGAGCCCGTGGTTAGGCGGTCGTCGCGGTGGGATCCGGACATCGACGCGTCGCAGGACGCGCCGCGCTTCGTGAAAGGGGAGCGCGTGCGGCACCCGCGCTTTGGCTCGGGCACGGTGATGGAGCTGAGCGGAACGGGACGAGAAACCAAAGTGACCGTGGATTTCGACGACGAAGAGGTGGGTCGCAAGCGTCTCGTCGTTGCCTACGCCGGACTCGAGCGCGATTGGGAGTGATCGATGGCTGTCACACGTGATGATGTCGCCCACATCGCGGGGCTCGCCCGCCTCGCGATTGCCGACGATCGGATGACCGAGCTCGTGGCGCAGCTCAACGCGATCCTCGGGCACATGGAAGTGCTGCAGCAGGTGGACACGCGGCACGTCGAGACGACGGCGCAGGAGGGCAACGAGGCGTTGCCGCTCAGACCCGATGCGGGGCCGCGGTTCGAGATGCACCGGCGGCTCGACGAGATGGCGCCCGCGATGCGCGACGGATTCTTCCTCGTGCCGCGGCTCGCGACGCACGAAGACACGAGCGACGCGTCGTGACGGAGCTCACGGCGGTCGAGGCGGTGACGGCATCGTTCGCGCGCATGGAGGCCGTCCGCGCGGGCGCGGACGGCCTCAATTGCGTGCTGTGGTCCGACCGCGAGCGGGCGCTCGCAGAGGCGCGCGCGGTGGACGCGCGCGCCGAGCGAGCCCCGCTCGCGGGGTGGCCGGTCGCGGTCAAGGACAACATCGCGACGTTCGACCTGCCGACCACCTGCGGGTCGCGCATCCTCGAGGGGTACGTGAGCCCGTACGAGGCGACCGTGGTGTCACGCTTGCGCGCGGCCGGCTCGGTGGTGCTGTGCAAGACCAACTGCGACGAGTTCGCGATGGGCTCATCCAATGAGAACAGCGCGTACGGCCCGGTGCGCAACCCGATCGACACGCGCCGTGTGCCCGGTGGATCGTCCGGCGGGTCGGCGGCGGCGGTGGCGGCGGGCATCGCCCGCATTGCGTTAGGCTCGGAGACCGGCGGCTCCGTCCGGCAGCCGGCGGCGTTCTGCGGCGTGGTCGGCGTGAAACCCACGTACGGGCGCGTGAGCCGGTTCGGGCTCGTCGCGTTCGCGTCGTCGCTCGACCAGGTGGGCGTGCTGGGCCGCACGGTGGACGATGCTGCGTTAGGCATGGAAGTGATCGCCGGCCGCGACCCCTGCGATTCCACCAGCGCCGACCGCCCCGTGCCGCGCTATCGCGAGGGCGCCGCGCGCTCGATGCGCGGCGTCACAATCGGACGTCCCGTCGAATATTTCCCGGCATCGCTCGATCCGCGCGTCGCGGCGCTGTGCGACCGCGCCCTCGATGCGTTGCGCGCGCAGGGCGCCCAGGTGCGCGACATCTCGCTGCCGCACACCGATCTCGCGATTCCGGTCTATTACATCGTCGCGCCGGCCGAAGCGTCGTCCAACCTCGCGCGGTTCGATGGCGTCCGCTACGGACTCCGGGTGACCGGCGACGATGGACTGCGCGCGATGTACGAACGCACACGGTCGCGCGGCTTCGGGCCCGAGGTCACGCGCCGCATTCTCCTCGGCACCTACGTGCTGTCGGCGGGCTACTACGACGCGTACTACAAGAAGGCGCAGGAGGTGCGCGCGTGCATCACCGACGATTTCCGGCGGGCGTTCGCGTCGGGCATCGACGTCATCTTCACGCCCACCACGCCGTCGCCGGCGTTCGAGATCGGCGCGAAATCGGATCCGTACGAGATGTACCTGAACGACATCTTCACGTGCACGGGCAACCTGGCCGGCGTGCCCGGGATGTCGGTGCCGATCGGACGTGTCGACGGCCTACCGATAGGCGGCCAACTCATCACGCGCCACTTCGACGAGGCCGGGATGTTCGCGGCGGCGTACGCGCTCGAGCGTGCGTTAGGCGAGGAGGCCCACCGATGACCGGACTCACGGACGCCCCGGCACACGTCACCGCCCGCTACGAGATGGTGGTGGGTCTCGAGGTCCACGTCCAGCTCCGCACCCACACCAAGGCGTTCTGCAGCTGCGACGCCACGTACGGCGCTCCGCCTAACGTCAACACCTGCCCCGTGTGCCTCGCGCTGCCGGGCGCGCTGCCCGCGCTCAACCGCGAAGCCGTCCACCTCGCCATGCGCGCCGCGCACGCGCTCGGCTGCACCGTGAACCCGCTGTCCGTGTTCGCGCGCAAGAACTACTTCTATCCCGACCTGCCCAAGGGCTACCAGATCTCGCAGTACGACCGGCCCTTGGCGCTCGCGGGTCGCCTCGAGATCGGCGACGGCGACGCCGCGCGCACCGTCGGGATCACCCGCGTCCACATGGAAGAGGACGCGGGCAAGTCCATCCACGACCGCTATCCCGGCGCCACGGCCATCGACCTCAACCGCGCCGGCGTCCCGCTCATCGAGATCGTGAGCGAACCCGACATGCGCTCGTCCGCCGATGCCGTCGCGTACCTCACCGCGCTCAAGCAGATCCTCGAGTACATCGACGTCAGCGACGTCAACATGGAAGAGGGAAGCCTGCGCGTCGACGCCAACGTCAGCGCGCGGCGCGTGGGCGCCACTGCGTTAGGCACCAAGACCGAGGTCAAGAACATGAACTCCTTCTCCGGCGTGCAGCGCGCCCTCGAAGCGGAGTTCGAGCGCCAATGCGCGGTCCTGGAGCGCGGCGAGCGCGTGCACCAGCAAACCATGCTGTGGGACGGCGCCCGCGGCGAAGTCCGGCCCGCGCGCTCCAAGGAAGCGAGCCACGACTACCGCTACTTTCCCGAACCGGACTTGCCGCCGCTCGTCCTCGATTCGCAATGGATCGATGCGGTGCGCCGCGAGCTGCCCGAGCTCCCGCGCGCGCGGCGCGCCCGCTTCGCGCGCGAGTACTCACTCGCCGCCGCCGACGTTGGCGTCCTAACGGCGACGACCGCGCTCGCCGACTACTTCGAGGCGGCGGCGAAAGCGCACGGCGACGCCAAGGCGGCGGCGAATTGGGTGATGGGCGAAGTGCTCGCCACGCTCAACACGTCCAACGAGTCGATCGAGACTTTCCGGATCGCGCCGGCATCGCTCGCGCGGCTGCTCGACCTCGTGCGCGACGGCGTCGTCAGTCACTCGGCGGCCAAGCGCGTGTTCGCGCTCATGGCCGAAACCGGCGACGCGCCCGACCGCGTGGCCGAGCGTGAAGGACTCATGCAGGTGCGCGATGCGGACGAGCTCGCGCGCTGGGTGGATGAAGTGCTCGCCGAGCATCCGGCCGAGGCGGAACGGTTCCGCGGCGGCGAGAAGAAGTTGTTAGGCGTGCTGGTCGGACTGGTGATGAAGAAGTCCAAGGGGCGCGCCGACCCGCGCCGCGTCAATCAGTTGTTGTCGGAGCGCGCCGGCGGATAGATCGGCGCGCTCAGGCGCGACGCGTAGTCCAACGCCGTACCCGGCATCCCGAAGTTCCGGTTTGCTTCTTCGGCGACGTGGAATTCCACGCGGCTCAAGCGCGCTTGACGCCTGACTTGCTTGGCCAGCCGGAGCGCTTCGTCGCCTGACGGGTCGAGCGCGTACGGTTCCGAGTGATCCAGCCGGCTCAGCAAATCCATCACGTAGTCGTAGCTGCGCTCCATGTACCGCACCACCTCGGGCGTGCCCAAGTCCCATCGGCTGTTCTCGGCCGCGAGGTGGAAGATGCGCTGCCACGACTCCGTGTCCGTGACGTACACCATGCCGCGGAAAATGCGCCGGTTGGTCTGGGTGCTGAAGATGGTCGGGCTGAGAATACGATCGAGGTGCGCGTCTGCTGGCGAATGATCGCGCACAATGAGCTCGCGCGCCTGCCGCGGATACGCGGGCCCTAAGTGCGTCTCGAACCGGCTCTCCCAATAGCTGTGGCCTAACCCGGTGGTGCGCGATGCGATGATCAAGTAGCGCGGCACGAAGTAGTTGTGCGCCACCGTGTCGGCCGCGAGGTGCGCGAGATACCCCATGCCGAAGCTCCGCAGCGCGTCGTCGCTCGCGCGATCGAAGATCTCGAAGCCAACCGTCCACGAGTGGCAGTGCCGCCCAACCGGCGCGTACTTCTTGGCGATGCTCGTGTCGGCGGCGATCGAGCCGTACAGGAACTCGTACGGGAAGGCGCGCAGCGTGTCGGCGACGGCGACGGGCAGCTGCTCGAGCGCACCGAGCACGGCCTGGCCGAGGAACACGTGCGTCCCCGGAGTCCAGGCGTAGCTCGTTGTTGGCAGGAACGCGAGACCGAGCACGACAACCACCGCGCCCGACGCGATCAACAACCACTCCGGCGGACGTCTAACGGCGCACCGGATCCACGCTCGAGCGAGCTCGAAGAAAACCATCATCGGCGAAAGACGAGCTCAGACGCCGAGTCGTTTCCGCTCGCGACGGATGGCCTTCCGCAAATCACGGATCTCGCGGTTCACTGCCTCGTCGATCGAGTCGCGCGCCGTCTCGAGGTACTCGGCCACCGAATCACCGATGTCGGAGACGGGTACGCCGTCGCGCAGCGCCTCGCCGTGCTCGACCGCCCACTTGGTGCCGCGATCGCGCAGACGACGTGCTTCCTTGACGCCGCGGCGCGCGAACCGCTCGAGCCGCGCCATGGGGCGCCGGCGACGGGCGCGCTCCCGCGCGACGAGGGCCAAGCCCGCGCCCAACGCGAGACCGACGCCGATGGCCAGTAGCAGATCCGTCGACGCGTCATTCCTCCTGTGGCGCCGGAGAACGCCGGATTTTCGGCCGCGGCGCAACACGCTCGGCATTCCGTGCTTCATCTCGATGGTCATGTTCCAGCTCCTCATCGTGGTCGCGGTCGTGATCGCGCGCGTCGGTGTCGCGACGGGCGCGGCGCGTGCGCGACGATGGTGCTCCGCCTAACGCAGAGACTCCGGCTTGCACGCCCTGCAACGTGGCCGCGGTGGACACCACCGCGTGCTCGAGCTCGTTCTGTGCGATCGTCAGCAGCGTGTCCAACTCGCCCACGCGCTGCTCCACGCCTTCCACGCCGAGCCTGGCCCGTTCCGCAACGTAGCGCACGGTGCGGCTCACTTCATCCACGTCCGCGCGCACGGTGCTCGTAATGGAATCTACGTTGTCGGAAATCTTGTTGGCGCGTCCCACGAGCGGGGACAACTCCCGGCTCAGCCGATCGATCAACGCACTCGCCTTGTCCGTCGCCCGGCGCGCGCTCAACGCCGCCGGAATCAGGACTGCGACGAGGATGATCACCGCGATCGCAATGACGATCGTCGCGATTTCGGTTACCGTGCCGAGAAAACCCGTCGAGAGAGCGACCTGTTTCGTGACGATCGTATCCGGAAGCGCTTGCGCTCCCGCGGCCTGCACCAGCCACGCCGCCACTGCGATTGGTTCCCGCAAGCTCAATACCATGAACATGGCTCGAATGCCGAATGTCGTGTCTGCCAGCCGCGCTCGAGTCGAGCGTCCGCGCCTTGTCAGGCTGTGTCTACGCTCTTGTCCGCTCTAGCGGTGGCTGCCGCTACGCGTCGAGCTCCGGGGCGAGTCCCACCACGCGCTCGATCGGGAGCGTGAACACGATGCCCGCGCCGGGCACGGTCAAGCTGCCGCACACCTCTTGGATGAGCGCGATCGCCGCATCCACTTTCTCTTCCTCGATGACGCTCAGCAGCATCTGGTTGCTCGGCCGCGATCGCGTCGTCAACGACCGCAGGCCCGCAAAGATGGGGACGTCCTGCGTCAGCACGTGCCCCATCCCTTCGCTGTTCACGACGGTCGCGCCCGTGATGCCAAGCTCGACGAATCCCGCCAGGATGTCGTCGACCTGTTCTACGTGATTGATCACGGCGACGAGTAGCTGCATGGGCGAGACCAGGGTGAGCAGCGTAGCGTAGGCTTCGCGCGACGGAGTGTCAAGCAGTTGCTTGACTTCCGCGCGCGGCGATGTCCATTGTTCGCGGCTCGTCCGCCCGTCGTCGTCACTCGCACTCGTCTCAATGCAATTCGTCGTCGAAGGTTCTCGTCCGCTCAGCGGTACCATCCGCCCATCCGGCAACAAGAACGCCGCGCTCCCGATCATCGCCGCGGCTTTGCTCACCGAACATCCGGTCACGCTCGAGAACGTGCCCCGGATCCGCGATGTGGAAACGTTGGTGGAGCTCGTGAGCACGCTGGGCGTGAGCATCACTTGGTCTGCTCGCAATACTTTGGCCATTCAAGCGCGCGAAGTGCGCGCCACCGCGCTCGACTCGCGTCTATCGGCACGAATCCGCGCATCGATCCTGTTGGCGGGTCCACTGCTCGCGCGGTGCGGCGCCGTCACCCTGCCGCCGCCGGGTGGCGACGTAATTGGGCGGCGTCGCGTGGACACGCACTTTCTGGCGTTCGAGCAGCTCGGCGCGACGTATCACGTGGATCACTCGTACGAGCTGCGCACGAGCGGACTGCGCGGCGCCGATGTCTTTCTCGACGAGCCGAGCGTGACCGGCACCGAGAACGCGCTCATGGCGGCTGCGGCGGCGCAGGGGACGACGATTCTGCGCAACGCGGCGAGCGAGCCGCACGTGCAGGACCTCGCGCGCTTTCTCGTTGCCATCGGCGCGAGCATCGATGGCATCGGCACCAACTGCATGACCATCGAAGGCGGTCGCTCGTTGGGCGGCGCGACGCATCGTATCGGGCCCGACCACATCGAAGTCGGCTCGTTCATCGGACTGGCGGCGGTGACGAACTCCGAGCTGCGCGTCGAGCACGCGGGCGTCGAGCATCTGCGCGCGGTTCGCATGGGATTCGAGCGACTCGGCATCGAGTGCGAATGCGAGGGTGATAATCTTCTCATCCGCGCGAATCAGGCGCGCGAGATCCGTCCCGATCTCGGCGGGCACGTGCCGAAGCTGGAGGACCAGCCGTGGCCCGCGTTCCCGGCCGACCTCATGTCGATCGCGATCGTCGCGGCTACGCAGTG
>DATEKK010000075.1:0-29161 GCA_035277485.1 Gemmatimonadaceae bacterium
TGCCGCGCATGGTGGTCTGCTCCGTTAGGCAGCAGCGCCACGCCGACCGACGCGCGCCCGGCTAACGTCGTGCCGAGGCGGCGCCACCGCTCGCGTGCGGCATCCGGATCCGCCGGCAGCGACGACCCGGCCTCGTACCCATCGGGCGGCAAATGGTACAACAGCGATTCGGCGCCGTCCGGCGCGCGCCACCGCACCGTATCGCCCGCGGGCCACGCCTTACCGCCATACCCGCGCCACAGGATGATCACGCCGCACCCGAATCCCTGGGCCAACGACGGCAGCGATGCCGGATGCCCGAACGCATCCGGCGAGTACAGCACCGGCGGCGCCGTCACACCAAGCTCCGCGAGCACGCTGCGCCCCGCGAGCAAGTTGCGCACGAGCGCTTCGCCCGATGGGATGAGCTCGTCCGCCAACACATACCACGGCCCTGCCTCGATCACGCCCTCGCGCAACCGCGCCGCGAGCTCGCCTCGCCGCTCGGGACGAACCGCCAGATAGTCCTCGAGCACCACGGCTTGTCCGTCCAACAGAAAGCTGTCACCGCTCGCCGGCGCATCGTCCAGCACGTCGTCGACCAACGACACCAGTCGCTGACGGAAGCGGCCAGCCGGCTGATACCACTCGCGGTCCCAATGTGTGTGCGATACGACGTAGACGGTCAGGTCCGACTCTGGCATGAACGCTCGAGGTAGGATTCCAGCGGCGATGAATGATCCGAGGAACGATTCTCGCGAGACGGATCGACCTCCGCCACAGCTAAAACTCGGTCTGTTCCGGAGGATAGTAGAGCACGCCGTCCTTGACGATGGCGAACGGCGTCATGTGATGCGGCTCCGTGCGCGCATCGAGAATGTGCCGTACATCCACGCCGCGCGCGACCAGTGCGTCCGAGATCAACGACCGGTGGCAGCGCCACGGCACGGCCTCCGCGCACATGATCGCGGTCCGTTCCTGCGCGGCGCGCTCGAGCAGAACGTCAACAGCAGCGGCGAATGCCGGAGTCAACATATAGTCCGCGTATCCGCGAAAGCTTTCGTTGCGCCAGGCGCCGTTGGGCGAGTCGGGTCGCGTGTGTCGACGTCCGCCCAACTCTGGATGATGCGAGTAGCCGATCCCGCGCGCCGCCAGCGACGCGGCTAACGCGTCGCGACCGAACTGCGGATTTCGCCGAGAGCCGGGAAAGCTCCGCACGTCGGCAACGTGTTGGATGTGCTCGCGCTCGAGCAACGCGATGAAGCGATCGATGTCGCGCGTGGAGTGGCCAATGGTATACACCACGAGCCCCGCCGGTTGACCGGGACCTTGAACGGGTGGAACTTGCGTGACCTTCTTCTTCGCGCGCGCCATCACCACGGAGCCGTATGGAGCGTCTGCTCGAACTCTGGCACCAGCTGTACAATCTCGAAGCGCTGATCCGTTGGGGCGGATACGCGGTGCTCACCGTCGTGGTGTTCACCGAGACGGGTTTGTTGGTCGGATTCTTCCTGCCGGGCGATTCGCTGCTCGTGACCGCGGGACTCTTGGCCTCGCAGGGTTTCCTCAATGTCTGGCTCATGGGCGTGATCTTGTCGATCGCGGCCGTCGCCGGCGACAGCGTGGGCTACGCCATTGGAAAGGCGACGGGCCCGCGGATTTTCACGCGCGAGAATTCGCTGTTCTTCAACAAGAAACATCTGCACCGAGCGCATGCGTTTTACGAGAAATATGGTGGCAAAACGATCGTGCTCGCGCGTTTCATGCCGATCATTCGGACGTTCGCGCCGGTCGTGGCCGGTGTGGGCGAGATGCGGTATCGAACCTTTATCGTGTATAACGCGCTCGGCGGTATCGGGTGGGTGTGGGCGATGCTCTTGATCGGCTACTTCCTCGGTCGGTCCGTGCCCGGTGTGAGCAAGCACATCGACATCATCATCATCGCAGTGATTTTCTTGTCCATTTTGCCGGGCATCATCGGTTGGCTGCGCGAGCGTCGCGCAGCGTCGGTACAGCCCGACAGCACCGCGCCGTAAGGCGCACGGCACTTTCGGAGGCACGACATGGCATTCGCACTTCCCCCATTGCCCTACGATTACGCCGCTCTGGAGCCGCACATCGATGCGCGCACGATGGAAATCCATCATACCAAGCACCATCAGGCGTACGTCAACAACCTGAACGCGGCGTTGGAGAAGGCGCCCGAGTTCCAGCAGAAGAGCTTGGATGACATCGTCGCTAATCTGTCGAAGGTGCCCGACGCCGTGCGCACCGCGGTGCGCAACAATGCCGGCGGCCATTGGAATCACTCGATGTTCTGGCTGATCATGAGTCCCAAGGGCGGCGGCGATCCGAGCGGCAACCTAGGCGACGCGGTCGCGAAGTCGTTCGGCGACGTGGCCAAGCTCAAGGAGCAGTTCAACGCCGCCGCGGCATCACGCTTCGGCTCCGGTTGGGCATGGGTCGTGGCCGATGGCGCAGGCGCGCTCAAGATCGAGAGCACGCCTAACCAGGACAATCCGGCCATGGACGGACGCTATCCCATCCTCGGCCTGGATGTCTGGGAGCACGCCTACTACCTGAAGTATCAGAACCGGCGCGCCGACTACATCTCGGCGTGGTGGAACGTCGTGAACTGGCCGGAGGTCGCCAAGCGGTACGAAGCGCGGCCCAAGAAGTAGAACGCGGGCCTAACGGGGCGGCCGTGCGCCGCCCCGCTTACTCGCCTTCGCCCTCGAGGTACGTGTAGCCCTCGAGGCCTGCCACGTACTCGGCGATGAACATGTTGGCTTCCTGGCGCGTGAGCGACTTCGCCGCGCCCACCTTGCGCCGGAACGTCGCCAGCAAGTCCGACGCACGGAACTGCACGTAGGCCAGCACCTCGGTCACGGTATCGCCGTGCACCAGATCCGACACCTCGTACCCGCCGTTGGACAACCGCACGTGCACCGCGTTGGTGTCGCCGAACAGGTTGTGCAGGTCGCCGAGGATCTCCTGGTACGCTCCCGTTAGGAAAATGCCCAACACGTAGCGATCGCCTTCCCGGTACGGGTGCAGCTCGAGGCGCGCCTGTCCATGCCGTCCGCCCGCGAAGCGGTCGATCTTCCCGTCCGAGTCGCACGTCACATCCTGCAGCGTGCCGCGCCGCACCGGCTCCTCATCGAGCCGATGCACCGGCATGATCGGGAAGAGCTGGTCGATGGCCCAACTGTCGGGCAGCGACTGGAAGATGCTGAAGTTGCAGAAATACCGGTCGACGAGCTGGGCCTCGAGGTCGTCGATGATGTCCGAGTATTCGTCGCGATCGCGCTGCGCGATCCGCGCCACGGCGTTGAGCGTCGCGGTGTACAGCTGCTCGGCGAGCGCGCGCCCGCGCAGCGTCAACACACCGGAGTTGAACAGCGCCTGCGCGCGTTCCTTGGCGAACGTCGCGTCGTGATAGACTTCGCGCACCGAGCGGTTGGAGACCGTCTCGTATCCTTCCTTGAGCTCGTGCAAAATGCCGTGGTCGTCGTCGCCTAACTCCGGCACCTGCACTTCCTGCTGCGATTCGACGTCGATGACGTCCAGCAACAGCAGCGCGTGGTGCGCCGTGAGCGCGCGCCCCGACTCGGAGATCACGTGCGGCATCGGCAGGTTCGCCTCGCGGCACGCCTCGGCGAGCGTGTAGATCACGTCGTTCGCGTACTCCTGCACCGAGTAGTTGACGCTCGCCGCGACCGTCGAGCCCGAGCCATCGTAGTCCACTCCTAACCCGCCGCCCACGTCGACGTGCGTGATGTCCACGCCCGCGGCGTGCAGCTCCGCGTAGAAGCGCGCTACTTCCTGCAGCCCCGCCTTGATGTACCGGATGTCCGTGATCTGCGACCCGAGGTGGAAGTGGATGAGCTTGAGCACATCCAGGCGGCCCATCGCCTGGAGCTTGTCGATCATCTTCACCAGCTCGCTCGCGTTGAGGCCGAACTTCGACTTCTCGCCGCCGCTCTCGGCCCACCGGCCGAAGCCCTCGGACGCGAGCTTGATCCGGACGCCGGCCGTCGGCATCACATTCATCTGATCGGCCACACGCAACAGCACGTCGAGCTCCGCCATCTGCTCGAGCACGATGAACACTTGATGACCTAACTTCTGGCCCATGAGGGCGAGGCGCATGAACTCCTCGTCCTTGTAGCCGTTGCACACGATCATGTGGTTGGTCGACTCCGTGAGCGCGAGCACCGCTTGCAGCTCGGGCTTGCTGCCGCACTCGAGTCCCACCCCGTGCGACGCGCCGAATTGCACGAGCTCTTCGACGACGTGCCGCTGCTGGTTCACCTTGATCGGGTAGACCAGCGTGTACGCGCCCTCGTAGCCGAATTCACGAATCGCGGTCTGGAACCGCCCGCTCAACGTCTCGACGCGCGACCGCAGAATGTCGGAGAATCGCAGCAACAGCGGCAGCGTGACACCCTGCTCCGCCAGGTCAGTTGCCAGCTCGTACAGATCGAGCTCGCGATCCGGGCGCGACTTGTCGGGGCGCACCACGACGTGGCCGCGCTCGTTGATGTCGAAGAATCCGATGCCCCAGCCTTCGACGTTGTAGAGCGTGCGCGAGTCTTCGATCGTCCAGGGCGCGGTCTCTTCCACGCCGATCGGTTCCACAACTCGAGTTGCCATGGGGGCGAAGTTTAGAAGGTGCGGACCCCGCTGAATAGGTCCCGTGAGGCACTCACGGAAAGAGACGACGCACCCGCCATCCTGTGTCGTCGCGCTCGTAGAGCAGGCGCTCGTGCAGGCGGTACGGCCGTCCGTGCCAGAACTCGATGCGCTCAGGCACGACGCGGAACCCCGACCAATTCGGCGGACGCGGCACATCGCCGCCCGCGAAGCGCGCTTCCACGTCGCGCACGCGCTGCTCGAGCTCCGCGTCGCTCGCGAGCGTGGCGCTCTGCCGCGACGCCCATGCGCCGATGCGGCTCATGCGCGCGCGCGATGCAAAGTATGCGTCTGCTTCCGCGTCGGTGACGCGCTCGACCGACCCTTCGACGCGTACTTGTCGTTCCATGGGCTGCCAATGGAAGCACAACGCCGCCCACGGATGCGCGAGCAGCTCGCGACCCTTCCGGCTTTCGTAGTTCGTGTAGAAGACGAAGCCGCGCACGTCCACGTCTTTGAGGAGCACGATGCGCGCCGACGGACGCCCCGCATCGTCCACGGTGGCGAGGGTCATGGCGGTGGGCTCGGGTAGACGCGCGCGATCCACGCGCTGCGCCTCGCCCAGCAGGGCCGCGAAGTGCGCGATCGGATCGGCCGGCGCCGCCTGATCGTTAGGCGAAGACGCGGCGCTCACTGCGCGAGGCCGCGCCGCGTCAACTCCTTCTTCGCGTCGGCCCAACCCTGCGCGGCCGCCTTACGGAACCACGACACCGCTGCGGAATCGTTCTGCGGCACGCCGCGGCCGTTCGCGTACATGAATCCGACGTTGAACTCGGCCTGCGGGTCGCCCTGGTCGGCTGCGGCACGGAAGAATTGCATGGCCTGCGCGTCGTCGCGGTCCACGCCTTTGCCCATCCCGTACAGCCAGCCGAGCCGGTTCTGCGCCCAAGCGTTGCCCTGATCGGCCGCCTTACGATACCAGCCCACCGCGTGCTCCACGTCGACATCCACACCCGTCCCGTTTTCGTACGCCATCCCGACCTTTACCTGTGAGTCGGCGTCGCCGAGCAGCGCTGCTTTCTTGTACCACGCCGTCGCCTGCGCCGCGTCGCGCGGCACACCCCGGCCCGCCTCGTACATGAGCGCGATCTGATACGCACCATCGCGGCTTCCCGCGTCCGCGGCTTTCTTGAACCACGAGAAGGCCTGTGTAGGATCGCGCGGCACGCCGTTTCCCTGCAAGTACATCGCGCCGAGATTGCGTTGGGCATTCGCATCGCCGGCCTGCGCGTCACGCGCGCACGCGGTGAGCGCCGTCGCCCAATCTTTGGCGCCATATGCCGACGCGCACGTCGCCGATGGCGACGATGCCGCTGTCGCGCTCACGACCGTCGCCGCTGCAGTCGCGGGCGCAGCCGGCTTGGGCGTGCTCCTGGACGCAGGTCGCGGTGCCTCCTTGCGAGGCTCCGCGCGGCTCGTGGCCACTTGCCGGTCGGATTTGTCGCGTGGCGCAGCCAACGCCGGCGACCACAGCAGCGTCTGCCCGGGCTTGAGCGACACCGTTTCCGTCACCGGCGCCGAGCCGGCCACCTCGACGCCTAACGTATACGTCCCCGGCGGCAGCGCGATCGCCGGCGGCTGCCACGCGATGCCGTTCACCGTCAACCGGGCGCCGGCCGGCACGCGATCGCTCACCATCACGTGCGCCGTATCGATCGGCGGCAGCGCCAACGGGCCCTGGCCCGTCTGCGCGACCACGCTGTCCATCCGCGTCGCATCGGGCGCCGTTAGGCGCGAGTGCACGAACACCGCGGCGACGAGCACGCCCACCAGCGCGACGACACCGGCGGCGATCATCCACGGCGGGATGGGCCGCGCGGGCCGGGGTGGAAGCGTTTCGTCGACCGGCATCTGATCCGCCGGAATCAGCACTTCCTGCGGCGTTAGGCGAGGCAACAGCGGCTTGCCGAGCGTGGGGCCCGGCGGCACGAGCGGACTCGTTGCGCCCGCGGGCGGCACGGATCCCGTGATCGCCGGCGGCGACGACGCGCTCGCCGCCGGCGGCGACGACGCGACGCCGATCGCGTCGACCAACGGCCGCAACACCTGCGTTTCGCCTAACGAATACGAGTCGGTTGCCGGGCCCGTGTCCTGCTCCTTGCGAAGACGGAGCGTCACCACTTTCCCCGACGCGAGGTCGCGCGCGAAGTACACGGCGCCGCCGCCCTCCGCGCGGTCCATCTCGCCCAGGATCTCGAAGTCATCGCGCGCCGCGGCTTTCACGGCATCGAGCAAGTCTTCGCGGGAGCCAGGTCCGCCGGCAGCCTGCGCGACATCCGCACCGCATTGCGGACAGAATTTGCCCCACTCGACGAGCGGCGCCCCGCACCGGCCGCACGCCGACGCGATCGCGCGCCCAACGTTCGCGTCCAACGTGCGCGCCACGTCGAGCACGTAGTTGCCCCCCGCGCCATCCAACCGGAGCGCAACGAGCGCCGCCGATGTCAGATCGCGCGCCAGATAAATGACGCGTCCGCCAGCATCCCGGCCCATCTCGCCCAATACTTCGTGGCTGCCGGCGGCGGCCTCTTGAACGGCTCGGAGCAAATCGTCGTTGTGATCGCCATTGCCCAGCGGTACGGCGGTCACTCGACTCGATCCAACGTTTTGCTGCATGACGTCTCCGGCGACGCGCTTCATGATGCGTTTCCAACTCTATGTAAGTATCGACTCAATGGAAAGATCGCGCCGTCACCAGATGCACGCGTGCCCGCAACAGGGATGTCGCGGGCACGGGCGGCCGTCGTGGACTTGGGAGGCGTCGCGGACGGCGTTACGGCTGAGGAGGCTTCGGCTTGTCGAACGTCGGTGGTTTCACGGTGATGGTGCGGCCAACGGAATCGACGCGCTCTTTCGCCTTCTCCGTCATGTTCCTGGTCACGGCATTTACATCGATCTTGGGAAGCTCGGCAACCGGCGGCGCTGCACCGTCGCTGGCGGCGGTCCGGCTCGTATGCGACTCCGCCCGCGCCTTCGAGTCCGGCGACTTCGTATCGGGACTCTTCGTCTCGCCCGGCTTGGCGTCAGCCGTCGACTGCTCGCCGCTCGAATGCGGCTCGGATGCGTGCTCCGTTGGGCGCACCGGGTCAGCGGACGGCGACGATTCCTGCGCCGCCTGCGATGCGGCGCCTGTGTGCGCCGGCTTGTGCTGTGTCGCCTTTGCACGTAAGGCAACGCTGCCCGCCGTCGCGGAGACCGTGCTCGCATCGTCGGCGGCCGGACGCTCCATGAAGAATGCCCAACCGGCCGCACCGATCACGATCAATGCGGCGACAGTGGCGAACACTTTCACCCAGTTCCGGCGTGGTGCCGGCGTCCACTCCGCAAGCTCCTCTGTGTTCTCGGCAGCCGTGTCCGCGATCGCTTGCTCGTGCGACTCGGCGCGCGTCTGGTGATGCACCTGTTCCCACGCGGTGCTCGCGGCCCGAGGCGCTGCGGTCTCGACGTGCGAGACGGCTGGAGGAGTGAATCGCGTCACGTCGGGTGCAACGGGCGACGCCACGGCGGCGAACGCCGGCGAGGCCGGCATCGGATGCTCGGGAGGTTTGGGCGGAAGCGGGCGCCGTAAGGCAGGCGACGTTGGCGCTTCGATCCACGGCAGCGTGGTCGTCTTGGTGACAGACTCGCGCATCGGTCCGGTGCGCGGCTCGGTGCGCTCCGTGCGCGCTGTTCCGCCGGACTTGCGCGCACCATTCGGCGCAGGAGCCGGGGGCGTTGGTGCCGGCGGCGCTGCGTTAGGCGACTGACCGCGTAAGCGTGCGGCGCGGTCGCGCAACTGGCGCTCTTCATCATGGTTTCCGCGCGCGGCAAGTACCTCGGCCAGCGCTTCGATGCTCGGCGCCAGGGAGGGATCGTCGGCCTTGGCCGTGGACTCCCTGGACGCCAGCGCGCGGCGCGCCAACTGCTCGGCGGCGTCGAGATTGCCTTCGGCGGCGCGCACTTTCGCCAGGCTGGCGACGATCGCTGCAACCTCAGGATGATTCGCGCCGAGCGCGTGCTCTTTGATGGAGAGGAGCCGGAGAAGGAGCGGCGCGGCCGACGTGAAGTCGTTCTTCCGAAAGTACAGTCGCGCGAGGTTGCTCAGCGTGACCGCGACATCGGGGTGCGATTCGCCCAACGTCTTCTCGCTGATCTCGAGCGCGCGGCGGAACAGCGGTTCAGCTTGCGCCAATTCACCGCGCGTGTAGTGCAGCGCTGCGAGATTGTTGATGTTCTGCACGAGACCGACGTGGTCGCCGCCGAGCATGCGCTCGCGGATCGCAAGCGAGCGCCGGAAGAGCGCTTCTGCTTGCGCGAGGTCTTTCTGTCGGTACTTGAGCTGCGCGAGGTTGCTGAGGCTCGTCGCCAAGCGCGCGTTGTCGGCACCGAGCAGCGTCGCTTCGCGAATCGCCGCGATGAACGACTGCTCTGCTTGCGCGTAGTCGCCTTGTGTGAACGCGCGGCGGCCGTTCTCGTTGTGCCCTTCCCAGCGCGTTTCGACGGTTTCGGTCATCCGGACTCCTCCCGTGGTACAGACGCGGAGGAGGTGGACCCTGTAACCGCTTGAAGATTCAGCCTTGCGCACCCACTCGGGTGCTCACCGGGTGCTCACCGCTCGCTCACGACGCGGCGCCGAGTTCGTGGCGCGTTTCGACCGTAAGAGCGAAACGTTTCGACGCAGCATCGCCGGCGCCGCAACGAGGCGCGGACGTGCTCAGAGACCGAAGTGCTTTCCGCGAGCAGCCTGCAACAGAATCCGGCCGTAGATCACGTGGCTGAGCACGAGTGCCAGGAACAGCAAGCCGACACTGCAGATGGCTATGAACGACTCGGTAACATCGATGCCATACGGCAGGCTGATGAATACCACGAGCGCAAAGATGAGCACCAGTACGCTGGCTGCACCAAACGCGCCGAGCCCCGCGAGCAACCGTAACCGTGAAAGCGACATCACTGCTTTTCTCCATCGAGTTGTGTGAGATGCACACCCGTTTGCGCTGCATGCGGCGTGCGCGAGGTATCAATCATGGGCGAAAGCGCAACGCGATGTAAACCGTCGTGTGGTGACGTGTTGGCGGGTCGAACGAGTAGCCGGCGCCGGCAAGCACATGCATGTCTGGGACATGGACAGCCCACAGGCCCGTTTCGTCGAGCGACGCCTCTACACCAGCGAACCGGTGCCAGTCGTGCAGCTCGGAACCTGCGCTCCCGGCCCAGAAATACGGGCTGAAGACGCCGAGTGGAAGATCGATGCGATACGTGGCGACGCGCCGGCCAACCGCAATTCCGAGCGGCGCCGCGGGCATCGCCGCGCGTTGCGATGCGAGTGCGTCATCGAATAGCGGTGGCGTCGTACCGCCAACCACGAATTGTTCGTAGGCTGGCGCGCCCCGCGCATCCTGTCCGAACATCGCATGCGCGCCCAACCCCAATCCGCCTCGTCCGATTTCCAACGCCGCGACAACCGTACCGCGCGCCCACGATGTGTCCGCCGTGCGTCCGCCGGCACCGGCCACCGAAAGACGCTCATCGAAGCGCCAGTCGTTAGGCGTCTGCCGGAACGCGCCGCGATACTCGGCGAAGCCCAAGGTGCGCGATCGATGCGCGTACTGCGCGCCGTCGATCTGGCCGGCCGAGACCCCCGCGCGCACCGCGTGCGCCGCTCCGGTGTACCGGCGTTCGACAGATGCGACGGCGTCGCCGCCGGCGTAGCGCACATCGAGATACGCCGGACCCGACACGCCACCGTGTTGTCGTGACGGGCGCTCATCCGCGTAGAACCCCTCCGCGGCGATGGCCACCGGCCATCCCCGCCACGCGGCGCCGACGGACGCGCCGCGCCACGTGCCGCGGTCGCCGTACACGCCGCTCGCGATCCACGTTAGGCGGCCCACGGGATCCGTCCCGGAAATCACGGCGCCAAGCGACTTGCCTTCCGCTCCGAGACTGAGCGTCGGCAAGACGATGACGTTGCGCGGGCCGAGTCCGTAGGCGTGTGGCGACTGAAGGGACGAGCCCGCGAACGAGTCGGCAGCGACGGGCGGAGGTACGGTCGCAGGCGCGAGCACCGGCGACGTCGCGAATGTCGGCGGCAACGATGCCGTGTCGGGCACCGACGCCAGATCGAGTCCGCCGGCGTGCAGTCGCAGAAAGTACACCGTGTGCGACACGTGGTCGGGCTCTGGATTCGACGCCGCGCTGGCGAGCGCGGTGATCGCGTGCGTCGCGCCGGTTGCGAGGTCCATCACGGCGATGTTCGGGATGCCGCCGGAATCGGTGGTGAACACCAGCGACGAATCGCCCGGGAGAAACGCCGCCTCGTACCGGTTGACGCCATCGCGCGGCCCGATTGCGTTAGGCTTAGGTGACGGTGCGCGAAGATCGATGGCGGCGAGCTCCCATGTGCCGCCCCGCTGCACGCTCACGACCACGCGCGTGCCGTCCGACGAATAACGAGGCCCGTAGTACACCATGTGCGGCGATCCCGATGCAAGCACGCGCATCGCGCCGGTGGCGAGATCGACCAGCACCAGATCGCAGATGCCCTCGGCGCATCGGTCCGCAACCGCCTGGCGCCCGTCGGGTGATGGATCGGCGGTCCGGATGCCGGCGTCGTGCGTGATGCGCCGCACGGCGCCAGTTTGGAAGTTCCACGCGAAGAGATCATCGCGCAGCGCGCCGTCGCCGCGTCCCGTGCGCCGCACGAGCAGCAGCTCGTGTCCGTTAGGCATGAAGCGCGGCGATGCGTAGGCGAATCCGGCGTGCGGGTAGAGCGTCCCGACCGGCACCTTGGGAGCCGGTCGCCACGAGATCGCCGGCACATCCTGCGGATCGCGCTCGAGCAGTGCGGCACGCGCCCGTTCGGCATCCCTGGCCGACGACGCGTCCGCCGCTGTTTTCCATACCACGACACGACTCGGCGCATTGCGTCGAGCGAGCACGATCGCCAAGAGAGCGCCGTCGCGCGAAACCGAGGGCGCCCCCGTGCCCCACGTGAGCGCCTGCACCCTGGTACCGCGCCCGGAATCCGCGCGCGCCGCAACGCGTTGCTCGACGTCGCGCTCCACGTCGAGCGCGTGTCCGGTAAGCTCGGCGGTGAACCGCCCATAGAGATCGGCTGGATACCCCCCGTATACGCCAGCGAATGCGTCGTCGAACGTGCGAACTTGGCGCGCACTCATGCGCCGCCACAGGTGCACCAGGCTCGAGTCGCCGCGTCGCTCGACGAGCCAGTCGAGGAACGCCGAACCCGCGAGGTACGCCATGTCTCCGCCTAAAAATCGGCTGTCGACATCGAGCTGCGTGTACGTGGGCAGCTTGCCTTCCAGTGCCCATTCGCGCAACACCGCGGCGCGCCACGCGCTGTGCGGGCGTCCTGCGCCGGTGAGCTTGCCTTCGATGTACGTGGCATACCCTTCGTCGACCCAGCGCGGCGCTCGGAGTGCGATCGGTCCGAGTCGCAACGGCGAGAGGCGCGTCATGAGTCCTTCCCACCCGTTGCGCGTGGGGCGCGTGAGATGCGCGATGTGCGTATACTCGTGCACCGAGAGTAACTCGCCCCAGCCACGACTGTCGCCTAAGCCGCTCGTCGGATCCGGCGGCATTGGCCAGAAGAAGATCACCGGATCCTCGAGCAGCGGCAGTGCGAATCCGTTGGACACGTTGTTTGGATCTTCGACCACGAGCGTCACGCGACGCGCCGGCGCATTGCCGACGACCGTGCTAACGGCATCGTGCACGGCGTCGATGCGGCGCGCCATGTCGAGCGTCCACGCTTCGGCGGATCGCGGATAGTGAATGACGAAGTACCGCGTCTCGATCGTGCGCCACGCCAATGAGGGAATCGTGGCCGTCTGCGCAGTCAGCCCATGGCCGGCCATTGCCAAGGCAGTTGCGTACGCAAGTATGGACGCGGGGACACGCATGAGTCGATAATGATGAGTGGTGACACTCACCCGAACAACGCGCCCCTCCTCGCGCGGCCTCTCTGGTGACATCTTGTGGTGCAGCCGACAGGAGATACGGTGAGCAGTACCACCTTGGAATCGGTTCTCTCGACTATCCCCTACGGGACCTGTCCCCTTCCCGGGGTTGGTGCCGCGGGGCAACCTGGATCGAACAACTGGAAAGCGTTGGCGAGCGCCGGCGTACGCACGGTGGTCGATCTCCGCGCGCCAAACGAGCCGAGAGGACACGACGAGCCTGACGCTGTACGCGCGGCAGGTATGGCGTACGTTTCGATTCCCGTGACGCAAGCGACGCTCGGCGACGAACAGTTCGACGCGGTGCGCAAGCTGGTGGGCGATCCCGCACGGCGACCGATCGTCGTGCACTGTGCATCATCGAATCGGGTGGGAGCGCTGTTGCTGCCCTACTTCGTGTTGGACGAGAAGCAGCCGCTCGACAAGGCGATCGAGCTCGCGATGGATGCCGGCCTGCGAAGCCAGGAGCTCGCCGCGCTGGCGTTGGAATACGTGCGACGCCACAGCGCGTCGCCCTAACGGAGAACTTCGTGTTCCTGCGGCGCTTCTACGAGGAGCATCTCGCGCAAGCGAGCTATCTGATCGGCTGCGAGGCGAGCGGCGAAGCGGTGGTCGTGGACCCCAACCGCGACGTCGAGCAATACGTCACCGCCGCGGCCGCCGAGAATCTGCGCATCACGCACGTGACCGAAACGCACATCCACGCCGACTTCGTGTCCGGCAGCCGCGAGCTCGCCGAACGCGCCGGCGCAATGCTGTTGCTCTCGTGCGCCGGCGGACCCGCCTGGGCGTATGCCTTCGCGACAGATGCCGGTGCAAAGCTGATCGGCGACGGCGCCCGCTTCCAGGTTGGCGCCGTTCGGTTGGACGCGATGCACACGCCCGGCCACACACCGGAGCACCTCACGTTTCTCGTCACCGATACCGCGGTCGCCGACCGTCCGATGGCCGCGATCACCGGCGACTTCGTGTTCGTCGGCGATGTCGGACGCCCCGACCTGCTCGAGCGCGCCGCGAACATCGCGGGGACGATGGAGTCGGGCGCACGCGATTTGTTCCGTGCGATCCAGCGGTTCAAGACGCTGCCGGACTACCTCCAGCTCTGGCCCGGTCACGGCGCGGGCTCGGCGTGCGGCAAAGCGTTAGGCGCGATGCCGCAGTCCACGTTAGGCTACGAGCGCTTGTTCAACTGGGGCCTCGTCGAGACGGATGAGGAGCAGTTCGTGCGCTCGGTGCTCGACGGCCAGCCCGATCCGCCGCGCTACTTCGCGGCGATGAAACGCATCAATCGCGACGGCCCGCTCGTGTTAGGCGGCCTGCCGCACCCGGAGCGCCTGGGTGCCGCGCGTATGCGCGCGGCCCTCGATGCCGGCGCGACCGTGATCGACACCCGTCACGCCGCTGATTTCGCCGCCGGTCACGTCCCGGGTACGATCAACATTCCGCTCAACCGGTCGTTTGCAACGTGGGCGGGCTCGCTGCTGCCGCTGGATCGCCCCTGCCATTTCATCGTCGACGACGATGATGCACCCGTGCTCGCGGCGCGTGCGGCGCGCGCACTCGCACTGATCGGCTTCGACCAGATCGGTGGTTACTTCGGCGCCGAGTCCATCGCGGAGTGGCACGCCACGGGCGGCGCGCTCGAACAAGTCCAGATGCTCTCCGCGCCCGAGCTGCGATCGCGTCTGGCATCCGGCGGTGTCACCGTGATCGACGTACGCAACGACCACGAATGGCACGCCGGGCACGTGCAGGGCGCGCACTGGATTCCGCTCGCGACGCTCGCCCAACGCGCTCAGGAGCTCGACCGCAACGGCACGCTCGTCGTGCATTGCCAGGGCGGCACGCGCTCGGCCATCGCCGCCAGCCTCCTGCTCGCGGCGGGGCATCACAACGTGGCAAATCTCGCGGGTGGATTCGCCGACTGGTTGAGCGCGGGATTTCCGGTCGAGCGTTAGCTCAGCGCGCGTCGCTCGAAGCTCCGGATGCCTAACGCCCAGAACACGCCGGTGAGCGCGATCAATGCGCCGCACACGGCCACGAGACTCATGTGCGGCAGCGCCGGCGTGAGCGCGCCGCGCATGCCTTCCGCCACGTACACGAGCGGATTCACCAGCACCGCGTATTTCATCACCGGTACAGCCTCGAGTCCCTGCCACGGATAGTACGCGCACCCGAAGAAAATCATCGGCGCGACGACGACGCTGAACATGAGCCCGATCTGCTGCGGGTTGATGCCCGTGCCCATGAGCAGCCCGAGATTCGAGAACGCCGCGGCGCCGAGGATGGTAATGACCAGGACGGAGATGATGTGTGCGCCGGCGAGTGCATCCACCGGGCCCATGATGAGCCGCGACATCGGCAGCACGACCGCCGCCGCGATCAGTCCCTGCAACACACCCATCACGATTTTCTCGAACGCGATCATGCGCGTCGGCACCGGTGCCAAGAGCCGGTCCTCGATTTCGCGCGTGTAGCCGAAGTCCTGCACCATGGGCAGCGCCACCGACTGCACGCTGGACAGCGTGAGGCTCACGGCGATGATGCCGGGGAGCAGCGCCGCGCCGTACCCGTGACCGACGAAGCCCATTCGCGGCAGCAGGTATCCGAAGACGACGATGAACAGCAGCGGCTGCAGCGTCGTGCGCACGAGAAAGTACGGCAGCTCGCGCCTCGTGACGTGCAGGTCGCGCCGCATGAGCGCACCGAAAATGCGGATCGTGCTCGGCGGCGGAGTCACCCAGGTGGTCGGCATCAATCGAGCTTCCTTCCGGTGAGGGAGATGAACAGCGTTTCCAAGCTCGGCGGCGACAGGTGAATGTCCCGCACTTCTCTGCCCTCGTCGCCGGCGCCGCGAATCAGCGTTGGAATGAGCTCGCCGCCGCGCTCGGCGTAAATCCGGAGCACGGTACCTTGCGTCTCCGCGCTCGCGACACCGGGCAGCTGGCGCGCGCGCGCCGCGACCGCCGTCGCGTCGCCATCGAGCATGAGCTCGACTAACGTGCCGCCGGGCGCGCGCGCCTTGAGTTGCCGTGGTGTGTCGAGCGCCAGCAGCCGCCCCTGGTGCATGATCGCGACGCGCTCGCAGAGCTGATCGGCCTCTTCCATGTAATGCGTCGTCATGATGATCGTACGACCGTCCGCGTGGAGCCCGCGCAGGATGTCCCAGAGCGCGTGACGGGCTTGCGGATCGAGGCCCACCGTTGGCTCATCGAGAAACAACACGCGCGGCTCGTGGATGAGCGCCCGCGCGATCATGAGCCGCTGCTGCTGCCCGCCGGACAACTGATCGACCTTCGCCTCGGCTTTGTCGGCGATGCCTAACTGAGTAAGGAGCTCGCCGGCGCGGCGCGTCGCCGCCGAGCGCGCGATGCCGAAATACGCCGCGTGGAACACGAGGTTTTCGCGCACGTTGAGGCTGCGGTCGGGGTTCGGCCGCTGGGGCACCACGCCGATGCGCTGCCTGACCACCACTTCGTTGGACACGACGTCGGCGCCCGCCACCGTTGCGGAGCCGCTCGTTGGCTTCACACGAGTGGTGAGAATGCCAATCGTGGTCGTCTTGCCGGCGCCGTTGGGCCCGAGGAGGCCGAAGAACGCTCCGTCGGACACCGCGAGGTCGAGTCCAACGAGGGCGACGATCTCGGGCCGCGCGTCCGCGCCGCGCCGCGCGGCGGGAGCGGGATATACTTTGCGCAGCGCAAGCGTGCGGATGGCGTCCGGGGTGTCGGTCATGCGGCTCCGCACGGAGGAATGGGCGCATCGCGCAATCGCGCGACGGCCGCGTAAGCTACACGCCTGCCGCCGCGCGAATGAAGAGCCGGTCGAAAAGAGCGCGCGCGCTACGGCGCCGGCTGGTTGTAGGCGAAGCCGAAGGTGAAGGTCTGCTCGGTGAGTTGCCGAATCTTCGTACCCTGTACACTTGCGGGCTTGTATCGGAGGCTCGGCAGGATGGCACGAACCGCTTCGGTGAAGGGATCGCCTGAGCTTTGCAGAACCTGCACGGTATTGAGATCCAAGTTGCCGTCCTCATCGACCATGAACTGCATGCGAACGAATCCGCGGACGTCTTGGCTTTTCATGTCGGGCGGATACTGGGGCTGGGGATTGTCCGCGAGCGGCCAGGCCGGGCACGTCGTGCGCTTCTCGAGATAGGGCTTGTCGCCGCCGTCGGCGTGCCGGCCGGCGTAGAGCGAGAAGACTAACGAATCGGCGGTGACGCTCGATGGGATGGCGGCGATCGCTTTGGTCGTCGCGGCCGACGCGATGGCTGCCGTCAGCGCGCTATCGAAGTTCGCCATGGTCGACGGGGTGACTAACCGGGTGCCCGAGACGCGTCCGTCGCGATGCAGCGTGAATTGGGCGACCGCGAATCGGGGCGTGCGCCATTCGACGGGGCTGAAGTAGAAGAACACCGCGTCGTCGATGTGGCGCAGATAGTTCGTCGGCAGCTCGACGCCGCTTCCGCCTAACAGTTGAGCATCGACCATCTCGATCTTGGGACTCTGGCAGGCGCGCTCGTAGATCGCCGCTCGGCTGTTGTTGTCTCGGTGAACGATGTCGGCCTGTGCGGGAAGCGCGCCCGCACCGACGACGGCGCCCAGCGCGAGACAGAAGGTGAATCGCATCGTGTCGCTCCATCACTGTGAAGAAGGCACACCGCCATAGCCGGGGGCCCGGCACGCAACGAGGATTTGCGCAAGGGAGCGCGGGGGCGTACGGTACAGTGCGCTTTGAGGCGAGAGTTCGCAAGTAGTACGCCCGACGTTGCCCAACGCAACGGGCAGTCGTCGCTGGACAATGCTTCCCGCCCCGCTGATCTCGCTGGCACTCGGGCTGCTCGGTGGCTGCCCGGCGAATCCCACTCACTGCGTGCTGAGAAACGTTCCACCCGATTCGGTCGGCATGTCGGCCGACCGGTTGGCAACGATTTCACACGTTGCCGATCGCGGACTGGATGCACGCGGCTATCCAGGCATCGCAGTCGTCGTTGGGCGTCACGGCGGTCTGGTGTGGGAACACGGCTACGGGTTCCTCGACTGGGACACGACGAGCGCCGCCGTCGATCCCACGCGCACGATGTACGATCTCGCATCGCTCACGAAGGTCATCGCGACGACGACGGCGATCATGGTGCTCTACGACGAGCATCGGATTCACCTCGATGATCCCGTATCCAAGTACTTGCGGGCGTATCGGCGCGGCGCGAAACGAGAGGTCACCATCCGAATGCTGCTCGAGCACCGCGCCGGCCTGCCGCCGGGTCGCAACGTGTACCGGCGCGGGCGCTCGAGCGCGAAAGCACGCCAGATGATCCTGGCGACGTCGCTCGAGTATCCGCCGGATGAGCGCGAGGTGTACTCGGACGTCGGCGCCGACGTGTTGGGCTTCGTCGTCGAAGCCGTGAGCGGCCAGCGGCTGGACGACTTCGTGCGGTCGCACGTGTCCCGTCCGTTGGGCATGAAATCCACGATGTTCCGGCCTCCGCGCGCGCTGCGCGCGCGCATCGCGCCCACCGAGATCGCGTCGAGCCGGGGCCATCCCTTGCGCGGCGAGGTGCACGACGAGACCGCCGATGCGTTAGGCGGCGTGGCCGGCAACGCCGGCCTCTTCGCCACGGCCGCCGACCTGGCGGTGTTCGCCCAGATGATGCTCGATGGCGGCACCTACCACGGAGTACGCATCGTGCGCGACTCGACGGTCGCGCTGTTCACGCGCCGCACCTCGGGCTGGCGCGCGTTAGGCTGGGAGACCTGCTCCGGCGGCGCGAGCTGCGGGCGCTACATGAGCGACGTCGCCTACGGACACACCGGCTTCACGGGCACGTCGATCTGGATCGACCCGGAGAGCGACCTGTTCGTGATCGTGCTCGCGAACCGCATGCACGAGCTGCCCGACGGCCGCGCCCCGGAGTCCGCCGTGTTGGCCGACGTCCGCGCGGACATCGCCGACTTGGCCGAGCTCTCGGTGGCCGACGACAGCGTCCGCCGCGACATGCCGGATGCGATGCGCGCCGACCTCGCGATCGGCTGGATGCCCTGACTTTCCGTTAGGCGGAGTCGGCCGCGGCGAGCGTGTGCGCGGTCTTGACCGCGCGTCGCACGGCGCGCAGCACGAGATCCAGCTCGCGGCTGCTCACATCCAGCGGGAATCCGCGCACATCGCCGGTCGAGAAGAACAGCCGATAGGTACTCGCGCCTTTGGTGATGTGCCGCGCGAACTGCACACCGGCGCCGGTCGCGGGATCCGTGGCCACCGTCCGGTAGATGCGCGTCGTGCGTGCCCCCACGCGGCGAGCCCTGATGCGCGTGATGGAATCGGCCAGTTCTTTGGCGGCGTCGTTCGCGAGACTCACGGTCGCGTTGCCCGCTTCGGTCGACGCACCAATGAGCACGTGACCCGTGCTCAACGCGTCGATTCCGATCACGCCGTGCTGCAGCGCGAGCGTCGCGATCGTGCGATGCACCGCCTGCGCCGGCGACACGCCGGCCACCACGAATACCATCAGGGCGGCACACCACCACCGCCCTCGGGTCATCGGCTCAGTGCGACGCGGACGCAGTCGCGAGCAGGTCGGCCTGGGTTTGTCCTTTTCGAATGATCTCGATGGCACGCTCGAGCTGCACATCGTCATCGAGCTCGCGACGCTTGGCCGTCGAATCGCCGAACGCCAGACGCGCGACACGGTCGCTGAGCAGGCGGTCCACCTCGCTCGAGGCCCGATCGTACAGGCCGCGATCCACCGTGACGCCGGCCGCCGCGAGGCGCTTGTACAACTCGTCGCGCCACTGCTGACTAACGGTGAAGTCGGGCTGGACGTGATTCTTGAGCTCGAACGCGTAGTTGTAGAGCGTGACATAAAACTCCTGCGACTTCGGCGTCACCGCCTTCACGAACTCTTGCTCGGTGCTGTCGAGCGTGTCGGGCCGCACGACGATGTCCGGTGTGATGCCTCCGCCGCCATACACCACGCGGCCTGCATCGCTCTTGAACGTCGGCCGCGCGCGACGGGCCGAATCGGTTTCCATCGAATCGGATTCGTCGACCAACCGGCCGTCGATGAATTTGCGCTCCTTCTGAATCGACCGCCCACTCGGCGTGTACCATTTGGCCGTCGTCAGCTTGAGCGCCCAGCCGCCATCGAGCGGGAACAACGACTGCACGAGACCCTTGCCGAACGACGTCGTGCCTAACACGAGCGCGCGATCGTGATCCTGCAGCGCACCGGCCACGATTTCGCTGGCCGACGCCGTGTACCCGTCTGTGAGCACCACGAGCGGAATCGTCGGTGCGACCGGGTCGCCTTTCGCCGTGTACACCTGCGTGTCCCCGGCGCGCGCCCGCACGCTGGCGATCTGCTGGCCGTTGCGCAGGAACAGATTACTGATCGCGATCGCCTGGTCCACGATGCCGCCGCCGTTGCCGCGCAGGTCGATCACCAAACCGTGCGCGCCGTCGTGCGTTAGGCGGCGCACCGCGTCCTCGAATTCGTCGGCCGACGTCTCGTTGAACTGCTGCAGCGGAATGTAGCCCACCTTGCCATCGAACATCATCGCGAACGGCACCGCGGGAATGTGAATCACCGCGCGCGTGAACGTGAGGTCGATCGGCGCCGTGACGCCCGGCCGCGAGAACGACACCTTCACCGACGTCCCCGGCGTTCCCTTGAGCAGGTCCGTCACCTGCACGAGCTTCATGCCCCGCGTCGTCTGCTGATCGACCCCCACGATGTGATCACCCTCGTGCACGCCCGCCCCTTCCGCCGGCGTGTGCGGATACACCCTGGTCACGACGATCGCGCCTTCCTGATCCTCGACCAGCATACCAAGACCGCCGTACCGTCCACCCGTTTGGCGCGTGAAGTCCTGCAATTCCTTGGGCGAATAGAGCGCCGCGTACGGATCCTGGAGCTCGCGCACCAACCCGCGTGCCGCCTTCTCGTAGAGCGCCGCGTTGCTGACGGTGTCCACGAAGCGGTCGGACACGAGCGACAGCACTTCGTCGAAGAGGTGTGGTCCGCTGCGATCGCGCGCGGATTCCACGATGAATGCGCTCGCGGCCAGCGGCAGCAGCGCGACGCCGACGAAGGCGGCCCGACGGAATGGGTGCGTCATGTGCCAAATTCCACGTGAGGAAAGGTGGGGCGTGCACGGGGATCGTACAGTGTAGCGAGACGCCCGTCGTTCCGGCAATCGGCGTCTCGGTCTACTAGAATGACCACCAGCCCCATCGGCACGTTTCGAGCTAGCTTCCATGACGACGGAAACCGTATCTCGCCGATTCAATGCAAGACGCTGACGAAGCTCTGATAATGCGCTGCTCGCGCTGCGGCGCCGAGGTGCCGGCCGACTCACTGAGCGTCGAGTGTCCCGTGTGCGGCGGACTGCTCGAGCTTCATGCACCACTCCCCTCGATGCGCGGCGACATGCTTCGCCAACTGTTCACGAAACGGCGCGGCGCCGTAGACGGACCGGATGCCTCCGGCGTCTGGCGGTTCCGCGAAATGCTCGCGGTCTGCGCCGACGACGTCGTGTCGTATCCCGAGGGCAACACGCCGCTCGTGTCCGCGGGCGGCGCCGCGCGCTGGGCGGGCTGCCCAACGCTGCGTGTCAAGCACGAGGGACTGAATCCCACCGGGTCGTTCAAGGATCGCGGAATGACAGTGGGCGTCACGCAAGCACGAAGACTCCGCGCGCGTGCCGTGGCATGCGCATCGACGGGCAACACCGCCGCGTCACTCGCGGCATACGCGGCGCGAGCGGGCATACCGGCGCTCGTATTCATTCCCGCCGGCAAAGTCGCGATGGGGAAGCTCGCGCAAGCGCTGGCTTACGGTGCTCGCACCTTGCTCGTGCGCGGAGACTTCGACGCCTGCTTGTCACTCGCCAGGAAAGCAGCGCACGAGCTCGGCGTGTACCTGGTCAATTCCATCAACCCGTATCGTCTCGAGGGACAGAAAACCATCATCCTCGAGATGCTCGAGCAGTGCACATGGAATGCGCCGGATTGGATCGCGCTCCCGGCCGGCAACCTGGGCAACACGGCCGCGTTCGGCATGGCGTTAGGCGCCGCGCGCGAATGCGGCCTCATCAGCCGGCTTCCACGACTCCTCGCCGTGCAAGCGGAGGGCGCGGCACCGTTTGCGCGCGCATTCGACGACGGGTTCGCAGCCCTGCGCCCGGTCACGCCTAACACGGTCGCGACCGCCATCAACATTGGCGACCCCGCGTCGTACGACCGCGCCGTGCGTGCCATTCGCGAGACGAATGGCATCGTGACGAGCGTGCCCGACGACGAAATTCTCGACGCCAAAGCAGCCATCGATGCCGCTGGCCTGGGCTGCGAACCCGCGAGTGCGGCGTCCCTCGCTGGCGTGAGGCGCATGGTCCAGGACGGCGTGATTGCCCCGGGCGATGACGTGGTGTGCGTGCTCACGGGTCATCTGCTCAAGGATCCGGACGCTGTCGTCCGCTATCACGATCGCCCCGGCGCGCACCATGAGGGCACCAATCCGCCGCGCGAAATCGAGCCGACCGTCGAGGAGGTTCGGCGCGCTCTCGACCGGGGTTGAGGCTGCTGTTGGGATACCTTCGGTGCGGGCAAACTGGCGCAGGGCAAGGGGTAGGCAGCAGCGCAAAAAAGACTTAATATCGTCCTCGCTCGCTGGCGTACTGTCCGGCATTCCGTCACTTTTCCCGGTGCTCTTAAGGTGAGGAGACAGGCCAGCTGGTGCCGAATGGTGCACCGCGTGTGTGCCCCGTCGCCCCTCACCCGCTTTGCGTGCCGCCGATCCACCCGCCCGCTCCATTTCACCCTCCTCGGAAGGTATCTGTGACGGAAACAGCATCACCCGCGTGGCTAGCCGGTGAGAAATCCAGAGAAATCTTTGACGCGGAGCAGGAATTCCTTGCGCCTGGGGCGCAGAGCTTCGCGTTGTTCAGCAAGATTTGCATCGACCATGGCGAAGGCTCGCTGTTGTACGATGTCGATGGGAATCGATACATCGATCTCATGGCCGGCATCGGTGTGGCAAGCCTCGGCTACGCCCACCCGCGCTACGTCGCAGCGCTCCAGAAGCAGGTGTCCCGGATTCACGTGGGCAGCTTCACGTCGGAGAACCGCTCCGTGCTCGTGCGCATGTTGGCCGAGCTCGCACCGGGCGATGTGAATCGCACGCAGTTCTATTCGAGCGGCGCGGAAGCCGTGGAGTCGGCGCTGCGCCTCGCCAAGTCGTACACCGGGAAGGACGAATTCGTCGGATTCTGGGGCGGCTTCCACGGCAAGACCGCCGGCGTTCTTCCATTGTTAGGCAGCACGTTCAAGCACGGGCTCGGCCCCCTCATGCCGGGGCGGTATTCGTCGCCCTACGCGTCGTGCTCGCGCTGTCCGTTCGAGAAGAACTTCCCCGCGTGCGACTGGGCGTGCGTCGATTTCCTGCGCAAGAAGATCGAGCTCGAGACCGCGGGCAACATCGCGGCGATCATCGTCGAGCCAATTCAGGGCACCGCCGGCAACATCGTTCCGCCCATCGGTTTCCTGAAAGCGTTGCGTGAGCTCGCGGACGAGTTGGACGCGCTGCTCATCGCCGACGAGATGATCACGGGGTTCGGCCGGACGGGCAAAATGTGGGGCGTCGAGCACGAGGGCATCGTCCCCGACATCATGAGCGTCGGCAAGGGATTCGGCGGCGGCTTCCCGATGAGCGGCTTGCTCATTCGCGATGAAGTCGCGTTCGCGAAGCCGTGGGCGAATCCGAGCGGCAGCTCGTCGAGCTACGGCGGCAATCCGATGGCGGCCGCCGCCGCGCGCGTCACGCTCGAGACGATACTCGAGGAGAACCTCGTCGCCCACAGCCGCGACCTCGGCGAGAAGATGATGACCGAGATGCAGAAGTGGGAGAGCGAGATTCCGATCGTGAGCGACGTGCGGGGACGCGGCCTCATGATCGGCATGGACCTCGTCGTGCCGGGTACGCGGACGCTGCTCGACAAGAAGATCACGCGCTGGATTTTCGACACGCTGCTCTCGCGCGGCGTGCTGGCGATGATCTACAATCCCGAGGTGCGCATCAATCCGCCGTTAGTCATTCCGGAAGACCTCGCCATGGACGCGCTGGCCACCATGAAGGATGTGCTGACGGAGGCTTCCGAAATGGCGGTGCGCAGTTGAGACCGACGCCGACGTCCGCGTCGCGGATCAGCGAGCTCACCCCCCGTCCATCGGCGCCGGGACTTGTCCCGGCGCCGCGCGTCTATCGGGGCGCGGTGGTCGGCCTGGGTGGCATCGCGCGCAACGCGCATTTGCCCGGGTTCGCGCGTGATCCGTTAGTCAGCAACCGGTTCACGATCGTGGCGACGATGGACGGCGGCGCCGGCGTTGCACCCGTGCCGGGCATTCCGCACTTCGCGCGGCTCGACGACATTCCCGATGCGGGCGCCATCGACTTCGTCGACATCTGCACGCCCACGGCGTCGCATCTCGAGCTCACGCTGTGGGCCTTGGAGCACGGCTACCACGTGATGTGCGAGAAGCCGGTTGCCTTGAACCGGGCCGAAGCGGCGCGCATTGCCGCGGCCGCTCGCGACGCGGGCCGCGTGGTGATGCCGTGTCACCAGTACCGCTACAACCCGGTGTGGCTCAAGGTGCGCGAGTGGCTGCACCACGGCGTGATCGGCCACTGGCACCTGGCAGAGTTCCAGGTGCATCGGATGATGGCGGACCGCGGTACGGGCGCAGCAACGGAAACCCCATGGCGCGGGTTGGCCGAGCACAGCCGCGGAGGCGTGCTCCTGGATCACGGCACGCATCTCATTTACCAGATGCTCGATGCCGCCGGCCTTCCCGAGTCCGTGCGCGCGTGGACGGGCCAGCTGCGTCACGCCGACTACGACGTCGAGGATAGCGCACAGCTTCTGTTCGAGTACCCGGAGCGGTTAGGCGTCATGTTCCTCACGTGGGCCGCTCGGCATCGCGAGAATCGCGTGCGCTTCGTCGGCGAGCGCGGCTCGATCGAATGGGTGGGCGGCATCCTGCGGCTCGAGCGCGACGGCGACGTGACGTCGTACGACTATTCCGCGGAGCTCGACAAGTCGTCGTATCCCGGATGGTTCGCGGGGCTGTTCGGCGCGTTTGCCAACGCGATGGACACGGGCTCGGCGGAGCCGTACCTGGAGGACATCCGCAACGTCGCGGCCGTGCTCGAAGCGGCGTACCGCTCCGCGGCCGGCGGCTGTCGCGTCACCGACCTCTAATTCCTGGTCGCCTAACTGGCGACGACGATGAACACGTCGTACAGGGCGTGGGTCCAGGCGTCGATGCCGAACCCACGCCACAAGTAAATCGCGCTGAAGAACACGCCGCTGATCGCACGGAAGAGAAACGACTGCAGCGTGAACCGGTCGCCGAACGCGCCAACGTAGTGCGCGGTGGAGAATAGCAGCGCGCCGACGATCGTCGCGAATATTCCCGCTGCCGCAGGCCGCCAGTGAAACACGCGCCGCGCCAGCAGTGCGAGCAGCGACACGAGAATCACCCGGAACAACAGCTCTTCGTAGAGGCCGGCGCCGAGCGACACCATGAGGCGCGTGGTGCGATCGAGCGATTGCATGGGCGCCATGCTCGCGGCGCCGAATACGCCCAGCAGTCGCGCCGTGATCGTGCCGACGACGAAGCCGAACACGAGCGCCAGCACGATCGACTCCACGCTCATGCCGAGAAAGATGCGGCCGCGCATCGCGTGGAGTCCGCCGTGCGCTTTGAGATCGCGACGCACCAACCAGACGCACACGCCGATCAGCACGATCTCGAACAGCAACGGCCCGTTGCGTCCCGCGACCAACGAGAAGAGCGATTTGAGTATCACATCGGCGCCGTTCCGAACGCCGCGCGTCTCGCGCACGGGCAGCAACGCCGCCATTCCCTCGTAGAGGAGGAGCAGCGGGAGCGCAAAGATCAGGCTGTATCGGGATTCGCGGGTCGCGCGCCAGTACGTGGACGTGGCGCGCGACGGTGCGGCGAGAACGGACATGGGGAGCGACGAACGACGTCGCCGCGGTTAGAGGATCGCGGAGCGACGCCGTCTCGCTCGCGCGTCGGTGCTAACGCGCCGGGTGCTCGAGCTCGGGCGCCTCGTACACGGTAACGCCATGACGCGAGTTGGCGATGTTCCGACCCTTGATCACCGCGCCGCCGATGAGCACCACACCAACCAAAAAGAGCACGATGCCCGACGCGAACTTGCGCAGGCCAACGGCAAACGCAAACGCAAAGACGATCGCACACGCACCGAGAGCGTAAAACAACACCAGGGGCCAGAGCACGGCGCCTCCGAAAGATCGAAGCCGAGTGTAGGCGCGGCACGTCCGCGCAACCGATCGGAAATTGCGGGAACGACAGCTGAAAGGAAAGGGGTCGCGCGGCGTCTACACGATCTTGTGGGACACGGCGTAGCGCATCAGCGCGGCGTTGCTGCTCAGCCCGAGCGCCTTCTTGATGCGTGTCTTGTGAAATTCGACGGCTTTCTCGCTCACGCCCATCTCCTGCGCAACTTCGAGGGTCGTGAGGCCGCGTCCGACCAACCGCAGGACTTCCAACTGACGCGCGGTGAGCGGCGGGCCATCGGTGGCCAGCGACGAGCCGGCCTCGGTTGCGTTCGATGCACCTGCGGCTGTCGCGAGCAGCGGCGTGATGTACGTTCGGCCCGCGAGCACCTCGCTCACCGCGAACCGCAGCTCGGAGCCCGATGCCAGCTTGAGCACGAACGCGCGGGCGCCGGCGCGCAGCGCCTCGTCGGCGTACAAGCGGTCGGCGTGCATGGTGAGGATCATCACGCGCTGCTCGGGCCGCGCGGCTTTGAGCTCGCGCGCCAGCGTTAGGCCGTCCTTGCCCGGGAGCGAGATGTCCAGCATCACGAGATCGGGATCGAGACGCTCGACGGTTGCGACCACATCCCGGCCATCGTGGACGACGCCCACCACTTCGTTGTCCGGCTCGAGCAGGCCGCGCAGACCCTCGCACAAAAGCGAGTGGTCATCGGCGAGCAGCAACCGCGGGCGCGCGCTCATCCGGCGTCCTTGCCTAACGGAATCCAGGCGACGACGCGCGTCCCTGCCCCGGGCCGCGACTGCACGGCCACGCGTCCGCCGAATTGACGCGCGCGCTCGGTGATGCTCGTGAGTCCCATGCCCGAGCCGCCGTTCCCGGAGTGCCCGCGCGGCGCCGCCGTGTCGAACCCGCTGCCGTTGTCCTCGACGACGAGTTGCACGCCGCCGTCCTCACGTGCCAACCGCAGCATCGCGCTCGACGCGCCGGCGTGCTTGACCACGTTGCGTAACGATTCCTGTGCGATGCGGTAGAGTCCCGCGGCGATGGCGGGCGGCATGTCCACCGGGCTTCCTTCGAGATCCAAGCCGACGCGCAGGTGAGATGTCGACCACATCTCGCCGGCTAACGTGGACAGCGCGGCGGGTAATCCGAGGTGTTCGAGCACCGGCGGATGCATGCGGTGCGCGAGCGCGCGAATCTCGTCGGCGAAGTCCACGAGCTCGGCGCGCAGGCCGCGGACGCGGCGCTCGAATTGGCGGTCGCCATCGTGCGAGAATGCAGCGAGCTCGTCTAACGATTGGCCGAGCAAGGCGACACGCTGAATCACATCGTCGTGCAGCTCGCGGGCGATGCGCGCGCGCTCTTCCTCCTGTGCCGCGAGCAATTTGCCGCTGAAGGATCGTGTCGCGGTCAAATACCGGCGCTGCTGAATGACGATCGATGCCACGATCGCCGCGGTCAGGATTCCAGCTGCCAGGGCGGCAGCGATGAAGACCCACCAGAGCTCGGGTGACGTCGTTCGCACAGAATTCCCCACGTCGTCAGCGAATACGAGAGAATACCCACCGCGGCGAAAGCTTGGAAGATCGCGGTTCCTCGCTGGTGCGTCGCGATCAAAATGTTGGTGATCGGATTGTACGCGACCTGACTTGCCATATCGATGATCATGCCGGCCGAAATCCAGAACCACGGCTGCCGCCAACCCGGCTCCGACGTGTGCGCAGATTTCGAGACGAGCGTGAATGCCGCAATAGCGATCACGAGCAGGTAGCTCATCGGTCCCGCGTACTGGCTCACGCGGTCGAGTCGCTCCACGAACAATTGCAGCACCAGCCACACCGCGACGTAGATCGGCAGCGCGAGCAAGATCGCGCGACGCGCGACCTCCCGATCCTGCCACAGCGAAAACGCCCACAGCATGAGCGCGGCCTCGAACGGCATCGTGAGGTGCAGCACCCAGTTATTGCCGTGGTGCAGGTGTCTGAGCAGCGCGTCCACGAGATCTTCGGCAAACCACAGCAAGAACAGGACAGCGATCAACCGCGACGGTCGAGACAGCCGGCGCCCAACCGCCAACGCCGCCAGCACCGGAAAGAGCTCCGCGATGATCGCCAGCGTGATCACTCGGTCCGCCTCAGCCGCCTAACGTCGTGCCGTCGCAGTATGGCGGACACGGTTGATGATTCTCGATGATCGTTCCGTCGAGCATGTCCGCCTTGCCGTCCGTCACGCCCACAAAGACCAGCGTCGGCTTCCCGCTCGCGTCGCGCGCATGATAGAAGCGAATCCCCGTGCAGCCGGGCTGCGCCAATATCTCATCGAACGCGGCGCGATCAAAATAGCCGCAGCGCTCACCGCCCGCCGGCGCATTGCGGTGATGGTTCTGGACGAGCTGCTTCGCCTGGTCGAGCGAGATACCGTGGTCGTGCTTGCGCGGGGACATAACTCCTCCTGCAGAGGAAGACCGATGCGCACACCGTTGCGCGCCCGGCTGCAATCGAACCGATGCACGAGAACTCCTAACGAGAAAGCACGAATGGAGCAACTAGGGTTTTCCCTAGTTCGTCGCGCTAGGAAATTTGGCAGCTTGCGCGCCCTTCGCGACCATCGCTTTTTGCTAGCGCGCAGAACGCGGCGCGACGACGCAGGCGAAACGGAGACGTCACGATGAGCACCCTCGCGGAGCGGTTCCAAATTCTCAGCGCCTACCCCGGCGATCCGGACGTGGTCAATCCGAATCTCGGCCGGCGACGCCTGAGCCCTCAGACATCCATGTGGCCTGAACGCGATCACGACAAGGAGCGGCCCGCCCTCACGCTCGATTCCGGGCGGCACACGGCGCCAGTCCCACCGGCGGATCTGACGCAATTCGATGTCGAGCTGCGTGAGCTGACCGAGCCGCAACAGCGCGTGCTGCGCTTGATGCTCACAGGCGCGCGCATCGCACTCGTGGCGGGCGCCGCGGGCGAGAGCCGGCGGTCCGTCTCGCGCTGGTTAGGCGCGGAGCGCGTGTATCTGCCCGCATTGCGCGCCGTGCAGCGCGACCTCGAGCCGACGGCCCGCGCGCGGTTGCACGGCTACGTCACGCGCGAGCTCATGTGGGAAAACGACGAGGCGCTCGACGCCGAGGCGTGGGCAACACTCGCCGTGATTCGCGCACTGGGGCGGTTGGATGCGGAGACGAATCTGCTCGAGCAGTCGGT
>DATEKK010000076.1:0-1022 GCA_035277485.1 Gemmatimonadaceae bacterium
CCCGCCGGCAACGTACGACACGATGTCGCCTCGGCTCGCGCCCAGCGCCATGCGGACGGCGAGCTCGCGGCGGCGCTGGGCGACGCCGTAGGCAATCACGCCGTACAGGCCGACCACCGCGATCAGCACGACGATGATCGCAAACGTGTTCACGACATCGGCGATGAGCCGGAACGGCGAAATGTGCCGCGCCTCCAGTTCGCGCATGGTCATCACGTCGCCGACGGCGACGCGCGGATCGACGCTCGCGACCGCGAGGCGAACCGGCTCGCGCATGGCGCGCGGATCGCCGGCCGTCCACACCTCGAGATCCATTGCGGTGGACGGCGCCTGCGCGGCGGGGCGATAGATCTCGTTGCGCAGCGACTCATCGAGGCCGCCGTGGTGGACGTCGGAAACCACGCCGACGATGGTCCACGGCACCGAATCGATGATGATCGTCTGGCCTAACGGGCTGGCATCGGGCCAGACGTGCGACGCCATGTAGTGGTTGATCACGGCGACGCGCTGGGCCGTGGTGTCCGCGCGGTCGCCCGCCGTGATACCGCGGCCGCTCAGGATCCGGATCCCCATGGCGCGAACGTAGTCGGCGGTGATGCGCTGATCGTTGGCCGTGAGCGGGCTTCCGTTCGCCTGTGGCGGACGGCCCGGCACCGAGAAGACGGTGCCCCACCAGTTGTTGCTGAGCGGCGTGGTGCTCGTGACGCCGGCGGCCAGCACGCCCGGCGCCGTACGCAAGCTGGCGTCGAGGCGCGACACAAAATCGCGTGCGCTGCTGTCGCTCGTGCCGCGCGGCATCGACAACTGCATGGTGAGGACGTGATCGAGGCGCACGCCGGGATCGCCGTTGACCATGTTGCGCGCGCTGCGCGTGAGGAGCACGGCTGCGCTCAGGACGATGATCGCGACGCTCACCTCGACGACGACGAGGGCCGCGCGGAGACGCGTCCCGTGCATGTCGCCGGCGGACCCACGTCCACCACCCGTCAACACGGCCGAGAGCGGAACCCGCGTCGCGCGCA
>DATEKK010000077.1:0-5745 GCA_035277485.1 Gemmatimonadaceae bacterium
TTGCCGGCCATGCCGGACATGAACGAGGCCAAGAGCGCCGTCAGGCCCAAGCCCAGCATGCCGGGCGGGAAGAGATGCACGAGCATCATCGGCGTGGCCAGATCGTAATCGAGAATCACCCGCCCGCCGGCGTCGAGCAACGGAGCGCCGTTGGCGCCGACCTTGGCCGGAATGAGACCCTGCGTCACGTGGCCCGCGACGTGGGGCGCGGCCAGCACCAACGCGATCATGCCCGGCAGAATCACCAGGAACGGGAACAACATCTTCGGGATCGCGGCAATGAGCGGCGTGCGCCGCGCGGCGGTCATTGAGTCGGCGGCCATCGCGCGCTGCACGACGAGAAAGTCGGTACACCAATACCCGAACGACAACACGAAGCCGAGTCCCATCACGAGCCCGAACCACTCGACGCCGATGGGGTTCTGCGACGCGCTCCCCATCGTCGACCAACTGTGCGTATACGCATCACTCGGCAGCCCGCGGGTGACGGCGACGGCGGCGAGCCGCTCCGTTAGGCCGTGCCAACCGCCTACGGCGTGGAGTCCGAGCGCGACCAGCGGCAGGAACCCGAACACGATCAAGAAGAACTGGAGCACCTCGTTGTAAATCGCGCTCGTTAGGCCGCCGAGTAGGACGTAGAAGAGGACGATGAGGGCGGAGACGAGGATGCTGACGTTGAAGCTCCAGCCTAACAGCAGATTGAGCAGGCGGCCCATGGCGTACATCGAGATGCCCGACGAGAACACCGTCATCACCGCGAACGTCACGGCGTTGAGCGTGCGCGTCTTCTCGTCGAAGCGGAGCCGCAGGTATTCGGGCACCGATCGCGCGCGCGAGCCGTAGTAGAACGGCATCATGAAGAGACCCACGAACACCATCGCCGGGATCGCCCCTACCCAATAGAAGTGGCTCGTCGCGATGCCGTATTTGGCCCCCGACGCGCCCATGCCGATCACCTCCTGCGCGCCCAGGTTCGCCGAGATGAACGCGAGGCCGGTGATCCACGGCGCGAGCGAGCGGCCGGAGAGGAAGAAGTCGGTGCTCGTTCTCGTTAGGCGACGAAGTCCGAAGCCGACGCCCAACACCGCCGCGAAGTACGCGGCCATGATCACGTAGTCGATGCTGCCGAGTCGGGTGACGGGCTGCACGTGGGCTCTAGTGTGGCAGGGTGGAGAGCGCGTACTGCACGGCGAGATCGGTGGCGCTCCAGAGCTGGACGTCGGACGCGGTCCCGTATCGCGTCGGCAGCAATTCGCCGTTCGCGATCCGGTAGCTCCAGAGCTCGTTGTGCTCCAAGTGCGACGCGGTCACCGCGGCAAGCGTGCTATCGAGCGCGGCGCGCAGCGTCCGCACGTACGGGCCCAACGACGGCCGGGCCAACGTGCCGGTGGTATCGTACGCCGCGGCAATCTGCTTGGCGAGACCCAAGAGCAGGAGGCTCACTTCGCGACCCCACACCACGCGCGGCGAATGATACGCGTCCTGCCGAAACGCATCCCACACCGACTGCGATGCATACGCATCGTTGGATACGACGGGCCCGAGGCCGGCGATGAAGAGGCCCACCGGATACGGCCGCACGAACGGCGCGACCTCCTGTAGTACGTCGGCCGGCTGCGTGTGGCCCGCGAGGATGCTCGCGGTGAAGTCACCGAGAAAGAGGTCGGTGGCCGGGTCGGTGTTCACGATCGGAACAGGCGCGCCGGCGGAGTCCAGCGACAGCGCGAGAAACACCAGCGAATCTCGGCCGGCACCCGTTCGTGCGAGAATCCCGTCCCAATAGGCGCGCTCGGACGACGGGAGCCACGCAAGCTTCGCGTCCACGTGCTCACGGATCTGCGTGGAATCGAAGCGGACCACGAAGTGGGTGCGCGCGCCTCGCCACGCGTCGATCGCACGCGACAGCGATGCCGTATCGCGCAGCCAATCGTGGAGCGGCGTGCGCGGCGACCGGGGCAATACGGTATCGAGCGCACCGGCGCCTACGCCTAACGCATTCAGCTCGCGGAGGATCACGCGCGTCGCGTCGAGCGCGCGCCACGCCCAGATCGCATTGATGTCCATCGCGAACCGGCCGTTGCCGTACCCCGCGTTGCTGTCGCGCCAACTCGCCGACCGCCAGTGCGTGGAGTCGAGCTTCACGAAACTGACGAGGTGCTGCGCCGCGCTGTCGCGTGTGTACGGCTGTGTTTCGGACGAGACGAGCGCGAGCTCGCGCATCATGAGCGACAGGCGCGTGGTACCGTTCTCCGTGCCGAACAGCAGCGCGCGCTTCTGGGCGGCCGGCACCGCACTGTCGGAGAGGTAGCGCGCCTCGAGCACCGGCAGCTGGAACTCGTCATCCATCATGTGGTAGTTTTCGCGCACGCGGCGCAGATTCGCGAGCACGTCGCGGGCAGCGGCGAGCGCGCTGTCGGCGGGGGCGCTGTCGCTCGACGCGCTTTCGTACGCCGCCATGAGCGAGTCGTAGATCTCCGCGTGCTCGCGGATGGCCTGTTCGCCCAACGCCTCTTCGTGCGAGACATCGCCGTTGGGCCCGAGCTTACGGAGCACGCTGGAAATGACGTGCGCCGACATCGCGGGCCGCCAGATCGGCTGCATCATGAGGGCCGTCATCATCCCGTCGCGCCCGAAGTACGTGGCGAAGTTAGGCAGCCCGGCCATGAGCTTCTCGGTGGAGCTCAGGACTTCGACGCTGCGCACTTCGCGCTCGAGGCGGCGGGCGCGCACCCCGGCCGGCGACGTGAGCGACCCGTGCGCCGCGGCGCGCGCCTTGGCGAGAAATGCGAGGAAGGCTGGGCTAAAGATTTCGTCGCGCGCGAGCGGCGTGAGGGCGGGCGCGTCGGTGGTGACACGTACGGCGATGCGCAGCGGCGCGCCGCCTAAGCTCTCGATGGACACGACGTGCCCGGCGGCCGACGCCCGCGACGTGCGCGCGTCGCCCTCGAGCTCGAGGCGCAGGTGTGTCTTCCCGTCGAGCGACGGCTTCTCGATCACGACCGACCACGACCCATGGGTTTGCCGAGCGATGGGCACCGGGTCCAGGCGCGCGGCCAACTCCGCCACCGACGACGCGCCGAGCAACGCGAGCTGGCGCCGCTGCTCGCCGGCGCCTAACTTGGCGATGTGCGCGACGAGCGCCGACTCGGGCGCGATCACGAAGGGCGGCACATCGAACGGCTTCAGGTGCGCTTTGGCGTACTGAAAGTCGCGCTCGACGCGCATCGTGCCTAACAGGAAGAACCCGATCGTCACGCGTCGCGCACGTGCCGCGAGCGACCACGTCAACGTGCGCATCCCGGCCGTGTCGGAGACCTGGGCGGCGGAACCGGACCAGTCGATGGGGGCGGGGCGCGTGCCGGAGCGGATAGTGAACCCGACGCTCTCGTCGATCGCGTCGGCCAGGAGCTCGACCACGCGGCCGCTCCGCCGGTCCAGGTAGATCTGGACGGTGTTGTGCGCGGCGTCGCGGTAAAGGCGCGTTTCGTATCCCTGATAGGCGGCCGTGTCATCGAGCCCCGGCTCCGGAAACGCGAGCACGGGCGTGACGCGACGCGCGCCCGTGTTAGGCGCGACATGGGCCCGCGCGGGCGCGGCTTGCAGCAGCGCGGCGACGACGAGCGCGAGCATCATTGCGGCGGCGATGCGCGGTGCGGTTCCATTCGCCGTCCTGATGCATCGACGATGACATCATAGTGCTTGCCGCGCACCTGGATGTTCCGCAGCACGAGCCGCGTGACGTGAGACGGCAGCACGGGTTTGAACTCCGGCACGAGGCCGGCGCCCTCCAGGCGAAGTCCGGTGTAGCCGAAGATCACCTGCTGCAGGAACCCACCGGCGCCGGTGAGAAAATCGAACGCCTTGTTCGTGGGCGTCTCCGACAGCATGAGAAAGGGTCCGTGCACGTGTGGCTGATAACTATACGGCAAGAGCGAATCGACCAGCGCGCGGTCCCCGAGCTCGGCGGCATCCACGGACAGCAGCGTCACGCCCATCATCGCACCGGCGGCTTCGTCGTCGATGCGCCGCATGGCCTCTTCGAGGTGCGTGCGCTTGACGCGGTCGCTCATCTTCACGCCTAACGGATAACTGAGTAACGGCGTGATGACGCCGAGCGTCGAATCCGGCGCGCCCTCGTACGTGCGATACGCGTGGGTCACGGAGTCCACGGGCATGTGCAGCTTCGAGGCCACGATCGCCCAACGCGGATCGGGACGCACGCCCACTCGACGGCTCGCGATCGTCGCGATCTCGAGATTGCGCCGCGCCACCGCGTTCGTGTACGCATCGTCCGTCACCCCCACCAGTCCCTCTGCCACCGACACGACATCTTTGATGTGGTATCGGTCGTGCGTCGAATCGTAGGTTGCCCGGCTCACCCAGAAGTTGGCGGTTTCGCGGATCACGGGAAAGCCGCGACGCGCGAGCCACGCCGAATCTCCGGTGGCGAGATAGTACTGCCACTGCGCCACCGCCACGTCGCCGGTGACGTGAATCTCCGAATGCGCGTTCTGTGCCGCGAAGTGCGGAGTCGTTTCCTTGCCCAACTCATCGGACTCCCACGGATACATCGCCCCGCGGAATCCGTACGAGCGGGCGCGATCCTGCGCGGCGCCTAACGCGTCGGAGCGGAAGTCGACCAGCGAACGCGCAATATCCGGATGCGTGAGCACGAGGGCAGGGAACATCCACGTGTCGGAGTCCCAGAACACGTGGCCGTAATAGCCCGCCGTGGAGAGTCCCATGGGCGGGATCGCGAGCGCGGTGCCCGAGTCCGCGCTGCACAACAAGTAGAACAGCATCGAGCGCACGACCCGTTGCAGCGCGGTGTCGCCCCGAATCTCGATGTCGGTATCCCAGAGGCGTCGCCACGCCGCCGCGTTTCGGTCAGCCAGCGTGCCGACTCCCGCAGCGCGGGCCGATTCGACATCTCGTATCGCGGCCGCGAGCGGCGAGCGCTCGTCGTACGATGGCACGATGCTCACGATCTCGGTGACCGTGTACGTCCGGCCCGCCGCGGCATCGATCGCGATGTCGACGCGGGCGCTGTCGGGCGCCGTGCCGGCGTGTGCAACGGCGCCGATCGGCCAGGTGATCTCTGCCGCCTCGCCGAGCGTGGTCGTACGGCCTTCGGGAGACGAAACCATCGTTAGGCTGGCACCGAACGGGGACAGCTTGGCCGTTCGACTGCGGACCACCGAGTGCCCCGGATACCAGAGTTGCGCGGCACCCCAGCCATGCTCGGCGCGCATGAGCGTATCGAGCGGCAGACGGTTGGGCGGCCGCCACGCGGCGAGCGCGACTTGTACGTGCATCGGACCGGCGGTGTACGGCACGAACTTGAGCTGAACCACGGCCAGGTGCGGATCGGCGCGCGAGAGAAACGTTTCCACACGCACGGTTGTGCGCCGCGAGCCATCGAGCCAGTCGTACGACGTTCGCGCGACGCCCGTCCGCATGTCGATGGTCTGGCGATACGACGCGATCGCGCCCGTCGCGATCGCGCTCGTATCGAGCCACTGCGCGCCGTCGTAGAGCGCGATGGCGTTCCACGCCGGTGCGGCGGCGATGCGGGGGACGTCGAGCGGGCCGTGCTCGTAGAGCCCGGCGACGAGCGACGGCGCGGCGCCCAAGCCTAACGGAGGAACGGTGACGCCCACGTGGCCGTTGCCCAGGAACGGCGACGGCGTACGGGCCGGGTCGGATGCGGCCAGCACGAACGCCGAGTCGGACGCGGGAGCTTGT
>DATEKK010000078.1:0-4169 GCA_035277485.1 Gemmatimonadaceae bacterium
CGGTGCCGTCACATCGCCATCGATCGAGTACGCGTTGTACGTCGGCAGCTGCTCGGCGTGCTGCGACGACGTCGGGTCGCCGGCAACGGTCGGTTCCTGGAGCGACGCGCGGAAATGCGTGGGCGCCACCAGCTCGACGAGACGCTCGCGCGGCGTCGGGAACAGCACTTCGAAGCGCTCGATGTGCGCGTCGAGTCCCCACGACTTGAAGTGCGCGAGAATCCACTGCGCATTCGCGCTATCGTACGGCGAGCCCACGTGATGCGGCCTGGCCGTGAGGTGGCGCATGTACGCGCGTTGGCTGTCCGGCGATGGAATCGCCTTGAACTTGGTTTCCCAGTCACGCTCGGCGCGGGCGGCGGCGGGCGAGAATCCCGTTAGGCCGGCAGGCGGCGCCGGCGGCGTCGCGAACGGAACGAGCGTGAGGGCGGAGGCGAGGGCAAACAGGGGTGTGAGTCGCATGCGGAGATACTGTCAGCGGTGCCGTGAGAACGCCAGTTCCAGGGTCTCACCAGGCGCGACGGCATCCCATTGCTCGAACACCGACGACCGCAGGGCGCGAATGCGCGCAATGTCGTCGTCGCTCAACGCGGGCAGCGGAATCCGGAGGCGCTCCGGGCGTGTGCTCGCCGCGTAGCGGTCACCCTGCTCGCGCAGCTCATCGTTCGACCAGCCGTGGCCCATGCGCAGCTCCATCTCGAACACGCCCACCACGAGCTCGGCTTCCCGTGCCTCGCGGGGGATATCGCCTTTGGCCGTCTCGAAATCGGCGATCTCCCAGCCGTCCGCGATCAAACCGAAGAACCCCTCGCGGTAGCCGAGGGTCGTCTCGACCGCGTAGTGGGTCAGGTCGTGGGTGGGAAAGAACGCGCCTAACCGGCCAAGCTGTCGTTGCCAGGTGACCGATCCATCGGCGCGCACACAGGTGAGCGCGGCGGACCCGTCCGTTGCGCGTTTGATGCGAATGAACAAATCGGGCATGACGCGATCAGGTTTTCTTTTCGGATGCCTGGAGGTCCGCCAACCGCCGCTTGGCGTCGGCCACCTGGGGCTGTAAATCGGGGTCGGCGTTCTTCCACAGGTTGACGAACTTCTCGTAGTACCTGGCGGCGTCGCCGCGGTCGCCTTTCGTCTCGTAGAGTTCGCCTAACCGGCGATAAATGAGCGCCAATTGGTCGGCGTCGTTGTACAGCCGGTACGCGTACGGTGTGTTCAGGTATCGCTCGTAGTGCGCGATTGCCGAATCCGGCACATTGGCGCGGTCGAACGCCAGGCCGACCTTGGCATCCACGCACGCCGCGCAGTCGTTGACGGGACCATCAGGAAAGGAATCGGCCGCGTAGAAACTGCGCACGGCGCCCAGCGGCCGCCGATCGGCAATCTGCACCATCCCGAGGGCGTGGAGACGATTCGGTTCGTACGCACGCCGCAGCGTGGTGTCGCGCACGTCGGCATCGTATTGGGCGAGCATCGCACGCGCCTGGTCGGGCCGGCCGGCGATTGCGTATACGATCGCCGCGTCGGCATAGGGTCGCGTCGCCATGGGCATCGTGCGGATCGGCGTCGCGGCCAGCGCGGAGTCGATCTTGCGCGCCGCGCTGGCGGGATGACCGCGCATCCACGCGTCCAGGTATGCCGATTGGAGCGAATCGTTGAGCGCCGGGGCAAAAACGCCGAGGCCGTGCTCGATCGTTCGGGCCGCGGCGATGTCGCGCCGATAGTCGCCTAACTGGCCATGCAGTTCGTCGATCGCCGCCGTCGCCTCGAGCAGGTTCGCGAGATCCAGCGGGCTCGCGCTGTCCCGCGCGGCGCGAAGAGACGCGGCGGCGGAGTCGACCAGCCCCCGATTGTAGAGCAGGAGCCCACGCGCCTGCACGGTGACGATACGGCGGCCGAATCGGCGGTCGATCATCTCGAGCACCGAGTCCGCTCCGCGGAGGTTCCCCTGATCCGACAACGAGCGGGCAAGACCGATGTAGGCGAGGAACGCCGTGCCCGGTCGGTGCGCGATGCTCGCCTGGAACGCCGAGTCGGCGGCCGCGAACTGGCGGCGACTCACGTACAGGTTGCCCAGGTTGGTCGCTGAGACATCGTAGTCGCCTAACGCAACGCCCTGTGCGAACGCATCGATGGCCTTGCCGCGATCGTGACCCGGCCCGTTCTGGAAGTAGCTGCCGACGGTCGTCAAGCGCTCCTGGTCCGTGAGGTGGTCGCGGTTCTGGTAGGCCTTGATGAGAGCCGAGTCGATGAGGACGGGCGACATTGCGGCGTCGGCGTAGGAGACGGCGAGCTTGCGCCACGCCATGGCGAAGGTCGTGTCGAGCGCCACCGCCTGCTTGAACAGTGCAGCGGCTTTCCCGTAATCGCCGGCGTCGAACGCCGCCTGGCCTTCCGTATACAGCTTGAGCGCCGGCAGCGACGACGTGGTCACCGCTTCGAGCTTTGGCGATGCCTGCACCGATCGCAGCGATTCTCCGATCTTGCCGCGGAGATCGCGGCTCAGCTTGTCGACCGTCGGGATGAGCTGCGACGGGTTGTCGGCAGTCTCCTGAAACGATGCGAGCTCGTTGCCGGACTCGGCCGCGAGAATCCGCGCCGTGAGCACGAAGCCGTTGCCTAACGGGGTGACGCTCCCGCCGACCACCACCTTGAGGCCCTCGCGCTGCGCGATCTCGCGGGCGAGCGGCGCGTCCACGCGACTGGTCGGCGCACGCTGCATGCGCTGCAGGGCCGCCTGGATCGCGCTCGCCTGCATCACGTGCATCGCGTGGGATTGTGCCAGGTCCGCGCGCACGCCTTCGGCGACCACCGCACCAAGAGCGGTGTCCGCACCGCCCGACACCGCGAACTCGCTCACCAGGAGCGGCTGACTGGCGCTCATGCGCCCCGACGCGAGCAGCGACCCGGCCGGCCCGATGCCTAACGCGCGGAGCACCATGAACACGATCACGAGAACGGCGAAGGCGGCGAGCGCCGCGGCGCCGCCCATCATCGTCCGGCGCCAGCTCATGTGCGGACTCGCCTTGATCGCGATCGTCGCCATCGTCCCGTGCGCGGTAGCGGCGCCCGACGTCGGCGTCGCCGATGCCGCGCGGCGCACGGCGTGCTGCACGAACCCGGTGAAGAGGATCACGGGCAGCCCCAGCGCCATCACCACGACAGCTCCGGTGAACACCCACTCGGGCAGTCCAATCGCGATGATCGCCGCCTTGGCGATGAGCGCGACGACCGCGAACGCGAGGACGTAGATGCCCAACGCCTTCCCCAACGCGTTGCGGCCGCCTAACAGAATCGCCGGCATCGCGGCGCGCGTGCCGCTGCTCGTTACCACGTCGAGCGCCCGCACGACGTCCGCGGCACGCTGCGGTCGCGCCGCGGCCTCTTTGGCCAGACACTGCATCACGAGCGCCGCGAGCTCCGGCGGCGTGTCGGGCCTGAGCTCGGTTACCGGCTGCGGACTCTCCGTCATCTGCGCGACGAGCAGCTTCTGCGGCGAGCGTCCGGCGAATGGCGCGCGACCCGTGAGCAGCTCGTATGCGAGACACCCGAAGGCGTAGAGATCGACGCGATGATCCACGTCCGGATCCGCCGCCACCTGCTCGGGCGCCATGTAGGCGGGTGTGCCGAGGGATGTGCCGAACTGCGTGAGGGTCCCGCCGGTGACGTGTCCGCGCGCGTCGCTCAACGCCTTCGCGATGCCGAAATCGGTGACGACGGCAGCGCCGCCCGACAGCAAGACGTTCTCGGGCTTGATGTCGCGGTGCACGACACCGTGCTCGTGCGCGTACGCGAGCGCGCGGGCCACGTCCCGCAGAATGTTGATGGCGTCCATGATCGGCAGCGCGCCGCCCGTGGCCAACCGCGCGCGCAATGCTTCGCCATCCACGAACGGCATCGTGTAATACGGCAGTCCGTCCGTTTGGCCTGCCGACAAAACCGGAACAATGTGCGGATGCTGTAGCCGCGCAGCGAGCAGGATCTCGCGGTTGAACCGGTCGGCATTGACGCTGGCGCCGAGGTCGGGCGGCAGCACCTTCACCACGACGCGCCGCTCGAGCGCGGTTTCGGTGGCGAGGAACACGCGCGACATGCCCCCGCCGCCTAACTCGCGCTCGAGGGTATAACTGGACCCGAGGGTTGTCTGCAGTTGGTCGCGCAAATCCATGACA
>DATEKK010000079.1:0-13717 GCA_035277485.1 Gemmatimonadaceae bacterium
TCGGCGGGATCGCGCGCTCGGCCCGCGCGTTAGGCGCGCGCGTTCGCGCGGCGGACGGCACGGGCAGCGACGTGCCCGTCGAGCCCGACGCGCTGCCCACGCGACTCGAGCGCAAGATGCGATTCGCCGCCGACGTCTTAGCCCACCGCCAACCCTGGACGCCGCCGCGTCCCGCCGATGCCGTGATCGGCGAGGCCGTCACCGCCGCCGGCGGCGCGACGCCGCTCGGGCTCAACCCCGACGAAGCGATACCATCGCGCGAGGCGCTCCGCCCGACGCTGCGTCTCGCCATCCAAGCGGCGATCGCGGCCGCGCTCGCCATGGTCGCGGGTCATCCGCTGTCGTCCGAGCGATGGTACTGGGCGGTGATCGGCGCCTTCGTCGTGTTCCTGCGCGCGACCAACCGCGCCGAGAGTCTCTCGCGCGCGTGGCAGCGAATTCTCGGAACCGTGGGCGGCGTCGCGTTAGGCGTGGTGATCGCCGACGCGGTGGGCGCCGACCGTCGCGCGGCGCTGGTGCTCCTGTACCTGAGCGTCTTCGGCGCGTTCTACCTGGCGCCGCTGTCGTACGCGTGGATGATCGTGTTCGTCACCACCGCGCTCGCGCTCCTTTACGACACGTTAGGCAACTACTCGGCGGCGCTGTTGTCGTTGCGCCTCGAGGAGACGCTGATCGGCGCGTCGATCGGGGCCGTGGTCGCCAGCGTCGTATTGCCGGCACCGGCGCGTCTCTCGGTGGACCAGCGCGCCGCCGATCTGCTGCGCGAATCGTCGCGCGCCGTCGAGGCGCTCACCGCGGCCGATGCGTCCTCACTGTCGCCCCGCGCTCGCCTGCGATTGGCACGACGCGTGGATCGCGCCGCCCAGCGCTTCCGCCAGGCGACACGCCCGGTCTGGGAGATCAACCTGCCGCTGCACGTGCCGCGCTTCATGCACTCGGCGCGCGCCGCGGTCGATCTCGCCTATGCCGTGCGGCACCTCGTGGCGCGCTCGGGCGCGGCGGCGCGCGAGGACGCGCCGGTTCGCGCCGCGCCGGCGTCCGAATGGCTCGAGCGGATCAATGGCGCTCGCGCGAAGCTCGCCGCCGCGGCCGGACTGCCGGCGCCGCTGGCGCCTACGCCCCCGCACGCCGAGATTTCGTGAGCGCGGCCCCGAAACCGGCGGCCGCGGTGCCTAACGGAGCGAGCGGGCCAACGTGTCGCGGACGTACGCCGTCAAAGAGCTCTACTACACGCTGCAGGGCGAAGGGGCGCAGACAGGCCGAGCCGCGGTGTTCTGCCGCTTCGCGGGCTGCAACCTGTGGACCGGCCTCGAGCGCGACCGCACCACGGCGGTCTGCACCTTCTGCGACACGGACTTCGTGGGCATCAACGGCCCGGGTGGCGGCCGCTTCGCCACGCCGGAATCGCTCGCGCAGTCGGCGCTCCACACGTGGCGCGATGGTCGTCACGCGTCGGGCACGCCGCTCGTCGTGTGCACCGGGGGCGAGCCGTTGTTGCAGCTCGACATACCGCTCATCGACGCATTCCATGACGTCGGTTTTCAGGTGGCAGTCGAGACCAACGGTACGCAGCTCGCGCCGCCCGGACTCGACTGGATCTGCGTGAGTCCCAAGGCGGGAGCGCCGCTGCGACTGAGGTCGGGCGACGAGCTCAAGCTCGTGTACCCGCAGCGCGAAGCGGAAGCGCAGCCCGAGCGATTCGAGTCGCTCGCGTTCCGATTTTTCTCACTTCAGCCCATGGACGGGCCGCATCGCGACGAGAATACGCAGCGCGCCGTCGCCTACTGCCTCGCGCACCCGCGCTGGCGTCTCTCCCTCCAGACGCACAAGCTGCTTGGCCTCAGGTAAGGCGGACGCGCCGCCGCGTCCGCTCTATGGCCATTCGTTCCTCGGCCGCTCGAGCGCTCGATCCCAGTTGCCTAACTCAGCCGCGGCGTCGTACGCGGATTGGGCGAACTCGAGGATCGCATCGTCCGGCGACGCCGCGCGCCTAACGACGTCGTAGGGCAGGAGGCATTCGCGCATCGTCTGGTCGTATCCGGCGCCGGCCGGCTGCAACGCGCGCGCGGCGTAGCCCGCGGGCTCCGGATAGGCGTACGCGTAGAACGCGGGACCCGTGCCCGGCCCGCCGGGCCACAACCCGACGCTCGCGCACTCGTGCGAGTACGCTTCCACCATCACCCAGTCGGGACAGTTAGGCGCACCGCCGCCGTGGCGCGGCGCGCGGCGCCCCGAGAATCGCGTCTGCGCCAGATCGAAGCTGCCCCAGAAGAAATGCGTCGGGCTGCACTTGCCGAGGAACCGTCCGCGGAATCGCTCCAGCACGCGCTGCGATTCGGCCATGATCACCCACCAGCTGTGCGCGGCGTCCGCGTCGTACGAGGCATGTTCGCGATCCATCGGGAACGGGGTCGCCACCGGAACCTCGTTCGGCACCGGACGAATCCGCGCCTCGAGATCGAGCGCTTTGAGCTCCGCCACGTAGTTCGCGTAGAACTCCGCCACCGACTGCGGCACCAGCGGCAGCGACGCCGCGCGTCCGTCGCTCGATCGAATGTCGAGCCGATGATCGATGAAATCGAAATCCACCGAGAACGTGCGCGCGCCATCACCCGCCGGCATCGCCGAGGTCGTGAGACCGCGTGGCGTGAGGTACAGCGCGACTTGCCACCAGTGATTCATCATCGGCGCGTGCGCGAGACGCGTCTTGCCCACGATCTGCGTCCACATGTGCAGCGTGGCGTGCGTGTCGGCCCACGAATCGAACGGCAGATCGGGCCAGCGCACGGCGGCGGTCGCGGAAGGTCGAATGGCGCTCACATTCCCAACATATCCGCCCGGTCTCGACCTCTCAAGAAACGAATCGCTCTCTCCATTCGCGCCGGCGCGGCATACTTTGTACCCATGACTCACACATCTCTCGCGCGCGCTGTGGTGTTGTTGAGCGGCGGACTCGACTCTACGACGGTGCTCGCCGTGGCGCTCCGCGACGGCTTCGACGTGGCCGCGCTCTCGGTGCGCTACGGTCAGCGCCATGCCGCCGAGGTCGATGCAGCCGCGCGCATTGCCCAACGCATGGGGGTCGCACGACACGAGATCGTCGATCTCGATCTCCGCGCATTCGGCGGCTCCGCCCTCACGGCCGACATCGCCGTGCCCAAGGATCGCGACGAACGCGACATCGGTGCAGGCATTCCGGTGACGTATGTGCCGGCGCGCAACACCGTGTTCCTCGCGCTCGCCCTCGCATTCGCCGAAACGCTGCGTGCGGCCGACATTTTCATTGGCGTCAACGCGCTCGACTACTCGGGATATCCCGATTGTCGTCCCGCATTCATCGAGGCCTTCGAACGACTCGCCAACCTGGCCACGAGGGCCGGCGTCAACGGCACGAGTCGTTTTCGCATCCACGCGCCGCTCATTGATCTCTCGAAAGCCGAGATCATCGCGCTCGGCCTTTCGTTAGGCGTCGACTACGCCGGGACGTGCAGCTGCTACGACCCGTTGCCCACCGGCGAGGCCTGTGGCCGCTGCGACGCATGTCTCCTCCGTCTGCGCGGCTTTGAAGCCGCTGGCGTTCGCGATCCCATCGCATACGCACCGCGCTGAATCGTGGTGCCTCGCTTGACACGCGCTGTACCGCGGCCTATTTGACTGCGCGACGCGTGCGACTCACGCGTTGCGATGTTCACGATTGTCCCGCACACAACCGAGATCTGACCGTGGAGACACGAGACACCTTCCCGCGCCCGGAACCCGAACGCCCCGACCACGACGTCACGCGGCGCGACTTCCTCGTACGTGCCGGCCTGTACGGTGGCGCGCTCACGTTCTTTTCACGCACACCATCCGCCGTACGCGATGTGATGCACCGATCGGCGTACGCGGTGAGCGACGCACCGACCGCGCTCGGCGCGCCCGCCGGCGATCTGTCGCCGCTCTTCTCCGGGTTGCGCTGGCGGCTCCTCGGGCCGTTCCGCGGGGGACGCACCGACGCCGTGAGCGGCGTCCCGGGGCGGCCTAACGAATTCTATTCGGGCTCGGTGAACGGCGGTCTCTGGAAAACGATCGACGCGGGACGCGTGTGGGAGCCGGTGTTCGACGCGAATCCCGTCGCATCGATCGGGGCCGTCGCCGTGGCGCCGTCGGCACCCGACACCGTGTACGTCGGGAGCGGCGAGTGCACGCTGCGCGATTCGACCGGCTTCGGCAACGGCATGTACAAGTCCACCGACGCCGGCAAGACGTGGACGCACATCGGTCTCGATGGCACGCAGCATATCGGCAAGGTCGCCGTGCACCCGACGGATCCGAACACGGTGTTCGTCGCCGCGATCGGAAGCTTCTACGGACCGAACCCCGACCGCGGCGTGTTCCGCTCCGCCGACGGCGGCCGCAGTTGGAAGAAGGTGTTGTTCAAGAACGAAAATGTCGGCGCGGTGGAAGTCGTGATCGACCCGACCAATCCACGCGTGATTTACGCGGGACTCTGGAACACGCGCCGTCCGCCGTGGTTCGTGTATGCGCCGACCAACGGACCCGGCGGCGGACTCTACAAGTCGACCGACGGCGGCGACTCGTGGACCGAGCTAACGAATGGGCTTCCCAAGGAAGGCATCGGCAAGTCGGGCATCGCGGTGTGCCCGAGCAATCCGCAGCGTCTGTACGCGGTGATCGACGATCTCGTGCCCGATCCGAGCATTCCGGTGGATACGTCGCAGGCCGCCGTGGCCGCACGCCGCTTCGGCGTGGGCGTCCCGGGGTTAGGCGGATTCTTCCGCTCCGACGACGGCGGCGCCACGTGGACGCGCTTGTCCAACGACTCGGCGCTCTGGGGACGCGGATGGTACTTCGAGCACATCGCGGTCGATCCGAAGAACGCCGACGTGGTGTACGTGAGCAACGTGTCCGTGTCGCGCTCCATGGATGGCGGACACACGTGGGTGCCGCTGCGCGGCTCGCCCGGCGGCGACGACTACCATCAGCCGTGGGTGTCGCCGGATGATCCCAACACGGTGATCGTGGCGAGCGACCAGGGCACGGTGATCACGCGCAATGCAAAGACCGAAGATCCCCGCGACGTCACGTGGAGCTCGTGGCTCAACCAGCCGACGGCGCAGATCTACCACGTCTCGGTCGACTTTCGATTCCCCTATTGGGTGACGGGCGCGCAGCAGGATAGCGGCGCTGTCGCCGTGCGGTCGCGCGGCAAGTTCGGCGAGATCTCGATGCGCGACTGGGAACCGATCGGCGCAGGCGGCGAGAGCGGGTACACCGCGGGCGATCCGTTGCACCCGGGCATCGTGTTCGGCGGCACCGGTCAACGCTACGACCTCGCGCTCAACGCGCCGGTTGCCGGCACCACTGCACCGGACGTCCCGAAGGGTGAAACCGCGCGCGCCGATTGGACCCAGCCGCTCGTCGTGTCGCGCGCCGACCCGCGCGCGCTCTACTACGGCAACCAGTATCTCTTCCGCTCGACGGACTGCGCGCAAACGTGGACGCGCCTGAGTCCGGATCTCACGCGGCCGCAGCCCGGCGTCCCGCACGCGATGGATGCCGCGGCCGCCGCGGACACCGGGACTAACGGACAGCGCGGCGTGATCTACACGATCTCGCCGTCGCCGATCCTCGTGCCCATGGTGTGGATCGGCACGGACGACGGCAACATTCAGATGACGATGGACAACGGCGCGCACTGGCAGAACGTGACGCCGCCCGTGCTGACGGCGTGGAGCCGCGTGACGATGATCGAAGCGTCGCACTTCGACTTCAACACCGCGTACGCGAGCGTCGACCGGCATCAGTTGCAGGACTTCGAGCCGTACATCTTTCGCACGCGTGATCTGGGCAAGACCTGGCAGCGCATCACGAAGGGTCTGCCGGCCGGGTTGTACGTGCACACCGTGAAGGAAGACCCGATGCGCCGCGGCCTGTTGTTCGCCGGCACCGAGCGCGGCGCGTTCGTGTCGTTCGACGATGGCGACTCGTGGCTTCCGCTGCAGCTCAATCTGCCGCCCACATCGGTGCGGGACTTCGAGGTATACCAGAACGATCTCATCGTCGGCACGCATGGCCGCGGCTTCTGGGTGATCGACGACATCACGCCACTGCGTCAGGCGGACGCGTCGCAGTTGGCCGGCGACGTCGTGCTGTTCAAGCCAACGGATGCGATCTACTACAATCAGGGCGGCGACAACGGTACGCCGCTCCAGAAGGATGAGCCGCAGGCCGAGAACCCGCCTAACGGAGCGGCGATCGACTTTTTCCTGAAGCCGGCGGCGTCGGGACCGGTCACCCTCGAGATCCTCGATGCCTCGGGTCAGGTGGTGCACACGTTCTCGAGCGGCGCGCCCATAGAAGCCGAGGCCGGCGGCGGCCCGGCGAGGCGCCGTCCGGGGTTGCCGAACACGACCGCGGTGTGGCGTCCCGCGCCGGAGCCGTTCCCCACCTCGGCCGGCATGCATCGGATCGTGTGGCTGCCGGTGAAGGACATGCCGCGCGGCGGTCCGGGCGGAGGCGGCGGGTTTGGCCGGCGGCGCATTCCGCTCCTCGGCAGCTTCACCGCGCGCCTAACGGTAAACGGCAAGGCCTACACGCAGCCGTTCACCGTCAAGCCCGATCCGCGCGGCATGCCGGGCATCGAGGACGAGGAGGACGGGAACGACGCGTATTGAGATGGCGTTAGGAACCTGGCAGGGAAGAGGGAAGCGCTTCCCCACGTGAGCGCCAGCGAGCGCTTCCCGATTCCTCACGGTCCCTTACGCGGATACTTCGGCGGCTTCGGCACGCTCGGCGGCTGCTTGGCCAACTGATCCATCAGCGTCCGCACGGCCGCCTCGAGTTGCGCGTCGTGGCCGAGGAAGGTCTCGTGCGGTGTGTCGTCCACGACCATGTCGGGATCCACGCCGTGGCCTTCGATGAGCCACTCGCTGTTGGGCCCGTACACGCCCATCTCGGCGGCCGTCGCGATGCCACGGTCGGCCAGGATGTTCGACGACGACAGCCAGATCTCGCCGCCCCAGGTGCGCGTCCCGATGAGCTTGCCTAACCCGAGCGCGCGGAACCCGTACGCGAACGCTTCCCCGTCCGACGCGGTGTGCTCGTTCACCAGCACGGTCATCGGTCCGCGAAACGCCTCCTGCATGTTCCAGTACGGCGCTCCCGTGCGCGGCTGCCAGAACATCCATGCGTGGCGCATCAATTTCTCGAGGATCCACGAGTCGATGTTGCCGCCGCCGTTGTTGCGCACGTCGATGATGAGCGCATCGCGATTGAACACCGGATAGAAATCGCGTTCCCATTGCGCGATGTCGTTGCTGGTCATCGCGCGCAGGTGCACGTAGCCTAAGCGGCCGTGGCTCAGGCTGTCGACGAGCCGCCGCCGCGTGTACTCCCATTCGTCGTAGCGCAAGTTGGACGCGGCGCGCGCGCCGATCGGTTCGACGATCACGTCGCGCGTTGACCCGCCCGCGGCCTTGATGCGCAGTCGGACTTGCGTCCCCGCGGTGTTGCGGAGGAGCGCGCCTAACGACGGGCCCGACAATGCCGGTGTCCCGTTCACGTCGGCGATCACGTCGCCGGCGTGCACGTCGACACCGGCGCGCGCCAGCGGCGACAACCGGTCCGGGTCGTCCGGGTCGCTGCGGTACACGTGCACCACGCGATACCCGCCGGCCGTCGCGTCGCGCGCGAGCTCCGCGCCTAACGAGCCGGTCTCGATCTGTTCCGTCGACGCCTGCATGTCGCCGCCGTACACGAACATGTGCAGCGCCGACAGCTCGCCGATCATCTGCCCGAACACGTCGGATAGCTCGGTGCGATCCGTCACGCGCGCGGCCAGGGGCTCGTACTTCTTCCGCATCGCCGCCCAGTCGATCCCGTTCATGTCGCGATCGTAGAAGTAGTCGCGCTCGAGCCGCCACGCCTCCCGGTACATCTGCTGCCATTCCTCGCGCGGCTGGATACGCAGTTTCCATCCCGACAGATCGACCTTCGCTTCGTCCAACTTCTCCGGCGTGCGCGGGCCGGCATCGAACACGAACAGATCGTCGCCTCGGCGCACGAGCAGCTTCTTGCGATCCGCCGACAACTCGTAACTGGTCACGTTCTCGAGCAGCGTCGAGATCTTGGGGTCGATGCGCGTGATCGGCAAGACGTGCAGCGTTGCCTTACGCGGCGTTGCCGGATCAGCCGACAGGAAGTAGAGCCGGGCGCCGTCCGTCGAGAGCGCGTGGTAGTTGCCGGGGTCGACGGGTACACGATACAGCCGGTCCATGATGCCGGTCGTATCGACGGTCAGTACCGTGGCGGAGTCCGCCGCGCGAGGCGGGTCCGCCTTGCCGGCGCCGCTCGCGTTAGGCTGCGACTTTTTCGGCACTGCCATGGTATCCGGGTGGAGCTCATCGGCATGCGCGAACGGGAATCGCTCGCCCTTGCGCAGCGCGACCGCGAAAATCTCCGTCTGCTTGTCGAAATACGGTTCGGGCGCGCGCGAGCCCCACGGCGCGCCCACCGTCGAGCGGAAATGCCGATCCGAAAGAAACCACAGCCAGGCGCCGTCCGGGCTCCAGAACTGTGCGTACGAATCGTACCGGTCGCTCGTCACCGCCGTGGTGGCGCCGGACCGCGCATCGTACAGGTAGATCCGGCTCAATCCGTTAGGCGACGCCACCTGGTACGACAGCCACCGCGAGTCAGGCGACCACGTCAGATCGGCGAAATCGCCGTACGCCGACGTCCCGATGCGCGTGGACGCGCCGGTCGCCGCGTCGTACACCCACAGCCGCCGGTCCTTGTCCGTGTGCGCGATCAGCTTGCCGTTAGGCGACGGCACCGCCTCCCACCGGAGCACGGACCCGTCCTTCGTCAGCTGGTGCGGCGCGCCCACGCCGTCGGCGGGCATCGTCCACAGCTCCACCTCGCCGCTCTCGTCCGACAGCGCCAGCAGCGTGTCGCCGTTAGGCATGAACCGCCCGTCGCGGTAGCGCACGCCCGGGTGGCGCGCCGCCTCCAACAGCCGCCCCTGGCCGGCCTTGACCGGCGCGACGAACAACTGCCCGCGCGCCGTCAACACGATGCGATCGCCCGATGGCGACAGGTGCACGGCGCTCACCCATTTCATCGCGGTATCCACCCACTCCTCACGCATCTGGTCGAAATCGGACGCCAGCCGGATCGGCACCATGCGGTCCTGCCCCGAGGCCAGGTCGAGCACCCACAGGTCCGCGCCTAACTGATAGACGATGCGTCCGTTGGACAACGACGGCGACTGCAAGTCGAAGTCCGTGTGGTGCGTGTGCTCGCGTGCATCGCGCCCGTTCTCATCCACCGACCAGATGTTCATCGTGCCGTCGCGGTCGCTCGCGAAATACACGCGGCCCTTCCACGGCATCGGCCGCTTGCTCGTGCCGGCGTAGTCGCCCGTGAGCGGCACCGCTTCGGGCATCGCGCTGCTCCACTTCCAGAGCTGCTGCGCGGTGCCGCCTTGATACCGCCGCGTGTGACTCCCCTGGAATCCGAAGCGCGTGAAGAAGAGCATGCCGCCGTCGTATGCGCCGTCCGACGCCTGCTCGAGCGGGACGCGTGTGCGCACGCCGGTCGCCGTGTCGAGCGACACCAGTTGATTCATCGGCAGCGTGGAATACCGCCGCGTCGAATAGAGCACTTGGCCATCCGGCGTCCAACCCACCACATCATCTTCGCTGCCGTCCCACGTGCGGCGCTCGGGCAATCCGCCCGCGATCGGCATCGTGTAGACCTCGTCGGGTCCCTCGTATTCGCCGGTGAACGCGATGGTGCCGCCATCAGGTGAGATCGCGGCGTTGGTCTCTTGCCCGCGGCCACTCGTCAGCCGCCGCGCCACGCCGCCGCTGATTCCGATGGTCCACAGATCGCCTTCGGCCGTGAACACGATGGTCGTGTCGTGTATCGCCGGATACCGATAATAGCCGAGTGGCGTGGGCTGAGCGGACTGCGCCGCGAGCGGAGCGACAGATGCAAGCGCGACGGCCATCGCGCTCGTCGCGAGCACACCTAGAGGTCTGGGCATACGCGTGCCGAAGAAGACGGAAAGAGACCCGACGGGAGGGAAGAACGCGCACGACCTTACTGCACGGGCTGCGATGTAGCAAGCCCGACGGGGCGAACTGTGCGGCGCCTAGCGCTGTGCGTGCGCTCCCGCGTGCGTCGCGCTGGCGCGCACGGTGTACGTGGCGTTCACGTCGTGTCCGGCGGTGACCGATCCCGAGAGCGTGAGGTCGCCTGTGCGATTGCCGACGGACCAGGCGAGCGCCACCCGGCCCCGCGCGTCGGTCACGCCCCGGCTCGGCGAGAGAGAGCCGGTGTGCGTCGTGAAGTGCAGCGGGACTTCGGCCACGGGATTTCCGTATGCGTCGGTCACGAGCGCCACGAGACGCCGCACGCCGCGGCTCGCGTGCGAGGGCGGCGCGTCATCGAAGGTGAGGTTGGCCGGTCTCGCCGGCATCGCGCGCGCGTGTACCGCCACGAGCCTGGTCACGCCATCGACGTGGATGGCCAGCGTTAGGCGGCCGGCCGCGCGGCCCATGGTCCACCGGGTGCGCGACACGCCGGACGAATCGCTCGTGAGCGCGGTGTCGGGCACCGTTCCACCCGACGGCGAGAGCACCACGGGCACGCCGGTGACGTGATTGCCGTGCGCATCCAGCACGCGCACCGCGATCGGCTTGGAGAGCGCCGTGCCGACCACGGCGTGCTGGTCATCGCCGGCGAGAATCTCGATGCTCGCCGGTTTGCCGGCGCGCGCCGTGGCCGAGATGGTGAGGGGCGCAACGGGATCGGCGCTCTCGGCCGCGCCGACCTGCACCCGCAACCGCTGCACGCCCGGCGTCGTACCCAACGTCCAATGAGCGTGCGCCACGCCGAGAGAATCGGTGCGCGCGTCGGCCTGCCTAACGGAGCCGCTCAGCGCGGTCCAGGTCACCGGCACGCCGGCCAGCACGCGGCCCGTGGAGTCGGTGACGCGCACGCCCACCGAGTCGCCTAACGGAGCGCCGGCCTCGGCGCCCAGCGATGCCGCCAGCGCCGAGACGCGCGTGTTCGGCGCTGCCGGATCCGCTTCGGCCGCGACGTGCACCACCGTGTCGAGATGATCCACCGACGCGAGCAGCACCTGGCGCCCGGGCAGACCGCCCAGTGTCCACGTCGTGCGCGCGCGGCCATCGGCGTCGGTGCGCGACGTGTCGGGCGACACCGCACCCTGTCCGCCGGCGCACACGAACGTCACCAGCTGATTCTCGATGGGCTGTCCGCGCCGGCTCGTCACGCGCACGACGACGGCCTGCGGCAGCGCACGGCCCGCGAGTGCGCGCTGCGACGTGCCGGCGACGGCAACGATCGCCGCCGGCGTCGCGACGACCGTAATCGCAGCGTGGCCCGCGATGGCACCGACAGACGCCGTCACGATCGAGCGACCAGGACTCCGTCCCGCGAGCATGCCGCTCGAGTCTATGGTGGCGACCGTCGTATCATCGATGTGCCAACGCGGCACGACTCCGGCAATCGTGTAGCCGCGCGCGTCGCGCGCGACCGAGTGCAAGGCGAGCCGCGCATCCTCGGCCACGGACACGGTGCTGTCGAGCGCACCGGCTTCCACCGAGATCGCCGCGACGCGTTGCGCGACCACCACGCGAGCGTGCGCGACAAGTCCGCCGACGATGACCGCGACGCCTGTCGAGCCCGGCCCGCGCGCCACCACCGAGCCATCGCCGAGCACCGTGGCGACGCGCGCGTCGTCGGAGGTCCAGATGGGATGCGCGCCGACGAGGACGCTGCCGCTCTTGTCGGTAATCGTCGCCGCGAGGTGCAGCGTGTCGCCGATTGCAAGCGCCGTGTCGGCCGCCGGCCTAACGCCGACCCACGCCGCGCCGATGTTGCCGATGGTTTGGTGGGCGTCGGCGCGCCCGATCACCCCATACGTGTACAGCGCCGACACGAGCGACACCACCGCGGCGCCGGTGGATGCGACGGCAGCGACGGTGCGCCACGCGTGGGTGATCCGCGCGGTGCCCGCGACGAGTCGTTGTGAGGAGGCCATACCGACCTTTGACTCGGCCTCCACATTCGCGGTCACGCCCGTGACGAACGACGTGCCGCAGCGGCGAACTCCGTTACGACCGTGCGCGCGCCCTAGGGAAATCTGTCCCTCGCGCCCACAACCTTTGTTGCATTCAGGGCCGGGGCCAACCGGGACTCACCGCGGCCACAACCACCCGAACACGCCCGCGGTGAGCAATCCGAAGATCAAGCCATCGATCACGTTCTTCGTGGTGACGGCCCAGGGCTGGTGGCGCCAGATCGAATTGGTGATCTCGGCCCCGGCATATCCCATCCACGCCACCACCGCCGCGACGCGGAACACGGCCAGGTAGGGCGCGCCTAACGGGATGGTGCGGGATAGCAGGTAGGCCGTGAAGTACGAGATCACCAACAGGAAAATGAACCACGCGCCGAGAAATCCGCCCATCTTCACCGGTCCGGTCTGGCGCAGGACGACGATACCCACCGGACCCTCCGTGAGCTTCTGCACTTTCTCGGGCGTCCCCAGTTCCTTTGGATCGGCGCAGTAGGGGATGATGTACTGCCCGGGCACCGCACGGCCCGCATTGATCGCCGCGCGCACCGCGTCCTCGTTCGACAGACCCATGTAATCCGACTGGTGATACTTGAGCACCATGTGCATCACCGAGCTCGCGATGAACACGATGACCGCGGAGATGATGATGGGCAGCCACAGCTGACCGAGGGAAACCATGGCGGGGTTCATAGGGCGCTCCGATGGCGGGATGGGTGGGGCAGCTCTGCCAACAATTAGCGTCGTTCAGGGGCGAGACGGAAGAGCCCGCCGCTGCGTGCTACGCGCGATGCCCGTGCGCGGCGCGGCCGAGCGCCATGATGCGATCGAGCAGCTTGAGGTAGCTCATGCCGGCGCGCTTCGCCGCGGATGCCAACTCCTCGCTCGCGCTGATATCCGGATTGGGATTGGCGTCGAGGAACCAGAGCACGCCGTGGTCGTCGAGCCGGTAGTCGATGCGCGCGTATCCGGACATCTCGAGAATCCGGTAGATGCGCCGGCTCAACCGCCCGATGATCGAGGCGAGCGGCTCGTCGAGGTTCGCCGCCTGCAGCTGCACGCCGCGGCGCTCCTGGTAGTCGAGGTCGTGCTTGACTTTGGCCGTGGCGATGAGCGGCTCGTTAGGCGCGCTGCGCTCGATCACCAGCTCCCAGGCGGGCAGGGACCGCGCGCGCCCGTTGCCGAGCACGCTCACGTACAGCTCGCGGCCCTCGATGAACTGCTCGGCGATGGCATCCGTATCGAGACTCTCGTGGATGAACCGCACGCGCTCCTCGAGCTCGGCGTCGTCGCGCACCAGCGACGCCTTGGCGATGCCCAACGACGCGTGCTCGGTGAGGCTCTTGACGATGAGCGGGAAGCCGAGCTTGGCCGGTCGTTTCGTTCGCCTGCCTAACGGGAAGACCGCGAACGCCGGCGTGCGGATCCGATGGTACGCCAGGAGCTTCTTGCCCAGCGCCTTGTCGCGCGAGATGACGAGGCCGCGCGGGTTGCAGCCCGTGTACGGCACGCGGATGAGCTCGAGAAAGCTCACGATGTTGTGGTCGTAGAGCGCGTTGTGGTGGAATTCCTCGAGCAGGTTGAACACCACGTGCGGCTTCATCG
>DATEKK010000080.1:0-6358 GCA_035277485.1 Gemmatimonadaceae bacterium
TCCCGAGGTCTACCGGGGCCTCCTGACGCTCTCGAACGCAGCGGGCAAATTGGGCGTGCCGCGCACCACACTCCTTCTGGTGAGTCTGCGCGCGAGCCAGATCAACGGATGCAGCTTCTGCGTCGACATGCACTGGCGCGAGCTGCGCGATGAGGGCGAGTCCGACGAGAAGATCTTCGCTGTCGCGGCGTGGCGCGAGGCGCCGTATTTCACGGACGCCGAGCGTGCCGCGCTGGCCTTGACCGAAGCCGGCACGCGGCTCGCGGATCAGGCCGACGCGGTATCGGATGACATCTGGAACGAGGCCGCACGGCACTACGACGAAAAGGGATTGACGGCGTTAGTCATTGGGATCGCCGCGATCAACACCTGGAACCGGCTGAACGTCATCACGCGTCAGTCGGCGGGCGAAGCGTCGAAGGCCGCGGCGGAAGCGTCGTCGAAGGCGGCGCATGCGTTGGCGGGGGCGGGCGCGCGTTAGGCGGAAGACCGGGGAAGCGCTCGCTGACGCAGCGCTTCCCCAAGCGAGCGTCAGCGAGCGCCTCCCTGGATGCGTCACACGTCCGGCGGCGCCGCGACGGACACATCCCGCGCATACGCCCGCCACACGAAAAAGAACGGCACGCCGACGGCCGTGACGATCAAGCCCAACGCCGCGCGGCGGGGCTGCGTGACGACCGTGTTCACGACCACGGCCGCCGCCGCGACGACGAACAGCACCGGCGTGATCGGATAGCCCGGGACACGGAACGGACGCGGCGCGTCGGGCTGGGTTCGCCGGTACACGAAGATCGCGACGCCGCCTAACGCATAGAAGATCCAGCCGACGAATACCACGTACGTGAAGAGCTGCTCGAAGCTGCCGGTGGCCGCAAGGAACATCGCCCACACCGAGCACGTCACCACCGCAACCGCCGGCGTGCCATACCGAGGATGGACCTCGGCCAGCTTGCGGAAGAACACGCCGTCGCGCGCCATCGAGTAGTAGAGCCGCGGCGCCGTCAGCGCGATGCCGTTGGCCGCGCTGAACATCGAGACGAGAATGATCGCGGCGATCACCTTGCCGGCGATCGGGCCCATCAACGCACCGACGGCATCCGCCGCGATGCGCGTGCTCTGCGATGCGCGCACCGGGCCCAACGCCGCGATGTAGCCGAGGTTGGCGAGAATGTAGATCCCGATGATGCACGCGGTGCCGACGATGATGCCGCGCGGAAAGGTGCGCTGCGGCTCGCGCGTCTCGCCGGCCGAGAACGTCGCATACTGCCATCCCTCGTAGGCCCACAACACGCCGATCATCGCGGTGGCGAACATCGAGAACGACACGTGAGCGGGCGGCGAGACGGCCGGCGCGGCGGGGGTACCACCATGGTTTCCGCTCAGGAGCAGGATCGCGCTCATCACGACTAACGCAGCCGCCTTGAGCCCCGTGGTCCAGTTCTGCACGTCCGCGCTCTGCCGCGTGCCGCGCACGTTGAGCACCATCGTCGTCGCGATCATCAGCACGGAAATCACTTTCGCGATCCCCGGCGTGAGCGGGACGATCTGTCCGAGATAATTACTGAACGCGACAGCGAGCGTCGCGCACGATCCGCTCGCAATCACGAGCAGTGCCGTCCATCCGTACAGAAACGCCGGGAGCTCGCCGAACGCGTCGCGGATGTAGACGTACAGGCCGCCGGCATCCGGGTTCATCGCGCCCATTTCGCCGTACGTGAGCGCGCCGAGCAGCGACAGCACGCCAGCCACGAGCCACACGAGCAGCGCGACACTCACGCTGCCGCCGGCTTGTTGCAGCGTCGTCGCCGGAACGATGAAGATGCCGGAGCCGATGACCGTCCCGATGACGATGAGGACGAGATCGCGGAGCCCGAGTGTCCGTTTGAGCTCGGTCATTCAGTTCTCGGGTGGAATGGTGTGAATGGTCTCGCCCTTGATCAGCGTCCGCTCGAAGAAGTCGGCGGTGGCAGCGAATACGCGGACCCACGTTCCCCATAACAGCGAGTCGTGCACCTCATCGGGGAATACCGTTAGCTCGTAGGGCACGTGATGCGCACGCAGTAGTGGGACGAGATTGACGGTCTGCGAAAAGGCAACGTTGCGGTCGTCATCGGCTTGGAGCAGCAGCACCGGCGATGTCCATTTGTCGATCGACGCGACCGGCGATGACTCGTAGGCGATCTTTGCCCGGTCAGACGCCGCTGCTGCGGCGCCTCCGCCAAAAAACGCCGACCAGTCGTGCACGCCGGCGTAATCGACGCCCGCCTTGAAGATGTCCGAATTGCGCGCGAGCCCGAGGGCCGTGAGATACCCGCCGTATGAGCCGCCCCACAGTCCGATCTTTTGCGGATCGACGTTAGGCAGCGCCTGGAGGTATTTCGCGGCCGCCACGATGTCCTGGTACTCGGACGCGCCGCGCGGGCCGCCCTGCGCGGGCTCGCGAAACGCGCGTCCGTACATGATGCTGAGGCGATAGTTCACCGACAGCACGACGAACCCGCGGCTCGCCAGATATTCGTTGGCGGCGTACATGAAATTGTACGCATCCATCGGATGAAAGCCGAGCATCATTTGCCGCGGCGGTCCGCCGTGCATGAAGACCAACGCCGGCTTGCGTTGGGCACCCGAGCGCGGAACGAACAGCTGTCCGTGAATCTCGAGGCCGTCGAGGCTCTTGAACACCACCTGCCGCGGCGTCACCAGTTGGGCGGAGGGATAGTCGTCAGGCATTGCGCTCGCCGCTATCGGCTCGCGTCCCTGTGGCGTCACCCGGTACGGCAGCGCGGGTGTCGTCGCCGACGCGCCCAGGCACACGACGGCGGCGCCGGCGGTCACCGGTGTCCATTCGATGGACTCGCCGTGCGTGAGCGCGACCGGGCCGGGGTGGTCGACATCGACACGCCAGATGTGGCGGCGATCGATGTCGTTCTGGTTCGACGCATAGAGCAGGGATTTCCCATCGCTCGTGAGCGCGACGCTGCCCTGGAAGGAGAACGCTCCCGGCGTCAGCAGCATCGGCTCGCCTCCGGCGGCCGCGATCGAATACAGATGCACCCACCCATCGGCTTGCGACGCGAAGACGATGCGATTGCCGGCGGCGAACTGGAATGCATCGCCCTCCCATTCGTCGCCGGGGTACGATCCGTTCGCGTCGGGCGTGCTCGCCCAGATCTGGTTCGCCTTTCCGCTGGCCGCATCCCAGACCCAGATGGTCCACGGCTCGAGGCGTCCGGAAAAGAATCCGCCCTCACCGCCCGTTAGGCGGATGAACGCCAGCTTCGATCCGTCGGCCGACCAACGGGGCAGCATGTCGCGAAAGACGCTGGGATCGACGTACAGCAGCCGCTGGCTGCCCACGCGGTAGATGCCGATGAGCGAGTAGGCGCCGCGGTCGCTCGTGAACGCGATTGCCTTGCCGTCGGGCGACCACTGCGCCTGCGCGTTGTCGCCCCGGATATAGGCGAGCTGCCGCGCGGGCTCGGCGCCCGAGATCGGCGCCAGCCAGAGGGCGTGGCGCGCGCTCCAGACCGCGTTGCGGCCGTCGGGGGAAATCTGGATGTCTTCGCAGCCCTCGAATCCGCAATTCATCGTGCCCAGGAGCCGCGGCTCGCCGCCCGACACATCGGCCGCCCAGACCTGCTGCTGCGGCTGGTGCACGTCGCTGGTGGGATCGGCCACTTCACCCTGCGCGTTCGTTTCGCTGCCACGTGCGTAGACGACGGTGCTGCCGTTAGGCGTGAGCTTGAGGCTGGCGATCGGCATGCCGTCGTCGCCCGTGTAGTGCGTCAGCTGGCGGCCGGTGAAGCCGGGCCCGTCGGCCACCCACACGTTGCGCGACCCGCGCACATTGAACACCCAGGCGATGCGGGCGGCGTGCGCCGCGGCCGTTAGGCCGTACGGGTAGGGATAGCCGAGCGCCTGCTCGATGGTGAAGCCCTGGGCTTGCGCGTACAGCACCGTCGGCACCAGCGCGAAGAGTATGGCCGCGGCGCGCGCTACCCTGTGGCCGCCAAGCGACACCTGTTCGGCATACCTCATCGATCCAGTGAACTCCGTCTAAATGGTGATAGCGTTCGGCGCGTGTGTCTCGTGCAAGGCGATGCACCGGCTGCGGGTCCGCCTTCACTGTCTAACAAGCATCTACGAGTTTATAGCGGACACACCCGGGCACAGACGGACAAGGCGGACTGAAATTGGTGACTCCTCGAATCTCATCCGAACCGCCAGCCGAGCAGGTTCCAGTTCGCGAAGAAGAGCGAGATCGCGATCGCGGCGAGCACGAACGTCGTGAAGCGAATGCGCTGCCAGAACCGCCAATAGGATCGCGTCCACGCGAGCACGGCGCCTGCCACGAGCGCGACCGTCAACACCACGAACACGATCGGCATCACGAGCGCCACCTTGAGCGACGTGGGGATCGATCCGCCCAACTCGTCCATGCTGGTCGCGACGACAGCGCCGATCGCGATGAGCGTCAGGAAGTACCAGATCGCCGTGGCGAGCGAGAGGCGGACGATGCGCCTCTGCTCGGGCGTCATCGGTTTGATCTGCTTGCGGCGATAGAACAGCGTGAGGAGCGCGGCCAGGAAGATGAGCGTCGAAAAGCCTAACAGAAGGTGCCAGAGCGACGGCGAGTCGTGAAACGGCACGCGCTCGGTGCCCATGAAGGGAAGCGCGTCGACCGACATGCGCGTCACGGCGCCCGACGAATCCTGCGTGAAGCCGATCGTGTAGCCGCCGCCGACCTGGCCGAAGAGCCCGTCGCCAATGGGCGCGAACTGCGCCGGGTGCTCGCCTAACCCGGTGACCATGAGCCGCTTCTCTTTGGGCAGCACGGACACCTCGATCGACGGGCCCGCGGCCATGAGCGCCTTGTCGATCTTGGTCGAGCTGTGGCGCGCGAAGCGATACGAACCCGTGTACTTGGCCGCCGTCGCGGCGAAGGAATCGGATGGCGTGTACGCCGCGACTTCGGGAGCCGGGAAATACCGATTGAAGAAGGACTGCAATACGCCTTCGCGCACGGGTTCGGCGCCGGTGCCGACGTACGACATGAAGATGCCCACCTGCGCCGTCGGCACGATGAACATCGCGGTGTGGAAGTACTGCGTGTCGCCTTCGTGGCCGATCACGCGCACGCCGCCCATCCGCTGCTCGTAGAACCCAAGCGCCATCGCCGGCAGCCGTGGATCGTTCGCGAAGTTGCGCGCGTGCATCTTCTCCGCAGTGGCCGAGTCGAGGATGCGTGTATCGCCGTACCGGCCATCCTGCAGGTGCGCGATCATGAAGTGCGTCATGTCGAGCGCCGACGCCGACACGGAGCCGGCCGGCCGGAATCCGCCCACGTACTCGAAGGGCTTGGGCTCGTACACGCCGTTCTCGTACACGTATCCGGTCACGGCATCGGGCTTGAGGTTTGCCGGGAGCGGCTCCTGGAATGTCGCGTGGTGCATGTCGAGCGGATCGAGGATGTTGCGCTGGATGTACTCGTTGAACGGGATCCCGCTCACGTTCTGCACGATGAGTCCCGCGAGCGCCGCGCCGTAGTTGGAATACGACGAGAGCACGAGGGGCGGCCGCACGCGCGCCGGCATGTGCTCCTTGAGCGTCTCGTCGATCGATTTGACCCGCGTGGAGTCGTCCTGGATGAGATAGCCTAACGCGCCATCTTCGAAGCCCGGCGAATGCGTCATGAGGCTCCGCAGGGTGACGGGCTTGTCGTACGTCGCGGGAATCTTGAAGTCCTTGAGATACGTGTTGACGTCGGCATCCAGATCGAGTTTGCCTTGCTGCACGAGCTGCATGACCGCGGTCCAGGTGAAGAGCTTGGACGTGGATCCGATGCGGAAGAGGCTCGTGGCGGGATCGACCGGCGTCCGCTTCTGCACGTCGGCGTATCCATAGCCGTGCGCGTAGAGCACGCGTCCGTTCTTGATGACGGCGACGACCGCGCCGGGCACGTGGAGCTCATCGATGAATTGCTGGAACGCGCCGTCGAGGAAGGCGCCGAGTGCGACGGTGTCGTCGAGCGACGGGTGCGGCGTGCGGGCGGAGTCGGCCGCGGACGACGGTACACGCTCGGGCAGCGCCTCGCGTTGTGCGCGCGCCGGCGCTGCGACGGTGACGCACGCGACGGCGAGGAGCGCGAAAGAATGGCAGCTGAGACGCGCACGGACTCCGCGATTCACGATCATTGCGGGAAGCTCCGGAAGGGGAGGTCACGAGGTCGGACTGGTATACAGTACTGGTATACCGCCCATCCGCAAGACGGGCCTGGCGTGGGCGCGCGGTTCACTTGGACAGCCGGTCGCGTGGAGGGCGTCCTCGCTCTGGGGAACGCGGATTGAGCGGATGATTC
>DATEKK010000081.1:0-36957 GCA_035277485.1 Gemmatimonadaceae bacterium
GCGAGCCATCAGGCCCGAAGAGGGACTAGTCCCGAGCCCCTAGTACCTCGTACTGGGCACTGGCCACTAGGGACCAGGGACTAGGCACTAGGGACTCAAAAGACTTGCAACGCCAGATCGACCTTCCCGAACGGCGCCGAGACCTGCGCGCCCTGGAGCACCGGCCGCATGTGGTCCAGCATCTCGCGGGCGATGGCGATGCCCTCGGCCACCGCGGCGTCGCGGGAGCGCTCGTTGGCCTTCCGCATCCGCGCGATGATGGGCTCGGGCACGGTGACGCCGGGGACTTCGTTGGCCAGGAACTCGGCGTTGCGCACCGAGACCAGCGGCCAGATGCCGGCGATCACCGGAATGCGCACGTGCGCGATGCGGTCGAGGAACCGCTCGAGCTGCGCGACGTCGAATACGGGTTGGGTAATGGCGAACTCGGCGCCGGCATCCACCTTCCACTCGAAGCGGCGCAGCTCGTACGCGGGATCGATGGCAGCCGGATTCACGCCGACGCCGATCGCGAATTGCGTCGGCGCGCCGATCGCGTGGCCGCCGGGATCGAGCCCGCGATTGAGACGGCTCACCAGATTCGTGAGGCCGATCGAATCGATGTCGAACACGGCGGTCGCATCGGGGTAGGGGCCCATCTTCGGCGGATCGCCCGTGATGATGAGCAGATTTCTGAGACCCATCGCCGACGCGCCTAACAGGTCGCTCAACATGCCGAGCAGGTTGCGATCGCGACAGCAGTAGTGGGTGACCGTCTCGATGCCCACCTGCTGCTCGATGAGCAGGCTCGTCATGAGGGCACCCATGCGGCTCTGCGCGCGCGGTCCATCGGGAACGTTCACGGCATCGACGCCGCGCTCGCGCAGCGCGCGCACGCCCTCGAGCATGCGCGTCGCGTCCACGCCGCGCGGCGGCACGATCTCGACGGACGACACGAACTCGCCCGCCGCGATTTTCGCTGCCCAACGCGACCGTTGGGCGAACGGCACCGCGGGCTCGGCGCCGTCGGCGCGGTGTTGCTCGGGCCGCGCTGCGGTTGCGTCATCGGTGTGCGGCAACTGATAGCGTACGGACGCGCGCCACTGCTGTCGCGGCACGAGCGGCCGGATGCCTTCGACCAACGCCTTGATGTGATCGGGCGTGGTCCCGCAACATCCGCCTAACACCTTGGCGCCGGCCTGGATGAGATGCCGGCCGTAATTGGCGACGTACTCCGGGCTCGCCATGTACATGGTGCGGCCGCCGACGTCGCGCGGCATGCCCGCGTTGGGCTGCGCGCTGAGCTTGCGCGTCGACACCGCCGCCATGCGCTCGATCGCCTCGAGGATCGCTTGCGGTCCAACGGAGCAATTGAGGCCGATCACGTCCGCGCCCCACGAGTCGAGGGCGCGGGCCACGTCTTCCGGCGTCGCACCGAACGGCGTGAGTCCGTCCTGGCCGATCGTCATCTGCGCGAAGAGCGGGACCGACGCATCCACCTCGCGGGCGGCGTGAATGGCTTGCTCGATCTCGTCGAGATCGGCGAAGGTCTCGAGGATGAACAGGTCGGCGCCGCCGTCGCGCAGGGCCTCCAGCTGCTCGCGGAACATTGCGCGCGCTTCGTCGCGGCTCGTCGGCCCGAACGGCTCGATGCGAATGCCTAACGGACCAACGGCGCCGGCGACCAGCACGTGATCGCCGGCGGCTTCGCGCGCCAGCCGCGCCGCGCGACAATTCAGGTCCTGCACCTGCCCCTCGAGGCCGTGCGGCGCCAGCTTCACGCGGTTGGCGCCGAAGCTGTTCGTCTCCAACACTTCGGCGCCGGCCTTCACGTAGGCCCGGTGCACATCGCGCACGAGGTCCGGCGCGCGCGCGTTCAGCTCGTCGTAGCACTGGTTGATGAACACCCCGCGCGAATAGAGCATCGTGCCCATCGCGCCGTCGAACACGACGATGCGCTCGGGCTCGAGCAGCTCGCGCGGATCGCGCCGCGGGCTCACGCCGCGCCTCCCGTGCCGGTATCGCGTTCGCCGCCGCTCCGCACCGCGTAGTACTTGGCGGCGGGGTGGTGCACCACGATCGCGGCCGTCGACTGCTCCGGCACGAGCTGGAAGGCGGGCGTCAACGTCATGCCTAACGCGTCGGCGGCCGGCAGCAGCCGGAAGATCGTCGCGTGGTCGTCGAGGTCCGGGCAGGCCGGGTAGCCCCAGGAGTAGCGCTTGCCCTGCGGCGCCGGGATGCCTAACTGGCGACGGATGTCGCGGTGCATCCATTCGGCCACCGCCTCCGCGGCTTCCACGGCCAGTCCGTGCAGGTAGTACGCCTCCGTGTACTCGCCGCGCGCCTGCAGCTCGTCGAAGCGCCGTTGGGCGGCGTCGCCCACCGTCACGATCTGGAGCGCCGCGACATCCACCTCGCCGGATTCGACGGGCCGGAAGTAGTCCGCGAGACACAACCGTTCGCGTCCCTCCTGCCGCGGGAAGGCGAATCGCGCGACCTCGCGTAAGGCGCCGCCGTCGCTCCCGTAGGCCGCCGCATCGTACACGACGAGCGCGTTCCCGTGGGCTTGAACAGGGAAGAACCCGTACGCCGCTTGCGGTGCGAGCCAGTGCTCCGCACGCGCACTCGCCGACAACCGCTCGAGCGTCGGACGGAATTCGTCGCGCACCGTGGCGTCGAAGGCCTCCCCCGAACCGCGTCCGCCCCATTGCAACCGGAACAGCTCGTCGAGATCGAGTAAGGCGAGCACCTCGTCCAGCGGGATGTCGTGGCGCACGCGTGTCCCGAAGAACGGCGGCTCGGGAATCGCGTTGTCGGTCGGCGTCTCCGAGCGTGTCGTGGCGTCGGTGCCTACCGCCACATCCTTCCCGACCTTCGCGCGCAGGAACACGTCGCGTCGCGCGTCATCGAGGTTGCCGGTCACGAAGGCGTCGCGCCGCTCGGGGTCCAGCAAGGCCTCGACCGAGTCGAGGCCCTCGAATGCATCCTTGCAGTAGAACACGCCGGGGCCATAGGCGCGCTCGCCATCCACGAACAGCGCGCGCCGGCCGAATCGGCGGTTGATCGCCGCGCCGCCGATCAGCACCGGAACTTTGAGCCCGCGGCGATCCAGCTCCTGTACGCAGATCGGCATCTGCTTGGATGTCGACACAAGGAGCGCCGACAATCCGATCGCGTCCGCCCCCACCTCGACGGCCTTGTCGATGATCGTGTTCACCGGTACCTGCTTGCCCAAGTCGAACACGGTGTAGCCGTTGTTGGAGAGGATCGTGTTCACCAGCGACTTCCCGATGTCGTGCACGTCGCCGTACACCGTCGCCAGCACCACCTTGCCCTTGGTGTAGCCGTCGGCGCGCTCGAGGAACTGCTCCAGATGCCTAACGGCGCGCTTCATTACTTCGGCGCTCTGCAAGACGAACGGCAGGATCAGCTCGCCGGCGCCGAATTTGTCGCCCACTTCCTTCATGGCCGGCAGCAGCACGTCGTTGAGCACCCGCACCGGATGCTCGCGCACGCCCGCGGCGTCGAGCGCGTCCTCGATGCCATCCTTCTTACGATGCAGGATCTGCCAGTGAATGCGCGCGTCAGGCTCGAGCGCGGCCAGATCGGAGTCGGCCGACGCGTCCGCGCCGCTTCCGCCCGCCGACTGGTCGGCGCTCGCCGCGAACTCGATGAACCGCTGCAGCGCATCGGGGCGCCGGTTGAACACCAGGTCGTCCGCCAGCTCCCGCTCGTTAGGCGAGAGCTCGGCGTACGGCCGGATGTGGGCCGGGTTCACGATGGCCATGTCCAGGCCCGCCTGCACGCAGTGGTGCAGGAACACCGAGTTGAGGATCGCGCGCGCTGCGGGTGCCAAGCCGAAGCTGACGTTGCTCACGCCTAACGACGTGAGCACCCCGGGCAGCTCGCGCTTGATCAGTCGGATGCCCTCGATCGTCTCCGCCGCGCTGTCCACCCACTCCGCTTCACCGGTCGCCAGCGTGAAGGTCAGATCGTCGAAGATGAGATCCTCGCTCGCCAACCCGAACTCGTGCACCGCGATGTCGTGGATGCGCCGCGCGATCTCGAGCTTGCGGGCGCGTGTCTTCGCCATCCCCGATTCATCGATGGTGAGCGCCACCACCGCCGCGCCGTGCTGCTTGACCAACGGCAGCACGGCGTCGATGCGCGTGCGCCCGCTCTCCATGTTGATCGAGTTGACGATCGCGCGCCCCGGCACGTGCTCGAGCGCGCGCGCGATCACCTCGGCCTCCGTAGAATCGATCATGAGCGGCGTCTCCACGCTCATCGACAGCAGCTTCACCACGCGCGCCATCTGCTGCGCTTCGTCGCCGCGTTCCGTCAGCGCCACGCACACATCGAGCACGTGCGCGCCGGAGTCCACTTGCTGCCGCGCGACGCCCACGATTCCCTCGTAGTCGTCAGCCAGGAGGAACTGTTTCACCTTGCGCGACCCCTGCGCGTTCACACGCTCGCCGATGAGCAACGGCGGCGGATCCTGGTGCAAGGTCAGCGCGCGCATGGCCGACGACACCCGCGGCACGTGCGGCGTCGCGCGCCGCGCTCCCGCGCCGTCGAGCGCGCGCACGGTGCGCACCACCGCATCGAGATGGGCCGGCGTCGTACCGCAACACCCGCCCACGATACGGACGCCGAAGTCGCGCACGAACTCGCCTAACGCAGCGGCCATGGCGTCGGGCTCGAGCGGATACACCGCGTCGCCCGTGCCCGTGTTGAGCGGCAGTCCGGCGTTCGGGATGCACGACACCGGCCGCGTCGCGTGCTCCGACAGCCACCGGATCGGCTCGCGCATGTGCTCGGGACCCGTCGAACAGTTGAGCCCCAACACGTCTACGCCTAACGACTCGAGCGTCGTCATCGCGCTCGCGATGTCCGTGCCGAGCAGCATGCGCCCGCTCGTGTCCAGGGTCACTTGCGCCTGCACCGGCACGCGTCGCCCGATCTCCGCGAACACGCGCTCGAATCCCGCGAGCGCCGCTTTCACCTCGAGAATGTCCTGTGCCGTTTCCACGAGCAGCAGGTCGACGCCGCCCTCGACCAGCGCTTTCCCCTGTTGATAGTAGTCCTCGACCAGCTCGGCAAACGTCACCGCGGATAGGGTGGGGTCGTCGCTCGACGGCAACATGCCCGTTGGGCCGATCGACCCCGCCACGAATCGCGGGTGGCCGTTGCCCGCGGCGTCGCACGCCTCGCGCGCCAGTTGGGCAGCGCGCACGTTGAGCTCGTGCACCTTGTCGCCCAACCCCCATTCGCGCAGGCGGCGCGGCGTGCTCTGGAACGTGCACGTCTCTACGACGTCGCAGCCAACCGCCAGAAACGACTCGTGGATGCCGCGCACGACATCCGGGCGCGTGAGCACCAGGTAGTCGTTGCAGCCCTCGTATGCCGCGCCCCCGAAGTCCGCCGCCGTGAGCGCATGTCGCTGGATGTTCGTCCCCATCGCGCCGTCGAACACGAGCACGCGCTGCGCGAGCTCTCGAAGGTAGGGAGACTCGTTGCGTTGGGCCGAACCCCACGGAACTGAATCAGCAGTCATGGTGTCGTCCGATGAAAAAAAAGCCCAAGTGCGCACAGGCACCGGGCCGGCGCTTTAGCAGAATGTTTAACGTGGCCGCAAGTTGCCTTAAATCGCCACGAACCAATTGTACGACGTATACGCACCATAACCGCAACGCCCGTGTGAGGCAAGACACTGGCCGCCTTGTCCGGCCCCGCTCGTCCGCCTTTCACACGGACGCCACGTCCGCCCGCACCGGCTCGCTGGTCATCCGCGGCTCGTATCCATATCGCACGAGATGGCTCCGCAACACGCTCTCGAGGATCGCCTGTTGGTCAGAAGTGAAGTCGCGGCGCCATTTGTCGTTCTCGCTGCGCAACGACGCAGCGCGAATCGTGCGCTCGAATTCTGGAACCCAATCGAGCTCCGCGAATTCGACCACACGACGGAAATGCGAGACGGGATCGCGACACAAATCTTCATACTTGATATCCATCATGCACGACGACGGCACCGACTGCCTCGCTGCGTCCATCGCATCCATGAGAATCTTCCACTGGATGCCCGCGAGCGCCACGAACGAGCGATCGTGCCGCTGCCATTCTGCGGTCTGCTCGGGTGTGAGATCGCCAAACAACCAGCCCGACGGTCCGCGCCAGCCGCGCCACCATTCGACCTTGAGAAAGGATGCAGCGACGGGACGTCCGTCGCGCAGCACGTGAATGAACTTGGCGTTCGGAAAGATCTCGTGAAGAAATCCGACGCGCGGCCATCCAGTCACTTTCGCCACGAGCTGATAACGGCGTTTTGTCGGCAGCCGCCCCAACGCGCGTCGAACACCCGCGCGCACATCGTTCTGCACATGGGCGGCAAGAAGATCGCGGCAGGCCCAGCTGAAGCCGGGCGCAATCTGCTCCCAATATTCGTAGCATTCGCCTGGATCGATCATCCGCGACACGCTGCGCCCCACCCCGGGCACGGCGAGCGCGTGCATGACCGCGCGATTGATCGCCACCGCGTTGGGCCACCGCTCGAGCACGCGCGACAACCACGCTGCGCGCGGATGCCGGCACATCAAGCGATGAAAGATACTCGAGCCGCTGCGCCCAACTCCGACGATGAAAAGCGGTGGCGGATTCATCGCGGTCCGCTCACGATTGCGCCGCGCGTCCCGCGACAGCGCCAAACAGCACACGCACGTTCACGCTCCCGCTCGCCTTCGCCGGATGGGCCGATCTAGCAGGTGGCATTGCGATGCGGCGCGATGGCCGCGATTCTGCACAGTGGCACGACGTGGTTCGCGGCGCACGAACGAGTCTGTGTGCCTCGGGTATTACGATCGGACGTCGTACGACGATCCGCGTTGACCGCTCCGACCATCGGCCACAAGGAATCTCAAGCATGCGCTTTTCCCCACTTACTCTCACCATTCTCGCGGTCGCTGGCGGGATCACGGTCGTGTCAACCGGATTGGACCGGGCGTCAAGCCCGAGTGCAGATCGTGTTCCAGTGGTGCAGCCGTCGCTCAACCTTCCGTCGGCCGCATCGTCCCGCGTCGCTCAACCGTCGCGAAACCGACCGTCAAACAAGCAATCGCAAACGGCGCAATCCACGCCTAAACGTCCGTTGAGCGCAGTCTCTCACGACGAACGTGCGTACAGCTCCACCTCGCCGCATTGGCCTTGGATTCGCACAATGGTAACGGACTTCCGAACGGGCTACGTATCGAGCGCGTCACAACGCAGCACCGAACGCTCCTGGACCGCCGCGCACTTCGATTTCGTGATGGGCGGCGACGCGCAGCAGTACAAAGCGCTGAACCCGGCCATACGCGTCATCCCTTACGCGCTCGACTGGGCCGTCATGCAACCGGGCGAGCAGAAATCTGCCGGCCTTGCGTCGTCATACTATGGGGACATGCAGCAGTGGTACGCTGCGCATCCGCAGTTCCAGCTCGAGAAGGCCTTCCTGCATTTGGCGGGATCGGACGCCTCACCGGCCACGCGCCTGCAGTTCACATCGTGGGGCTCAAAGCGTTGGGCGATTAACCCCGGTGACTCAGGGGCTCGCGCCTATGTCCAAGACCGCATCCGGCGATTCGTTGCCAACAGTGATGGGGTGTTCTTCGACGGGCACGCATCGGGCGACCTCGGCAAGGCGTTGGGCAAGACGCCGCTCGCCGAATATCCCGACCGTCAGCTATACCAGCGCGACATGATCGACTACCTGCACGGTATCGCGCAGGCCATCGCGCCGAAGATCGTGATGATCAACACGGCCGAGTATATGAAGCCGTTTGACTTTAGCATGGTGAAGGCCGCTGGAGCGGTGCACCTGGAACGGATGAACAATCCGCTCAACGCCTCAATGCCGGAGCGCTGGCGGTGGGTCGACACCCTGCTCGCGCAGAATGTCTTGGTCGAGTTGGTGCCGTTGAATAGTTGGGCCGAGGCGAACAGCGCTCACGGCGTGTTTGCGACCGTATCACCCGGCAATTACGCGTCGTCGGCGGAGCGCCTGAAGATGTTCGAGCTTGCCAGCTATTACCTCGTGGTGCCGCCGACACCCGATCACCTCTTTCTCGATCTGGAGAACGCGTGGAAGGTGCCGTACGACCAGGTGTGGCTCAAGGCGCAGGAGTACGACGTTGGGCATCCCACCGGTCCGCGGCACGTGATCCAGACCGGGCGCGACAGCACCAACCTCGGCTTCTCGATCTGGGCGAGGGAGTTCGACCACGCGCTCATTCTCGCGCGTCCCAGCAGCACGTGGAAGGTCAAGAATTTCGGCGATAACACCGCGGTGACCGTGCCGCTGCCTAACGGAGAATCGCTTCGTCCCCTCCACGGCGATGGCACGCTCGGCGCACCCGTCACCTCCGTGCAGTTGCGGAACGCCGAAGCGGTGATCCTGGTCCGTTAGGCATGTGCGCCGGCGCGCCCACGACGGCCGCGCGCGGCACGCGCTTGCGCAGCACGGCGATGATGTTCGGACGTGCCGCCGCGGCCCAGCGCGATGCAATGAGCCGGATCCACAACAGCTCGAGCAACGCGAGCGGCGGTACCAGCGCGAAGAGGGCACTGGTCGCGATCAGCTGGATCGACACCACGTCGAACCCGCAGCGCGCGGCCAGGCGCCGAATTGCCGACACCGAGTTGATGCGGTAGTACGTCGGGAAGACGTCTTGCTTGGATCGCCCTTCGAGCACGACCGCCGCCAGGTGCTTGAACACCTGCGGAATCGGTTGCAGGAAAATCGTCGGGAACGCCCATCGATTCGGCGTGTGCAGCAACACCACGCCGCCGTCGTTCAGCAAGCGCCAGATCTCCGCGATTTCACGCTTGGGTTCGCGCAGGTGCTCGACCACCATGTTGGCCGTCACGAGATCGAACGACTCGCTGCGGAAGGGCAGCGCACCGGCCTGTGCCAGGCACCTGAGCGGGATCGTGCGGTTGTCGCGGAGCGATGCGAAGTCGGGATCGATGCCGAACACGGTCTCGCTGCGCGACACGAGCGCGCGCTCCGCATCCGAACGCCATGCGCCCAGCAACCGACGCCCGCACCCGAGGTCCAGCCACCGGACCCGCGGCCTAACGAAGCCGTCGAGCACCGTCTCGTATTCGCGCTGCGCGTGACGCAGCCCCGGAGCGATGCGGCGCTCCATGCGCCAATACACGCGTCGCATCCGTTGGGCGAAGCCAGTCATGAGGGCTCCCGCATCGCGGCCATGCAGCTGCGCCGCACGAATCACCGCGCGCGATGATCCGGCGATTCGTCCGCCCGCCGCCCCGTTGCTCGCGTCCGTTCATCGACGCGCTGGACCAATGCGAGCAATCGATTGCGCTCGAGCGGAAGATCGAGGTCCGCCAACACCAGCCGCTGCAGTCCGGCTGCCAGAGCCGGCCGCGTGGCGTCCCCGCTGTGATACATCAAGAACGAGCCGCCGTTCTCGAGCGGCAGCCGCGCCACCTCGGGATTAGCTAACGCGAGATTACGCTCGATGATCGCGACCAGCGGTCGCGACGTCGCCGCGACTTCGATCGCATCGTGCACCGAGTGCGCCGTGTGAGGCATGTGTCCGGCGTGCGCGAGCATTTGCGCCAGACCCTCGAGCAGTGCCTCGTCCCCGCCAACCAGGAGGATGCTCGCCATGTGCGTTCCGGTGAGAGATGTGATGCGCGACACACCGACCGGCGCACCGAAACATTACGCGACGCCAATCGAGTGCATGAAACTCTCCAAGAGCACGAGCACGAAATACGCCACGAGCGGCGATACGTCGAACATTCCAAATGGCGGAATGATCGATCGTAGCGGACGCAACAACCACTCCGTCAGCGATACGGACCAGCGGATCCACGGCTTGTAGGGACTGATCTGGAGCCACGAGGCAATGATGCGTACGATCAACGCCAGCTTGAGCAGGCCGAACGTCCAGCTCACGACGAGATCGTAGATGCCCCGCGATCCGCTGTTGGCGGACACCGCCGCCATGACGATCATCTCGCGCACGAATTGAAGCGTGAGGATGAGCAGGATGCCCGCGATGACCACGACGACGAGCGCCCACCACGGTGCACTCGCGGGGGCACCGCCCGCACGGATCACACGACGCTCGACGGGTACGAGCGCCGGATCAACCACGCGCCGGAAGAATCGCGCGACCGGTCCGAATGGATTGATGCGGCGCGTGCGAACCATCCAGTCGAACGCGAACACCACGAACAGCAAGGCCGCAAGCGCAAAGAGCGCGGGACGCAGCGCCCTGAGGAGGAAATCGAACGCGTCGAGGATGCCGGTCACGAAGCGAACAATGAGTGAGGCGACCGCATCGATCAAGTGTGCGCGACCGGCGTCTGACGAACTCTGGACGCGGAACGCGACGCGTGCGCCGCCGAGGGCGCGGTAACGCCGCCGCCGAGCGCGGCGCCCAGCGTTAGGCCAAAGGCGACGCCCGCCCATTCCACCCATCCCGCCAACGCGCCGTGAAACACCAACGGCGCGATGACGAGACCGCCCAAGACGGCTACGCCCAACGCAGCACTTGCCTCGAGCGGGCGCCGCGCCCGCCTCGCCCAATACGCGAGCGGAAGTAACAATCCGCCGATCCACACCGCCGACAACGCGTCGGTCTCCGACCCGAATGCGTACGGCCACGGGAGAAAGAACGACCATCCGAGCCCTGGGCCAAGCGTGACGCGCCGCTCGCGTGTCGTGTGATGCGCATCGTCGGTCGCGCGAATCACGAGCGCATTGCCGATGACGCCGCCCGCCACGCGCAGCGTGTCATTCTGGGCCCGTGCATTCGCGGCCATCGGGAAAACGTCGTCGAGACCGATGATCGGATCGCGAACCATCGCGCGCGCCGTATTCATCCGAATCGAGAACACGAGCGCGCGCTGACGTTGGGCGAGCAAGAAGATCTGCGTTCGCTCCAGGTCGTACACCGAAAGAATCGGCGCGGTGCGCTCCGTTGGAGCGCCAGGCACGACTTGCGCACTCACGAGGACGCTGTCCGATACCAGCCGGCGACGAAACACTCGATCACTGCCGCGCGCGCCTGGCGGAAACGCAAATCCGGCCGCGTCCGACTTAACGATCGTTCCCGAGAATCGGTCGAAGTGGAGAATGGCCGGATCCCATTGACCCCACACCGTCGATTCGGGAAGTGCGCGATGCAGCGCCCAAACGGTCGCGGCGAATATGGTGATCCACACCACGACGCCGCCCCACAACTGTCGTCGCGCCTGCTGCGCCGTCGGCTCGAGCCAGACTCGCCACGAGTCTGCCAGCGCAACGCCGATCGCGCCGCCCAGTGTGTTCGTGATCACATCGCCCAGACTCGAGTCGCGTCCGGGAATGATGTGCATCTGCAGGAGCTCGATTGCCGCCGTAAGGCAGAACGCGAGCGCGATCACGCGCGTCCGTCGCACACCGGCCAACCGCAACCCCGCGCCAAAAGGCACAAACAGGATGACGTTGAGGATTATATCTTGCACTGCCAACTCGCCGCACAGAATGCAGAGACTCGGCGCGAACGCGGGCGGACCAGCCTGCGGCGTGAGCGTCATGATCGCGATGAATGCGAATCCGAGTGCGGCGAGGAGACGGCCGAGTGTTCGATGTGGTATCAACGCAACATCCCATTTCGATGTGTGAGTTTCCGCCAGCGCATCGGCAGTGGGCGTCGTCGAGCGCGCGCGTCTCGGTGATGTACCTCTCGATTCATCAATCATCCTCGCGGCGGACGTGGCACCCTACCTGCAGACTTCCTGCGCTGCAATGGAGCATGAGATCCCGCCTCACCGTCCGGTTCGTCTAGCCATGAGCACTGTGTCCGCTCCCGTGGAACATATCTTTACAGTGGACGTTGAGGAGTATTTTCACGTCGGTGCCTTTGAGACCATCGTCTCGCGCAAAGACTGGAGTAGTTATCCGAGTCGCATCGATTCGAGTATCGACCTCTTGTTGGACTTACTCGCGCGGCATGGTGCGACGGGGACGTTTTTCACTCTTGGATGGGTTGCCGATCACAATCCACGGCTCGTGCGCCGCATCGCGCAAGCAGGGCATGAGATCGCTTCGCACGGTTACTGGCACCGTCGCGTCGACTCGCTCGCGCCGGAAGAATTCCGTCAGGATGTGCGCGCATCGAAAGCCGTCCTCGAAGATGTGTGCGGTACCTCGGTCTGGGGATTCCGCGCGCCCAACTTTTCGATTCGCCCCGGATGTGAGTGGGCCTTCGACGTGTTGCTCGAAGAAGGATTCCGCTACGATTCCAGTCTGTTCCCCATTCGTCGTCCAGGATACGGATATCGTGCGGCGCCGGTGGTGCCGCACAAAATCCATCGCGCGTCGGGAACGCTTTGCGAGCTGCCGCTGGCTACGACCACGTGGCGCGGTGCGCGCATTCCGGCTGCCGGCGGCGCGTATCTCCGCCATCTGCCGTTCGGTGTCATTCGTCATTGTTTCCGTGAGCACACGTATACCGGCGTTCCGGCCACGTTCTATTTGCATCCGTGGGAGCTGGATCCCGACCAACCGCGTCTCCCCGTCGGATGGATCACGAAGGCGCGCCACTACGGTGGCCTCGCGCGCACGCGTCCGCGCATGGAGCAACTCCTCGCGGAATTTCGCTTCACTACGGCGGCGCGATGTCTGAACCTCTCGGCTCCCGCCATACGACCGTTGAACGCGAGAGTCTCGAACCTGGCGGACTAGGACTCGCCGTCGGCGCGTACACCGGGCCGGCGCGCGAGTGGGACGCATTCGTTCGCGCCGCAGAGGGGTGGACCCATTTTCATCTCCATGGATGGAAGACGGTCATCGAGCGTGTCTTCGGCCACGAGTGTATCTACCTGGCTGCGCGCGACGACGCCTCGCGCTTGGCCGGGGTGCTTCCGCTCGTGCGCGTGCGGAGCCGGTTGTTCGGACACTACCTGGTCTCAATGCCGTTCCTCAACTACGGCGGTCCGTTAGGCAGTGACGATGCGATCCGCGCCCTCGCCGCCCGCGCGGACGAGATCGCGCGCACCGACGGCGTGTCGCTGCTCGAGCTCCGGAGCCGGCGAGCACTTCCACTCGAGATGCCCGTATCGCACCGCAAGATCACGGTGCTCCTCGACCTCCCGCCGAAATCAGCCGACTTGTGGGCACGCCTCCCCGCCAAGGTGCGGAGCCAGGTGCGGCGCCCACAGAAGGAACACGTCACGGTCGCGTTCGGGCCCGAGCAGTGCGCGCCGTTCTTCTCGGTGTTCGCCCACCACATGCGTGAGTTAGGCACACCCACGCAGCCGCGTCGCCTCTTCGACGCGATCGCCGAGCAGTTCGGCGGCGAGGTGTGGTTCGGGTGTGCGTATCACGCCAATAAGCCCGTAGCAGCGGGATGCGCGTTCCGCTGGAACAGCGAGCTCGAAATGACGTGGGCGTCATCGCTCGGCGCGTACAACAAGATGTCGCCCAACATGCTGCTCTACTGGAGCTTCATGGAACGCGCGGCCGACGACGGCGCCACGGTGTTCAACTTCGGCCGCTGCTCGCCCGACTCGGGCACGCACCGGTTCAAGCGCCAATGGGGCACGCGCGACGAGACGCTGTGGTGGTACACGCGTGCCGGCGGCGCCGTCGCCAAGACGCCGTCACCCGACGACGCCGCATATGCATGGGGACCGCGCGTGTGGAAGCATCTGCCCACGCCCGTGGCCACTGCGTTAGGCCCGCGCATCGCGCGGCTCATTCCGTGATCCGGCGCCGGCAGCTGCCCGTGTCATCGCCGATCGAGGCGTCGTCGCTCGCGGCGGCGGTCTGGCCCGCTGTCGTGAGGCGCACGCGGCGTGTGCTCGACGCGGCGACCATGGTGCGCGAGACGTTCCACACGCCGCAGGTCGCGCTCACGGACAGCGGCACGTCGGCGCTGGTCCTCGCGCTGCGCATTGCCGTCGGCGGGCGCGGGGTCGTGGCCATGCCCGCGTATGCGTGTGTCGACCTCGCGGCGGCGGCGCGCTTTGCCCGCGTGCGCGTGCACCTCTACGATCTCGACCCGCGCACGCTGAGTCCCGATCTCGAGTCGGTGTCGGCCGCGCTGGAGAAAGGCGCGCGCGCGGTGGTCGTCGCGCACCTCTACGGGTTCCCCGCGGATGTGCCCGCCGTGCGCGCGCTCGCGGCCCGCCACGGCGCGACCGTCATCGAAGACGCCGCCCAGGCGGCCGGCGGCACGCTCGGCGGTCGTCCGTTAGGCAGCTTGGGCGCCCTCTCCGTCCTCAGCTTCGGGCGGGGCAAGGGCACCACCGGCGGACACGGCGGCGCGCTGCTCGTCCACGACGCGGTCCACGATGCGGCCTTTACCACCGAGCTCGCGGCGTTGGGAAAGCCACGCCGCGGCTGGAACGATCTCGTCGCCGCCACCGCGCAATGGGCGCTCGGTCGTCCATCGGTGTACGGGATTCCCGCGGCGATTCCGTCGCTTCGGTTAGGCGAAACGGTCTACCACCCCGCGCACGCGCCCCGGTCGCTGTCGGCGGCCGCCGCCGCCCTCGTGACGCGCGCGATGCGCGCCGCGCCCGCCGAAGTCGCCGCCCGCCAGCGCAACGCCGCCGCCCTCGCCATTGCCGCCGATGAGGGCGGCGACATCGAAGCCATCCGGACCATTCCCGGCGCGGTGAGCGGCATGCTGCGCTTCCCGATCACCGACACCGGCGCGCGCGTCGAACGGCCCGATCTCGGCGTCCTGCGCGGATACCCGCGCACACTGCGCGAGGAGCCCGAAGCACAGCGATGCCTCGAGGCCGGCCCGGAGCTTCCCGGCGCCGACGAGCTGCGCCGCACGCTGTTCACCTTGCCCACGCACAGCCGCGTCACGCGTCGCGATCTCGAGGAGATGATCGACTGGCTCCGCGTGCCGCTGAAAGTGCTCGCGCCCGTGCTGAGCGAGGCCGCGGCATCGGCGGCCGACGGCGGCATGCCTTGGCGGCGTGGACGGAGATCATGACGGCCTTCGACGTGTCCGCCAACGAAGCCCTCGGTCCGCGCATCGCCGAGTATCGCGCACCCGTCGCCGCGCGGCCGCTGCGCGTCGTGTACCTGTGGGATGCCGATTACCCATGGGACGTGCGCACCGAAAAAGTGTGCGCAACGCTCAGCAGCGCGGGTCACGACGTGCATATCGTCGCGCGCAACCGGGCGTGGCGGCAACTTGCCGAACGGATGCCCGAGGGCACCGTGCACCGCATGCCGCCGTGGCGGCTCGTTGGGCACCGCGTCGACTCCGTGTTGGGCTTCCCGCTCTTTTGCAGCCCGCGCTGGAGGGGCCTCCTCGACCGCACGGTTCGCGACGTGCAGCCCGACGCGATCATCGTGCGCGATCTGCCGCTCGCGCCAACCGCCGTTTCGATCGGCCCCCGCCGGCACGTGCCGGTGGTCCTCGACCTCGCCGAGAACTATCCGGCCATGATGCGCATGATCTTCGAGGCGCATCGCCAGCGGCCGTTCGATTACGTGGTCCGGAACCCCGCCGCCGTGAGTCTCGTCGAGCGCTACTGCCTAACGCGAGTCGACCGCGTATGGGTCGTGATCGAGGAGATGGCCGAGCGATTGGTGCGCCTCGGCGTGCCGGCCGACCGGATCGACCTGGTGTCAAACACGCCGCCGCGAGAGCGCGCGGAGGCCGAGCCGCCATCGCGCGTGCACGCGGCGTCCAAGCCGATCGACATCGTGTACCTCGGCTTGCTCGAGGTGCCGCGCGGGTTGGGCGAGCTGATCGATGCGGTGTCGCTCCTGCGCAAGGAAGGCCTGCCGGTTCGGAGCACCATCGTGGGCAAGGGTCGCGACGCCCACCTGTTTCACCGCCAGGCGCGCAGGCTCGGTCTCAGCGACGACTCGGTGCGCTTCCTCGGCTACGTCGATCGAGAGACCGCGATGGCCGCGGTGCGCGACGCGGACATCGGGGCGCTGCCGCACCACATGAACGAAGCGTGGAATACCACGATCCCCAACAAGCTGTTCGACTACATGGCCGAGGCCCTGCCCGTGCTCTCGTCGAGTGTCGCGCCCTTCGCGCGCATCGTGCGCGAGACGCACGCGGGCGAGGTGTTCGAGGCGGGCAACGCGCGGTCGCTCGCCGATGCCATTCGCCGCCTGTCCGACCCCGCTCGCCGCGCCGCGTGCGGCGCCGCGGGCCGACAGGCCGTGCTCGACCGCTATCACTGGGAGCGCGACACCGACGTGCTCCTGCGCGGACTCGAACTGGCCGCTCGATCAGTCGCGCGCGTTCGTTGATGCGCTACGTTGCATCGGTCAGACGATTGGACCGAGCGCTGCGTTAGGAATCTCCCAGCATGCGAGCGATCGTCGCGCGACGTGCGCGCGGCGGAAACGATGCCTTCAACTGACTCGTCCGAAGTGAGCAATCCACACATTCGGAGGAGAAGTGGTGTCATCGCATCGTCGGCTCATCCGCGCGTGCGCGCCGATGACCGTCGCTTTCGTGCTCGCGTCGTGCGTCGACAATTCGGCACTCGTCGACGTTCCACAGGGGCCTGGACCATCACCGGTCAAGTGGGTGCTCATCACACCTGGCGCCGCGCAGATTGCCCCTGGGAAGAACCTCGCGCTGCAAGTCGAGCTGCAGGATGGCGCCGGACGAGACCTCTCGGGGCAACCCGTGAAGTGGTCGTCCTCCGATACTACCATTGCTGTCGTCGACAGCACCGGCAATGTGACCGCGCGCAAAGTCGGCACCGCGCACGTCATCGCGGCCTCGGGTCAAACGAGCGCCTACTCGGTGGTGTCCGTGTCGACGGCACCGCCGCCGGCACTCTTCGTCACGCTCAATCCATCCTCGGTGAGCGTTCCCGTGCAGGGAGCTGCGCAGATCTTCGCCACCGTCAAGGATGCATCGGGCAACGTCGTCCCCACGGCGCAGGTCACGTGGACCTCCAACAATCCGTCGGTCGCGACCGTCTCGGCGTCGGGTGAAGTCACCGGCGGCAACGCGGGGTCAGCGGTGATCACCGCGAGCGCTGGCACCGGCCACTCGACCTCCAGCGTTACGGTCACGCCAACCTCCACGACGCCGCCATCGTCGCCTCCGCCCCCTCCGCCGCCACCAGTCGCTCCGCCGCCGTCACTCACGTCGCTCTTCGACGACTACAGCCCGGTCTCGCCGCACTGGGGTCACATCACGACGATGATGACCGACTTCTACTACGGGTGGACGACGGCCGAGCGCACGTGGGCGGGCGCCCATTACGACCTGGCGATGTCGGGCGACGGCAGCGCGTGGCAAGCGGCGAACCCGAATATCCGGCATCTGCCGTACGCGCTCGAGTGGGCCACGGAGATCGATGGCGGCCCCGCCGGGACGGCCGCGCAATACTATCTCGACATGAAGCAGTGGTACGCCGCACACCCGCAATACAACATCGAGACCGGCTTGCTGCACGTTCCTAACGCACCCGCGGACTCGGCGCACCGCCTGGTGATCTTCACGTGGAGCACGCATAAGTGGCTGATCAATCCGGCCGACCCGGGCATGCGCGCCTACCAGATCGACCGAATGACCCGCATTGCAAACGGGCACCAAGGCGTGTTCCTGGATGGGGAAGCGTCGGGCGATTTCATGCCGCAGGTCGCGAAGTCGCAAGAGTATGCCGTGTCGGCGCAGTATCAATCCGCGCACACAGCCTTGCTCGCAGCGATCAAGCAGGCGTTCGGCTCAAAGATGTTGATGCTCAACACCTCGCAGTACACGACGGCTCTCGACCTGGCCGACGCGAAGGCGGCCGGCGCCGTCCACCTGGAGAAGATGAACAACCCGCTCTTCTCGGAGATGTATCTACGCTGGCAGTGGTGTGAGACGCTGATGTCTAACGGAGTGTTCGTGGACCTCGTGAGCAGCCTGTCGAGCACCGAAGAGGCCACGTATGCCGGCACCATTCCGCCCGGGAACTCACAAACCACCACGCAGCGAATGAAGTTGTGGGAGCTCGCCAGCTACTACATGGTGGTACCAACATCGCCGAGCCTGTTCGGACTCCAGCTCGAGAACATGTGGAACGTGCCCTACTCGCAGATCTGGACGCGGGCGCAGGAAGCGGACATTGGCCACCCCACGGGATCGCGCGTCATCGTGACGCGCGGAACGGACCCCGTTGGGCAAGGCTACACGCTGTACAGCCGCGATTTCGATCGCGCGCTGGTGCTGCTCCGCCATCAATCCGGATGGGGCACGCAGGTATACACGAATGCCAGCGCGGTCACGTTCCCGCTGCCTGCCGGGGAGACGTGGCTCCCGCTGTACGCCGACGGAACCGTCGGCTCAGCTGTGACGACCATCACGCTGCGCAACTCCGAGGCAGCCATCCTGATCAAGAAGAGCAGGGTCCAGTAGACAGCCGGCGCTAGCCGGCACAATGAAACGTTCGCCGCGTCCGGCTCCCGGGCGCGGCGGTTTTCTTTGCGCATCGGCCGCGCCTTGATTCCGTGAGACCTAAGGTTGTGGCCCCCAAGCTACAGTCGGCCTGTTTGCCGCTGTCCACGCTACGGTTAGAATGGCACTGTATTAGCACTACCACGGCTGGTCTTCAGGGGTTGGTCCGTCCCAGGTACACCCAGGGTCCATGGCGCATCCGCAAACCGCTCCTCCATATCCTCCGCCTATGCCGCCGGCTGCCTTGCCGGCCGGAGTGCCATGGCAGGAGCCGCCGCCCGACCGCCTCCTCAAGGCAATCGGGTGGATGCTGTTTGCCTACATCTGGCGCATCCAGGACGTCGTGCCGATTCTCGGCAAGGTTCAGCTGCCGCTCGTGGTCGCCGGGTTGTCGTTGGCGTTTTTCGTGTCGTCGCGCCACCGGATGCGCAGCATCAAGCTCATTCGCACGCGTCTCTTCTACCTCGCGATCATTCTGTTCGCGATCATGCTCATCGGCGTGCCGACCAGTCTGTGGCCGGCGCGCAGTTTGAGCTTCGCGGTGAAGAGTCAGTCGGAGAACGTCGTGCTCATGTGCTTGGTTGCGGCGAGCGTCCGCAGCATGCGCGACATCGAATGGTTCGCCAGGATCAACGTGTACGGCGCGCTGTTCTTCGCCGGCATCGTGAGCCTGTTCTTCAGCGTCGGGCAGGACGGACGGTTAGGCAACCTGGTGTACTACGACGCGAACGACTTCGCGCTCGTGATGGTGGTGACGATTCCCTTCACGCTCTTCTTCCTGCGCGGCGGCAACGCGCGCAGGGGCCGGCTGATCGGTCTCATCACGCTCGGCTTTGTTCTCGTCGGTATCGTGAAAAGCGGATCGCGCGGCGGCTTCATCGCGCTGGTCGCGATGATGATGTACATCTTGGTCCGCTATAAGGCGATTCCGAGAAAGGTGCGCATGTCGATCGCCGTCGCGGGTGTCGGGATGATCGCGCTGCTTGGATCGGACAAGTATTGGACGCAGATCAGCACCATTGCCAACCCGGAAGGCGACTACAACTGGACGGATCCGGTTGGGCGTAAGGCGGTGTGGGAGCGGGGCATTGGCTATGTCGAGCACAGTCCCATCTTCGGGGTCGGTCTGCGGTCGTTCCCGATCGCGGAAGGTGAATCCGATATCGCGCGCTCGCTGGCCGCGCAGGGGCATGGGTTCAAGTGGTCGGTCGCGCACAACTCGTTTCTCGAGACGGCTGCGGAGCTCGGCCTTCCGGGCTTCATCGTGTTCGTGTCGTTCTTCGTCGTGTCGCTGCGGATGCTCTCGGACGTGCGACCCGGGCGACGATATGGACCATGGGTGACGGTACGCGAGCAGGCGGTCTCGCAAATGCTCACGGGGTCGTTCATCGGCTTCATCATCGCCAGCATTTTCGTCTCGGCCGAATACTTCTCGTACCTGTACTTCCTGTTCGGGTTGGTCATTGGGCTGGACAAGGTTCTCCGGATGCGCCGAGACGCCATGTTCGCCGCGATGGCGATGGCGCGCCCAGTCCGGTTAGGCACACAGCAGCCGCGGCCGGTCGGCGCGACGGCACCGTATCCACTGCCCGCACCCTGATCATCACGGCGTGTTTCTCGTGGTTGCACGGCGCTCGCCCGCACCCGCCGAGCGTGTTTGACCCGAACCGATCGGCCGCGTGCGCCGCGAGCTGAAGCACTTGGTCGAGCACGGTCTCGTGTGGAGCGGCGCCCCGCGCGTCGCGCTCGCCGCGCATCGGGGCCGTACGCTCGTTCTCGCCTATCACGCCATTGTGCCGACGGGCGAGTCCCCGGCTGGAGACGCGTCGCTGCATCTGCCCCAGTCGCGCTTCGCGGCGCAGTTGGATGCGCTCGCGCAGACGCACGACGTGGTGCCGCTCGCCGATGCGCTCGCCGGGCCTACGGCACGCGCGAGGCGGCCGCGCGTGGCCATCACCTTCGACGACGCCTATCAGGGCGCGGTGCGCGCCGGCGTGGCCGAGCTGGTGCGCCGGGGCATGCCGGCCACGATCTTCGTGCCGCCCGGTTTGTTAGGCGGGCAGCGATTCTGGTGGGACGTGCTCGCGCCGGCGAACGGCGGCGCGCTGGATCCATCGCTGCGCCGCCGCGCCCTCACCCAGTGGCGCGGCGAGGGCGATGTCATCCTGCGCGCGTTAGGCAAAGACGGCGCGTCATCGTCGGGGCCGGCGTACGCGCGGAGCGCCACCCAGGAGGAGCTCGATCGCGTTGCCGCGCTGCCGGGTGTGCGGCTCGCATCGCATACGTGGAGCCACCCCAATCTGGCCGCGCTCGATGCTCCGATGCTCGAGGAGGAGCTGCGCCGCCCGCTCGCATGGCTCCGCGACCGATACGAGCACGTGCTCCCGGTTCTGACGTACCCGTACGGCCTCCAATCGGACGCCGTGCAGCGCGCCGCGGCTGCCGCCGGGTACGAGGCCGCGCTCTGCATCGACGGCGGCTGGCTGAGCGAGCCCCGGCGGACGTTCGCCTTGCCGCGAATGGACGTCCCGGCGGCGGTATCGCACGCCGGATTCCGGTTGCGGGTGAGCGGAGTGCTGTCGTGACCGCGCGTCCCGCCGTGCTCGTGACCGATGGCGACCAGCGTGCCGCGCTGGCCGTAGTCCGATCGTTAGGCGCCGCGGGATATCCCGTGTACGTGTGTGCGCCGCGGCGGCGCTCGCTGGCCGGCGCGTCGCGCTACGCACGCGCCGAGGCGCTCGTCACCGAACCGCTCGAGGATCCGCAGCGGTTCGCGGCCGACATCCGCGCGCTCGTGGCGCGATGGAACATCGGCGTCCTGATCCCGATCGGCGATGCCGCACTGCTGGCGGCGCTTCCCGATCGCGCGCGCCTGCCGAACGTAATGGTGCCGTTCCCCGACGAGCGCGTGGTCCGCCGCATCGCGGACAAGGCCGCGGTGCTGCACGCTGCGGCGACGATCGGCATCGCCATCCCGCGGCAGGCCTCGGCCTCCGACCAGGCCGCGCTCACGGCCATGGCCCCGATGCTCGAGTATCCCGTGGTCCTCAAGCCCTCCCGGTCCGTCACCGAACACGGCGGCCGGCGCCTCAAGCTGCTCGTTAGGCATGTGGCGTCGGCGGCGGAGCTCGCGGTGGCGGCGGCGGAGCTCGATCCGGCGGCCTTTCCGGTGCTGGTGCAACAGCGTATCGTGGGGCCCGGCATCGGGATCTTTCTGCTCGTGTGGCACGGTGTTACCCTCGCGACATTCGCCCACCGCCGCATCCGCGAGAAACCGCCCGCCGGCGGCGTGAGCGTGTACCGGGAGAGCGTTGCCGCCGACCCCGAGCTCGTCCGCCGCTCGCGCGCGCTGTTGGACCTGTTCGGCTGGTGCGGCGTGGCGATGGTCGAGTACAAAATCGACGAGCGCACCGGCACGCCCTACTTGATGGAAATCAACGGCCGCTTCTGGGGCTCGCTGCAACTGGCGATCGATGCGGGCGTCGATTTTCCGGCGCTGCTCGTGTCTGCTGCGTTAGGCAAGCCGCTCGCACCCCAACCCGCGTACACCGCCGGCGTGCGCAGTCGATGGTTCTGGGGCGATGTCGACCATCTGCTGGCGCGCTTGCGCCGGTCGCGCGTGGCGCTGTCCCTGCCGCCCGGTACGCCCGGCCGCTGGGCGGCCATCCGTGACTTCTTCACCGTCGATCGTCGCGCGGACCGCGAGGAAATCCTCCGCCGCGACGACCCGCGTCCGTTCTTTCGCGAGACCGCGCAATGGTTGAGCAGCCTCCGATAAGCGCGGGGCCCTTGCGCATCGCACTCATGCTCGAGACGGACGGACCCGGGGGCGCCGAGACCGTGCTGCTGCAATTGGCCGAGGAGCTGCGCCGCCGGGGCCATGATGTGATGCCGGTGGGCCCCGCCAACGGGTGCGGCTGGTTAGGCGTCGAATTCGCCGCGCGGGGGTTCACGCCGCGCACCTACGTGCTGCGCCGCCCCCTCGATTGGGCCTGCGTGACATCGCTCACCGGGCTCATGCAGAGTCATCACACGCAGGTCGTCCACAGCCATGAGTTCACCATGGCGGTGTACGGTGCGGTCGCGGCCCGGCGTGCGGGTGCGCGCCACGTGATCACCATGCACGGCGGCCGCTACTACGCCGACGCATGGAGGCGCCGCGCCGCGCTCCGTTGGGCGATGGCGCACAGCGCGGCCACGACGGCGGTCTCCGGTGCCACGGCGGCCGACCTGCGCCGCACGCTCGGCGTCCCCGAGGATGCCGTTCGCGTCGTGCCTAACGGAATCGAGATGCCGCGCGGCGAGCGCGCCCGGCTGCGCGGAGAACTGAACGTGGCCGAGGGCGAGCTCCTCATCGTGGTCATCGGCAACCTGTACCCGGTGAAAGGGCACGCCGTGCTGCTGCGCGCGTTGGCCGAGCTCGAGGAACAGGGCGGCGCGCCCGCCTGGCGGCTCGCGATCGCGGGCCGCGGTGAAGAGGAGCGGCGGCTGCGCGAGATGGCCGCCGAAGCCGGCATCGCGTCGCGCGTGCACCTCCTGGGCTTCCGGTCCGATGCGCCCGACATCCTCGCTGCCGGAGACCTGTTCGTGATGCCGTCGCTCTCCGAAGGACTGCCGCTCGCGTTAGTCGAAGCCATGGCCACCGGCCTGCCGATCATCGCCAGCGATGTCGGCGGCATTCCGGAAGTCGTGGCCCGCGACCGGGAAGCCGTCCTCGTGCCGGCTGGCTCGCCGCCGGCGCTCGCCGCCGCCATTCGATCGCTGCTCGGCGACCCGGCGCGGCGGGCCGCGATCGGCGCCGCCGCCCAACGACGCGCCTACCGCGACTTCTCTGTCGCCACGATGGGCGGCGCGTACGAAGCGCTGTATCGCGGCACGCCGCCCGCCGCGCCGCACGCACCCGCTCCGGCGGAACGCACCGGATCGTACCACTGATGCCATCGCCGCTCGGTGTCGTGCACGTGCACAGCAACTACTCGCACGATGGCCGCGACTCGCTCGCGTCGCTTGCCGCGTTCGCGGCCGCGCGCGGCCTTGGTTTCATCGGCCTAACGGACCACGCCGAAGATTTTTCGGAGGCGCGGTGGCATGAATACGTGGCCGAGTGCGCGGCGGCGTCCACAGACGGCGTCCGCTTGATCCCGGGGCTCGAGTTCCGCTTCGCCGGCTTTCGCGGGCTCCATCTCCTCGCCTTCGGGCTCGCGCGCTGGATCGAGCCGGCAACGCCCGACGAGTTCATCGCACTCGCGACGCCGGCGGCTCGCTTCACGGCGGTCGCACACCCGATTCTCGCGAGCTACGAGATCCCGGCGAGTGTGCGAGCGGGAATCGATGCCATCGAGGTCTGGAATGCCACGTACAACACGCGGTATCTGCCCGATCCGCGCTCGTTCCGCCTGTTGCACGAGATGCAGCGTGCAAGGCCGGGCATCGTGGGCTTCGCCGGCCTCGACCAACACGACGCGAGCAACGACCGCGAGACGCGTGTGCTCGTCCGCCAGGACCACGCGAACGATCCGTTAGGCGCGCTCAAAGTTGGACGTTTCGAAAACCGCGGCCGCACCATGCACTTCGATGCCATCACTGGGATAGCCGGCGCGCGGCTCGCGCTGCTGCAGCTCGTTCGCTGGGGCTACGATCGCATCGAGCGCGTTCAGGACTTGATCGTCAGAGCGCTCCCGTCGCGACGCGCCGGTGGCTGAGTCGACACTCGCTCGATCGCGTCCAACAGGATCTCGGCCTGCTTGGCACGACTGAACCGGTCGTCACGCGCTACACGCACGGGCACGACGCCCTGCCGGTGCATCTCGTATCGCCTCCGAATTGCGGAAGCAATAGCGGGCACGTCGCTCGGAACGACCAGGTCTGCATCGGTGGCCTGCAGCAGCTGCGCAGTCGCGCTTTCGGGCTCGGTGAGCGCCAATAACCACGCGTCGAATCGCATGTATTCGAACGTCTTGGCCGGAATGAATTCGCGCCCGAACCCCACGAACACCACGAGCATCGTCGCTTGCGCGAGGAACTCGAGCGCTTCGGCATGCGCACGGCGCGGCCCAACGGACACGTAGTCGGCGACGCCGGCTTCGCGCGCAAGCGCATCGATCGACAGCTGGCCGGGCCTGCCAAAGTCGCCGATGAAGTCGATGCCGAAGTCGGCCGGTGTGAGTGTCAAATCGCGAATAACATCTGCCGATGCGCGCATCAGATTACGCACGTCTTGCTCGAGATACACGGTGCCAGCGAAGCCGATGGTGAAACGACCTCCACGCCGCGACGGTGGTACGGGATAGGCATCCGTGCCGTTCAACACCGTGATCATGCGGCCGCGCGCCTCGGGGTATGCGGTCGCCAATCCGTTGCGTGCGTGATCCGTGTTGGCGATGACGAGCGCCGCTGCCGCGACAACGCCTCGCTCGCGACGCCTCGCGTGGCGATGCCACCACGGGCTCGCCTGTGTCTCGTGAAGCATTGGCAGCAGGCTCCAGGGGTCGCGCATGTCGACAATCAGCGGCAAGCGGGCCGCGGCGGCGACTTGGCGTGCTGCTTCGTGCGCCAAATGCGGCGGACCGGAACTCACCACGGCGCGATGCACTCCCTGCCTAACGAGGTTCATACCCAGAGCGGCCGCACGGCGCGCCCAGGCTTCTTCGCGTGCGACCATCACGTACGCGCTTCCGAGCCGCGTGAACTCCCGCATCGTGCGCGGCGGCCAACGCATCTGGTCCCTCATGACCCACTCCCCATCCGGCACGGCGCCGGTCGCGCCTGCCAACGCCTCCGCGCCTCCTGGCGCGCGACGCGGGAACACGAGGCGATAGACTCGCGCCGCCCAGTGCTCGAACCGCTCCAGCACGAGGGATGGCTCCGGCACGTCGAACACGCGGACGCCATCGGCCAAGGCACGCATTCGCGCCGCGTCGATGCCGCCGGCCTCCCGGCACATTACCACATCGAGGCCCCATCCGCGCTCGGCAATGAACTGCGCGAACTGCTCCCACCGCCTGGCGCCGACGGCCACGTTAGGCGGAAAGTGCTGGCTGATCAGAAGGAGGCGAGCCCTTTCCTGCTCCGGCCGTCCAACCTTCTCGAAGAACGGGGCCACGTTCATCAGGGGCGCGCCTCGCGCTGCGCAATTCGCTCACGGAGCACCGTCGCAATCCGGTCAGCGATCACCGACCAATCGTGCCTCCGCGCCTCCGCTCGACGCTGGCCCTGCCGTTCGGGATCCATCGCCGTCGGCTCGAGCTCTTGCGCAATGGCCCGCTCCCATTCGGCGGCGCCGCGCGCAGTCGTGACGAGATGCTCCGAAGCGCGCAGCGCGGGCAACGGAACGCTCACCACTGGACGGCCAGTCGCCAGATATTCGTGGAGCTTCAACGGGTAGATGTATTTCGTGTAGTCGTTCAGCCGATACGGCATCAGACAGACGTCGAAATGCTGTGGATAGCGGCTCAGCTCCGACGTCGGCTTTTCGCCAAGGAAATGGACGTTAGGCAGCGCGTCGAGGCGCGTCAACACAGCGTCGATTTCCGGGTGGTTGTGCCGAGCGCCGACGAAGACGAACGACCAATCGGGCCGTCGCTGCGCCAGCTCGAGGAGCATGTCCCAGTCGATCTGCTTCTTCACGTAGCCCGTGTACCCGAGTCGCGGATGCGGGATCGATCGAATGTCGCTCGGTTCCGTGACCGGCGTCGCAAAGGCATCGTAGTCGACCCCGTTCGAGATCAACGTGCTGTGGCGATTGAGCACGCCCTTGCGCGCTTGCATCATCGGCGACACGGTGAACACCTGGCCGACGCTTCGGACCAAGCGCTCCTCCGCGGTGTCGAGTGGCAGCTCGTGCTCCGAGTGCGAGTACTCGTCGTAAATGTGGTACACGGAAAGATCGCTGCGCATCGCGGACACGGCGGCCGCGTAGTCCACGTGCCATACGTAGAGAACGACGTGTGTGCAGCCGCGCCGAATGAGACTTGCGCGCGCGCGTGCGAGTCGCGCTCGGAGCAGGGCACTGCTCAACCACCGTGGGCGGTAGACGATGGGCGTGAGGGTCGAGCTGTCGTGCACGACGAAGTTGCGCGGCAGTCCGTCGATGCTGCGCTCATGCGGCTTCCAGCGACGCACCGCTGCGGCTCGGCGCCATTCCGGTGCCGGATTGACCCAGATCACGGGGAACTGGCGCGCCAGTCTGGTAAGCACTTGGTGGCGCGAGTTCCAGCGGGCTCCCCAGGAGTCCACGGACAATGAGACGATGCCGATGCGAGGCTCCTCACCACCGGCGGCACGCGACGCCGATTGATCGCCCATCGACGGGCGCAAGGCTATTAGCGCGTCAGACATCATGCGGGTGGCGCACCTCGGAACACCGCTGCATCGCTAGTCGAAGAAGTGTGAAATATTGCTCGCCCACGGCCGTCATGCAGCAGAATGAGCGCCATCGGCCCCGGTGGCAGACGCAGGCGCAACCATTGCTTCGCGGGCGGGCTTAGCGTGATTGTTGTGGTTGCAGCATATGCTGGTTGCGTGCCGTGTGAGCTCGCGCGGTTGTCCGTGAATGAGCGTCGTCTAGAGACCTTCAATTGAGTAACTGACATCTGTCGAGCTCGCTACGGATTCTGCACATCACGGCTCCGGCGCACGCCGGTGGGCTGGAGAGCGTCGTGAGGCTCCTGGCGCGGGGGCAGCAGTCCCAGGGAAATAGCGTGACGGTGGTTACTGTAGTCGAGCCGGACGAGACACAACACCCCTTTGTGGCGGCGTTGGCGGGCGACGGGATTCAAAGTGCAGTGGTGCCCGTGGCGGCGAAGGGATATCTCAAGGAATGGCGGTCTCTCCGCCAGTTGGTGCGCAATGCGCAACCTGACATCGTACATACCCATGGTTATCGGAGCGATGTCATCGGTGGCTTAGCAGCTGCTTCGGCTGGCGTGCCACGAGTAACCACTGTACACGGTTTTACTGGTGGAGACGCCAAGAATCGCGTCAACGAATGGCTCCAGGTTCGCTCCTTCCACGCCTTCAACGCCGTCGCCGCCGTATCGCAGTCAATCGCGCAACGACTGAAAAAAGCTGGAGTTCGAGATCGCCTCGTCCATCTCATACCCAACGCAATCGACCCCTACACCCAATCCCTGCATCGTACCGATTCCCGCACCCGGCTCGGCTCCTCCCCAGACGAGTTCGTCATCGGTTGGGTCGGCCGGATGAGCGGGGAGAAGGGCCTCGACGTACTCGTCCACGCGCTTAAGCATGTAGAACAACCATTCAAAGCTATGTTTATTGGTGACGGCCCCGATCGACTTGCCCTACAGGGGCAGGTTGCCGAGCTCGGCCTGGACTCCTCCGTACGCTGGCCCGGTATAATCCCCGACGCCGCGTCGCTCTTCCCGGCCTTCGATGTATTCGTGCTCAGCTCCCGTACGGAAGGCATCCCGATCGTGCTACTCGAAGCCATGCGGGCCGGCGTTCCCATCGTCGCGACACGCGTTGGAGGCGTGCCGGAAATGCTGGGCGACTCGGAGGCGCTCCTGATCCCCAGCGAACAGCCAGCCGCCCTGGCGGCCGCCATTAGCGCCATACGAGACGATCCGGAGGCCGCACGCACACGAACCACGGCTGCCCGCGCCCGACTCGAGCGCGAGTTTGCCCTGGGCCCGTGGGTCGGCCGCTACGACGCCCTATATCGTTCGGTGCTTCCCCACGCCCGCGTGCCTACACGATGATCACGCTCGGACTGGTGCTTGTCGCCATACCGTTCGTCTGCTTCGGCTACGCGTACGCCGCGTATCCCGCCCTCCTCTGGCTTGCCTCCCGCTTCCGCGCCGATGTCGCGCCGCCGGCCGATCCAGCGGAATGGCCGATGGTCACGATCACCGTGCCGGCCTACAACGAGGAACGGCGCATTCGCTCCACGATCGAAAGCTTGCTCGCAATCGACTATCCGCCAAACCGACGGCAGATCCTGATCGCGTCGGACGGCTCGACGGACGGCACCGACGCCATCGTGCGCGAGTACGCATCCCGCGGCGTCGAGCTCGTGCACGTCGCGCCGCGCGGCGGGAAGACCAATGCGGAGAATCACGCGGCGAGCGCGATACGCGGCGACATCGTGGTCAACACCGATGCCTCGATTCGCGTCCATCCACGGTCTGTGAAAGCGCTCGTGCGGGCGTTCCAGGATCCGAGCGTCGGAGTGGCGTCAGGTCGCGATGTGAGCGTCGGTGCCGTGGAGCAGGAAGCGAATCGCGGCGAGTCCGGCTACGTCGGCTATGAAATGTGGGTGCGCGCGCTCGAGACCAGACTCGGATCGATCGTCGGCGCGAGTGGATGCTGCTACGCGGCACGCGTCGATGTGCAGCGCACCGTGCTGCCCGGCGATCTCGCGCGCGACTTCGCGAGCGCCCTCATTGCGCACGGGAAGGGATTGCGCGCCGTGTCGGTTGCGAGCGCCACGTGTGTCGTGCCGCGGACCACATCGCTCCGTGCGGAGCTGCGTCGCAAGGTGCGCACGATGGCGCAAGGACTCGAGACGCTGTGGCACTTCCGCGATCTCTCGGTTCCCTGGCGCGGCGGCGTCGCGTTTTCCTTCATGCTCACGAGCCACAAGTTAGGCCGCTGGCTGGTCTACCTGTCGCTGCCGCTCGCGCTCGTGGGCCTCGCGTTGCTGTGTGTAGCCGACCCGCGCGCGCTCGTGCTCGCCGCTCTCGCGATCCTCGTGCTAGGTCTGGGCTACGCCGCCATCGCGTGGCCGGAAGGCCGGCGCGTACCGCTTCCGATAGCGCTCTGCGGATTCGTGGTGGTGTCGAACCTGGCCGGCGTGCTCGCGTGGCTCAAGTTTCTGCGCCGGCAGCGCATGCCCACGTGGGAGCCAACGCGCAGACCAGACCTGGGCGGAGAGGCCGCGAAGTAAGGCTGCCTAACGGTTGCGGTTGGCGCGCCGATGAGCGCGGTAGCGGTGAGACCTACCAGCCGCCTTTCCGGAACAACATCACCGGCACCGTCCGCACCATGATCTTGAGGTCTTCTGCCAGCGATTGACGCTGCAGATACTCGAGATCGTAGCGAACCTTGGTGCGCACGTCATCCACGCTGCAATCGTAGGTGTGGTTGATCTGTGCCCAACCGGTGATGCCGGGGCGCGTGAGCTGCCGCAGCGGGTACTCAGTGATGTCCTGGCGGAGCCGCGCGAAAATGCTCGGGCGCTCGGGACGAGGACCGACGATGTTCATGTCGCCCTTGATGACGTTCACGAGCTGCGGCAACTCATCCAGACGCACGCGCCGCAGGAACTGCCCAACGGGAGTCACGCGCGGATCATCGCGCGTGGCCCACACCGCGCCCGACTGCTGCTCGGCGTTCAGGTACATCGAGCGGAATTTGTAGATCGTGAAGATCCGTCCGCCGGCATCTTGCTTTCGGCGTTCGTACAACGCATCGACGCGTGCGCGACGACGATCGAGCCCAACACGTGTTTGCGAGTACAGCACCGGCCCGCGCGACGTCAACTTCACGGCGAGGGCGACGAGCAGCATGATCGGGCTCAGGATGATCAGCGCGATGGCGGCGAGCAGAACATTTACTGCACGGTTCAACACTTCCGACCGTGTGCGCGGTTGAATTTCGCGACGCGCTGCTTGCCGCTCGGGTCGCTCGCGCACGAGCTCGATCGGCCGCGCCACATCCGCCAACGATGCCGCTGCGGACGGAGTGTTTCGCCGCGCCCGCTCTGCTGGCCCGTGATGCGTGCGCCGTCGATCATTCACGCGCACGCTCAGCGCATCGCTACTCCACGAATCCGGGATGTCTTCCCAAAGCATGCGTGTCAATGCCGACTGATCGAGATGACAGCCACGGTGACGGCGGCCAGTGCTGCGGTAACCTGCAAGATTCTCACCCAATCCTTTTTCCCGGCTTCAGGAACCGATATTTGATCGCCCGCGCGTACGTCGAGTTGGTCGAGCGTTGCACCTGATGCAAAAGCTTGTTGCACCTGCTTGTCGGTCAGCCGATCCTTGTTGTCACGTTTGATCTTCGTGCCGTTCAAATCCGATGTTTGAGTCGGACCGCCGGCGAGCATGATCGCGTCCGTGAGCGTGAGGTCGGCCGGCACCCAGAAAAATCCTGGATGCCCAACATTTCCAACGACAGCAATCTGGACCAACGGCGTAACTTGCACCGTCGGATTCTTCAGGTACTGCGACAACTGCTTTGTCAAATAGTCTTGCAACTCCGAATGCAACACGCCCGCTAACGGTATGGGCGGAAGATTCCGTAGTTGGATCACTCGTCCGGCGCGGACACTCGCGGTGTCGTTGAGCGTCGAGTCGCCTCGTACGACGATCGCGATACGATCGCCAACTTGAAAATCGCCGTCCTTGAGTCGCTGCCGGATCAGAGCCGCCTGTGCTTGCTGGCCCTGTTTCTCGAGCGTCCCCACTTCTGACTCTAACTGCGCGCGCGTCAGCGGGGTGTGCGCCGTGTCACTGAGGATCTGTGCTCTGCGCGCCGAATCCATGCGCGCCGAGTCCCCTTGGACCGGTACCGCGTGCGTCGTGTCTCGCGGCGCCGGCTGTTGAGCGGGGAGCCCGCTCGCGATGGCTGCCGACACACCGATGATCGCCAGTAGGCGACCCAGTCGGTGTGCATTGTTCTGTAGCTCCCTGCCCAAGAGCGCTGGCATAGTCCTCCGGCGACGTTGCACTCCTTGTGCTAGCCGTCCGTTTGGGTTCGAAGGTGGTGAATCTGTCGGCGCGACTTTCATTTCACGAACTGCGCCGTGCGATCAGGAAGGTCCGGTATGAGGCGATCTTGTAGCAGCAGTACAACATAACATGGGTCGCCTCTCCAACATTCATAGAACTCTCGGAGCGCAAACAGATTTCGCGAGGCGCCGCGGGCAACACCAAATGCGAAGCAGACTGCGGTGGGCTGGCGCCGCGGCACGTCGATATGCCCGTATCGCCATTCCATCGCTCCTGTGGCACCCGCGCGGCAAATTTCGCCGCTAAGGCCGCTCTCACGCTTCCGTAACAGTTTGGTATTTCTACATTTAGCACAGCTGTTTCGAGTCCGCATGAGTTCTGCATGGTCGCGGCACGACCAACAACGCGCCCCTCAGGTGCCTCTCCAAACGCCCCGCCGGGCAAGACGACGCCCGTATCCGGTGAGTATGTCCGAAAACGAGAAGCCGTCTCGTCCGCCGCTCGTGCTCCTTGCGAACGACCAAGAATGGTCGGCGCGTTCGCTCGAGAGCATCCTCGGGCCAAACGGCTACGCGGTGCTCCGCGCGTACACCGGTAAACAAGTGCTCGATCTTGCGCGGAGCGCGCAGCCGGACCTCGTGATCATGGACATTCGGCTGCCGGACATGGACGGCGGCGATGTGTGCAAGCAGTTGCTCGATGACGTGCGGTTCAATGCGTCCACTCCGATCATCATTACGACGTCTGGTCCGGCGGAGCGGAATCAACGGCTTGCCGCGTTGCAGTCCGGCGCTTGGGAGTTCGTGAGTCAACCGCTCGATGGTGAAGTGTTGTTGCTCAAGCTCGATGCCTTCATGCGCAGCAAGCGTGAGGCGGATCGACTGCGAGCCGAGAGTCTGCTCGACCCGACAACCGGCTTGTACAACATGCGCGGTCTCGTGCGACGTGCGCGCGAGATTTCAGCAGAAGCACAGCGTCTCAAGGCTCCCATCGCGTGCGTTGCCTTCGCGCCTGTCGCCGAAGCGCCGGACCTCGAAGAGCGGCCGCTCAATGGTGACACGGACAATGTCATCGAGTATTTGGCGTCGCTCGTGCGACGCGCAGGACGCGTGTCCGATGCGATCGGACGTCTTGGCCCAACGGACTTCGCCATCATTGCGCCGGCGACGGCTGGCGATGGTGCCGTGCGCATGATGCAGCGCATTCAGGAGACGATGGACGCGGAACCGGCTTCTATCGGTGATGCGGCGCACAAACTCAGGATCCGGGCCGGGTACTGCGCCGTGCCGGATTTCTCCGAGTCCACAGTGGATGCCGTCGAAATGCTGCTGCGCGCGACGACGGCCCTGCGGTATCTCCGCAGCGAGGAATCGGGCGTCCCGATCCGGGCGTTCGAAGACGTGCCCCTTCGATCGGCACTCTGACGCCCGGTCCAAGCACCGCCTGCACGAACATTGCTATTATTCTGACTGCGCGCCCATCACGCAGTTATGGCGCGCATCCGGTCCGTGCGATTATCAGACGGCGCCGATTCCGCATTCATCTATGAGCTGCCAAACTGCCTCGCATGACGAACCCCGCCACCGAGGAGCGCATGAGTATCGTGATCGTCGGTCACGTCGATCACGGCAAGAGCACGATCATCGGCAGACTGCTCGCCGATAGTCACTCGCTTCCCGACGGAAAGCTCGAGCAGGTCAAAGAGCTCTGCGCGCGAACGGCCAAGCCGTTCGAGTATGCGTTCCTACTCGACGCGCTGCGCGATGAGCGCGCGCAAGGCATCACGATCGATTCCGCGCGCGTCTTTTTTCGCACGGCGCGTCGCGAATACATCGTGATCGATGCGCCTGGGCACATCGAGTTTCTCAAGAACATGATCACGGGGGCGTCACGCGCCGAAGCCGCGTTGCTCGTGATCGACGCACAGGAAGGCGTGCAGGAGAACTCGCGGCGCCACGGCTACATGCTCGCGATGCTCGGCATCAAGCAGGTCGTGGTGGTGGTCAACAAAATGGACCTGGTGGGCTTCGATGAGGACGAGTACCGGAAGTTGGTCACGTCGCTCACGGCGTTTCTCGCGCAAGTGAACATCACGCCGGCGTGCTGCATTCCGGTGAGCGGCCGCGATGGCGACAATCTCGCCGATACGTCGCCGCGCATGCCGTGGTATCACGGCCTAACGGTGCTGCAAGCGTTGGACACGTTCGAGCCGGAAGCGCCGCCGGTTGGCCTTCCGTTTCGGTTGCGCGTGCAGGACGTGTACAAGTTCACCGGACAGGGCGATGACCGCCGCATCGTAGCCGGCACGATCGACGCGGGACACGTGTCCGTGGGCGACCGTCTCGTATTCCTTCCGTCGGGCAAACGCAGCAGCGTGAAGTCCATCGAGGCCTTCAACCGCCCAACGCAAAACGAGTCGTCCGCCGGTTGGGCGACCGGAGTGACGCTCACCGAGCAGATCTACGTCTCACGCGGCGAGCTGGCGGTACGCGAATCCGATAAGCTGCCGCACGTCACCACCCGTCTGCGCGTGAGCCTCTTCTGGCTCGGCCAGCGTCCGCTCGAGATGCGGAAGGAGTACGCGCTCAAGATGGGAGCGGCCCGCGTCCCGATGCGCCTCGAGTCGGTGGACCGCGTGATCGATGCGTCGACGCTCGAAGCGCGTCCTAACGCAACGCGCGTCGAGCGACACGATGTCGCCGATTGCGTGCTCAAGATCGGGAAGGCGGTCGCGTTCGATCTCGCGGGCGAGCTCCCGGTGACGAGCCGCTTCGTGATCGTGGACGAGTACGACATCCGCGGCGGCGGCATCGTGCGCGAAGCGCTGCCCGACCAACAAGGGTGGGTCCGCGAGAAAGTACAGGTGCGCAACTCGAAATGGGAACGCGGATCCATCCCGCTCGAGCGTCGCGCCGAACGGTATAACCAGCGCGCGACATTGTTGCTCATCACGGGCGACAAGGAAACCGAACGTAAGGCACTGGCGAAAGAGCTCGAGGGACGACTCTTCGCGCAGGGCAAGGTGGTCTACTTCCTCGGTATCGGCAGCGTGTTATACGGAGTGGACGCCGACATCGGGCGCCAGCGCGAGAACCGGTTGGAGCACATGCGCCGTCTGGCCGAAGTCGCCAACATCATGCTCGATGCGGGCATGATTCTCATCGTCACCGCCGCCGAGCTCACCACGGAGGATCTCGAGGTGATTCGGGCCGCGGTCGAGCCGGAGCGCATCGAAACGATCTGGGTGGGCGACCGCATGACGACAGATCTCGAGTGCAACCTGTACGTCAGTGACGGCGAAGGGAGGACGGAGGCGCTCGAGCGCATCGAGACGCGGCTCAAGGACCTGGGCGTCGTCTATCGTCCATGGTGAACGCCGAACGACTCATCGAGGACATTCGCCGGCTGGCTCGCGATGCGGGCCAGGCGATCCTTCGATACTATGGCTCGAGCGACACGCGACAGGCGGTTGCTTGGAAGGAAAATGCGACGCCGCTCACGTTGGCGGATCGGGACGCGCACGCGGTGATCGCCGAGGGGTTGCACCGCCTAACGCCGGACATTCCGGTGTTGTCCGAAGAGGGCGACATTCCGGATTACGATGCCCGGCGCGCGTGGACGCGCTTCTGGCTCGTGGATCCGTTGGATGGCACCAAGGAATTCACCAAGGGCATTGGCGAGTTCACGGTGAACATCGCGCTCATCGAGAACGGCGAATCGACGATGGGCGTCATCTACGCGCCGGTGCTCGATCTGATGTATTGGGCGCGAGCCGGTGCGGGAACGTGGCGTCAGGAGAGCGGCGCGAAGGCCGAGCGTGTGTACAGCGGTGTGCGCTCCAAGACGGGCGGCCGCATCATCGCGCAGAGCCGCTCGCACCCATCCGCGGAGCTCGAGGCGTATCTGGCGACGATCCAGGTGGAGGAGCGCATTTCGTTAGGCAGCTCGCTCAAGTTCTGCTGGGTGGCGGATGGCCGGGCCGACGTGTACCCGCGCTTCGGCCCGACGATGGAATGGGACGTGGCGGCCGGAGACTGCATCTATCGCGAGTCGGTGCGCGACGGGGAGGAGCGCCGGCAGACACCGTTCACGTACAACAAGCGGGAGCTGCGCAATGGTTCGTTCGTTCTCGGGGCCTGACGGCGTCGAAACCCTCCGCACGACCCGGCTCCGCCATGCATCGTGACACCAACATCCGCTCGTTCGCCAAAGCACTGTCGTGGCGCCTGTTCGGGTCCCTGACCACCACGGTCATCGTATATGTTTTTACGAAGCGGGTGCAGGTGGCGGTGTTCGTGGGCGTCGTCGAGCTGGTCGGCAAGATTCTGTTATTCTGGTTGCACGAGCGCCTGTGGGAGCGCATTCCGTTAGGCAAGCACGAGCCGACACCAACGGTCATCTGGTTCACGGGACTCTCGGGGTCGGGGAAGACGACCATCGCGCAGTGGGTCCACGCCGACCTGCGTCGCCGGGGCATTCGAGCCGAGTATCTCGATGGCGATACGATTCGCCATCTCTTCCCGACGACGGGATTCACGCGCACGGACCGCGATCAGCACATTCGCCGCGTCGGGTACCTGGCAAGCAAGCTCGAGGAGAACGGCGTGTTCGTTGTTGCCTCGTTCATCTCACCGTACGAGGAGTCGCGAGCGTTCGTGCGCGGGCTGTGCCGGAACTTCGTCGAGGTGTACGTGTCGACACCGCTGGAGGAATGCGAGCGGCGTGACGTCAAAGGTCTGTATGCACGGGCCCGTCGCGGCGAGATCCGCAACTTTACGGGCATCGATGACCCGTACGAAGCGCCGTCCAACGCCGATGTGGTGATCGATACGCGCGGCGTGACCGTCGAAGAATCCGGCGGCATGGTCATGAATCGGATTCGCGGAAACTTGTAGGTCCGTGAATCGGGAGTGAGCGATGGATCATCTGGAACAACTCGAAAACCGAAGCATCCACATTTTGCGGGAAGCGTACGCGAACTTCCGGCAGCTGTGCATGCTGTGGTCGATCGGGAAAGACAGCACGGTGATGCTCTGGCTGGCCCGGAAGGCGTTCTTCGGCCACGTGCCGTTCCCGCTCGTGCATATCGACACGTCGTTCAAGATTCCCGAAATGATTGCCTACCGCGACCGGCTCGCGGCCGAATGGCACCTGAACCTGATGTACGGGCAGAACGAGGTTGCGCTGGCGGAACGCCGCACCTATCCAGATGGCGCGGTGGATCGCCTCACATGCTGCGGGCTGCTCAAGACGGAAGCGCTGCGCCGCACGCTGAGTGGTGAGGGGCCGCGCTACCGCTTCAACCATACCACGCGCACGTACGAGCGCGATCGCAACGCGGAACCGTTCACGGGCGTGATCGTGGGCGCGCGCGCCGACGAAGAGGGCAGCCGTTCCAAGGAGCGCTATTTCTCGCCGCGCACCACCCAGAGCGAGTGGGAGGTGCAGGATCAGCCGCCGGAATTCTGGAACCAGTACAAGACAGAGTTCGCGCCCGGCACGCACGTGCGCATCCATCCGCTCCTCGATTGGACCGAGCTGAACATCTGGGAGTATATCGGCCGCGAGAAGATCCCGACGGTGTCGCTCTACTACAATCATGGCGACGACACACGCTACCGGTCGTTAGGCTGCGGCCCGTGCACGCAGAAGGTGCAGTCCGAGGCGCACGACGTAAGCGAGATCATCGTCGAGCTCCGCACGGGCAAGTTCTCGCACATTGCGGAGCGGTCCGGTCGGGCGCAGGACAAGGAGGATGGCGGCGGACTGGAGTCGCTGCGGCGCGACGGATACATGTGACCGCACACAAAAAGGGCCGGCCGCGGTGCGAACACCGC
>DATEKK010000082.1:0-19899 GCA_035277485.1 Gemmatimonadaceae bacterium
CTCGCCGGCTGCCGGCGTTGCGTTAGGCGGTGCCTGCCTTACGTTAGGCGCGCGCCGCGCGCGCTCGGTCTCGAGCAACCGGAGCGCCGCCGCGGCCACCGAGGCCGAGTCGTAGTCGGCCAGCAGAGGCTCGATCGTCAGCAGCTCGCGCGCGGGCAGGCCCGCCTCGAGAATCGAGCGGAGCTCATCGCGCGTCCGTTGGTCACTCGCGCGCGCCGCGGCAATCGACGCGTCCATCGAAAACGGCGAAAGGTGCTCCGTGCCCGCGAGTGCGGCGAGCGCCGCCAGTTGCCTGGGTTGGACGAGCGCCACCACCTGATTCGGCGCCGACGAAGCCAGCGCGTCGAGCTCGGCGCGCGACGACGGCAGATCGTACAGAACCATGAGCGCGGCCGACGGCGTCGCCTCGCGCACGACACGCACGATGTCGTCGCCCGCGTAGCCTAGTGTGCGAAGCGTGTCGCGCACCTCGCGATCGGAGTCATCGGCGCGCACGAAGATCGCCGCGCCAGGAGGATCGAGCGTGTCGAGAAGAGTTCTGAGAGCTGCGCTGCGCGTTGCGGCGCTCGTGATGACGTAGCGCACCGCCAGCGGTTCGGCCGCCTCCGTTGGCGCGGAACCCACACGACGCGCGCGCCGGGCGTATTGCTCCACCAGCGCCTCGACCTCAGGCGTGATGCGAGCGGCAACGAGTGTGCGCGCCGATTCCTTGGGCATCTCGCTCATGAGCGCCTCGAGTGACGGCACCGCGCCCGCATCCACGAGCAGATCCGCCCACGCGATCACGACCGCGCGCACTTGGTCGAGCTTGAGCGCCGCGCGCCGCACCAACTCGAGCAGCTGGTCGGCAGGCCCAATGATGATCGGCGCCGGCTGCGCGGCGATGAGGCGCGCGCTGCGTGCCGCACCGGTGGCCGCAATCGCGCTCGGCGCGTTACTCGATTTCGACGCAACCGACCGTGCGATCGCCACGGCACCCTCGGCGTCGGGCGTCACCACGACGACTCGCGGTCCCTGGCCGGATTCGCCGGATGCTTCGAGCGCTGCTAGCTGCTCGAGCACCGGACCCATGAATTGCGCGATGGCCGCCGCATCGTGCGGCAGCACGTACATGACGTTCTGATTGCGCGAGACTGTCGCTCGCTCGCGCGCCGGTTCCGCGTTCCCGTGCTCCAAAAAACACCCCTCGAATTTTCAATGGCGTCACGCCCGCGACGCGACTAAAGTATAGCAAACGAGCCATCCGCCCTCCAACTCAGGATTCGCAGTGACCGAGATGACCGTTCGTCGCGCGTTCGTGCCGTCACCGAACATCGCGCAGCTCAAGGAATCCGCAACGATCGCCGTCTCCGCTCGCGCCAAAGCGCTTCGCGCGGCTGGACGCCGCATCATCGACCTCGGCGCCGGCGAACCGGATTTCGACACGCCCGAGTTCATTCGCCGCGCAGCACAGCAGGCCATCGACGCCGGCGCCACCCACTACACGGCCACGGAAGGAATTCTGCCCCTGCGCGAAGCGATCGCGTCGCTCGCCAACACCGACTATCGCGGTGACGATCGTGTGACGCCCGCTGATATCGTGGTCTCCACTGGTTCCAAGCAGTCGCTCTTCAACGCATGCTTCGTCCTGTTCGGCGCAGGCGACGAAGTGTTGATCCCCACGCCTAGCTGGACGAGCTACTACGAAATGGTTGCGCTCTCTCGCGCAGAGCCCGTTCCCGTGTACGGCGATCCGGCGAACGGTCTCAAAGTGACGGCAGAGTCGTTGGCGGCGGCGGCCACGCCGGCGACAAAAGGCGTGATGCTCAACTCGCCCTGCAATCCAACTGGCGCGGTGTACGATCGCGCGGAGCTGGAAGCCATCCTCGCGTTGGCGGACGAGCGCGGATGGTGGGTGATCAGCGACGAGATCTATCGGCGTATCGCGTACGGCGGCGTCGCGACGTCGATCTTCGAGGTGGCGGGATCACGCGATCGACTCATTCTGATCGATGGTGTTGCGAAAGCATACGCGATGACGGGATGGCGCATCGGTTGGGCGATTGCACCACGCGCGGTTGCGCACGCGATGGGCGCGCTGCAATCGCACACTACGTCTAACGCGGCCACTGTCTCGCAGCACGCGGCCCTCGCTGCACTCTCAAATCGCTCGGCGGCCGACGCGTCGATAGGGCACATGGTGGGCGAGTTCGAGCGGCGGCGCGACGCGGCGCTCGCGATGCTCGCGGGCGAACCGGGCATCGGCGTCATCCCGCCCGACGGCGCATTCTATCTATTCCTCGACGTGAGCGCGACGCGCGGCGACTCGCGCGCAGGTGCGGGTGGCGCGTTCGCGCAGCATCTGCTCGAGCGACACGACGTGGCCGTCGTTCCTGGCGCAGCGTTTTACACACCGGACTGGGTGCGCCTGTCGTACGCGGCGCCGCTAGATCAAGTCGTAACAGGCGTGCAACGCACAGTCGCCGCATTTCGTGAAATGATTTCGTGACGCCGCGCAATTGAATGGTCCTCTGGTGACGGCGCGAGGAGGCGATATCTTAGCGCGAGAGACGCGCCCGTCCGCTGCTCGGCGGAGCGTGAGTGCGGGCCGTCGCTAACGCCTGCGTAGGAGGCCGCGTGAACGTCACCGTGCAGATCGAACCAGCGACAGACATTCCGTCGGCTGTGGAGTATCGCTGGGATACGGATACCGCGATTCTCACCGCGAGCCTCGCCGATAGCTCATTCGCCGACGGCGCATCGGGCTCGGTCGAGCTCGCCGGTTCCGATGGCTCGTGGGTTATTCTCGATGTGCGAGGCGGCCGCATTCATGGCGTCGAAGTCGCGGTGTGGCCCGACGTCAAGAAATTGAGCGCGCTGCGCGTGCCCGCGGACACCGCGCGCGGCCGTCTTGTCGTTCCGTCAGCAGGTTCCAAGGGCGGCGTCGCGATGATGCAGATGGACACCACACTCATCGCGGAATCCGATCAGTCCGAACAAACCATCCACTTCCGACTCGGCGCCGGCCGGCTCGCGCGCACGGTGTGCATCGCGCGCGACATCCTGGTCGACCTCGACGACAGCGATACCATTCGCGGTATTTGGCTCCTCAACGTGCCACCGTTCCCCGGCGACGAATGATCACCACGATCGTGCTCATCAAGTGCGATCCCAAAGAGATCCCACACTGCGCCACACGCCTCGCCGGCATTGAAGGCGTGTCCGAGGTCTACTCGGTGTCCGGTGAATGGGACCTCGTCGCCATCGTGCGCGTGCCCGAATACGAGCGCATCGCGCAAGTGGTGACCGAGGAATTTGCGAAGGTGCCGGGCGTCGATCGCACGCAGACGCTCACGGCGTTCAGGGCGTACTCGAAGCGCGATGTGGAGAGCGCGTTCGGCGAATAGTTAGTCCAGGCACCACTTGGTTCGCGTCCGATACATCTCGTCCCACTTCCCATCCTTCCACGAGAGCACGGACAGAAACGTGTCGCCGCCGAACAGCCACCCCTCGAGGAAAATCTCGTCCACACCGTCGCCGTTCACGTCGAGGTGGTCGAAGTAGCGCCGAAAGCTCGAGCTCGCGAGCGGTCCCTGCACACGATGCGTATACGTGGTGTGGTAGTCGCTCGCCGCGGAGTCGCGATCGGCAATGAAGATCAGATGCGTCGTCGTCTCCTGCGTCGACGCAGGATTCTCCGCGGCGGGATCGATGAACGCCGCGACGATCGTCGGCCACGGACCCGTGCCGCTCTGGAACGCCACCGCGCGGAAGTCGAGCGAATCGAGGGTCTCCTTCTTGATACCAACCGTCTGCGCCTCCTGCACCCCAATCGATCGCGCAATGCGCTCCACCTCCGCACTCGGCATCGCCTTCGCGGTGCGCTGGTGACCCAGCGCGGCGGTGGAAGCGAGATACTCGACGGTGAACGTCGGCTTGGGACCCGCTCCCTCCGTGCGCACCGCCGCCATCGGCGTCAGCAACTGACAGCCGGGCAGGGAATAGAGAGCGTCGTCGCTCTGCCACATGCCGCGCCGAACTTGGACCGTGCCGGTCGTCCGTCCATCCTCATACAGCGAATAGGACTTGGAGCTTCGCAAATATTCGGCGTCCAGCTCTCGCCACCCGGTCGAGTCGAGCACGATCTGCTGCAGCTGGTCGTGCGCGATAGCGGCGATCGGGATCATGCGCGGATCGTTTGCATCGCCGAACACCTCGAACAACAGATCGGGATGCGAACGCAGATCGAGATGCGGACCCGATGGCGCAGCGCGCGTCGCCGAATCTCGGCGGCCGGACGCGTGCGCCTTGCCGCAGGCGGAAGCGACCAGCAACACGGCCGCGATCCGTACCGATCGTCTTACCACACGCTCGTTGGAGAGGTTCACTTGGGCGGGGATCCGCGGTTGGTTGAAAGGCGCGGGTCTCGGTTGTGCAGACGGAAGACGGGGCCGCATTTGCCGGCGCGGAATGGGCGCCAGCCGCTCTGCTGATGGACGCGGAGCGCCGCCTTCGTGCAACCGGCGCGAGAGGGTCTTCCGTAGGGCAGGTGGCTATTCGACGGGGACAACGGAGCAAACGCCCGTCCAACGGTGTACGTATCGGCTGTCCATCAACCGGTCTTTACATGTCCTTTGCGGGGCGCGGCTGGCCGCGTGTTTCTTCTGTTGGGCAGACGGCGGCGCGGATGCGTCTCCTCGCGCTCGGGCTGGCGTGCTTCCTCACTCCGGGTGTCGCACGCGGCCAGACATCGAACATCGTTCTGCGTATCAAACCCAAGGTGGGCGACACGCTGTTCACGCGCTTCGAACAGGACGTGTCGATGAAAGGGACGGTGCACGTGCACGGCAGCGACACGACGATGACGATGCACACGTCGCTGCTCCTGCTGTCGCGCGTGCTGGTCCAGGGCAGCGACGAAACCGGAACCACGATCACGACAATCACCGACTCCGTCTCCCTCACCACCGACGGCCAGCCGGCCGAACCCGAGGATGTCCGGCGCGCCATGGAGGGACAACGCGTGCGTCTGCACATCGCGCCCGACGGATCGGCCGCCGTGATCGAGGTTCCGCCACAGCTCTCCGCGGACATCCGGGCGGTCGTGTCCGGGATGCCGGCCACACTTCCGGACGGGCCGGTCAGCGTGAAGCAGAGTTGGCAGCGAGTAACGTCGCTGCCGGTGGTCGGCAACTCGAACAAGGGTTACGCCGCGGTGCTCCGCGCCACGTATCGCCTGGACTCACTCTCGAGTGACGGCACGCTCGCATTCGTCTCGATGCACGGCAGCATCACGCGCGACCCCGGTTCGCGCCCACTCTCCAATGGATTGCGGGTGAGCTCATCGGGTACCGTGACGGGAATGCTGTGCGTCGACCGGCGGCGCGGCTGGTGGATCGACGCCAGGGCAACGATCGGTCTCGTGTCGACGCTCATGCCGACCGCCACAGCGGCGGCGACGCCCGTTCGCATGCAAACGGACATCACGCAACACATGCACACCGCGGCCGTGCACTGAACACATCGTTCGGCTAGTCGCCCATTCGCCTAAGCGGTAGTTTTCGGAGTGCGCCTCGTCCATCTAGCCGACTTACACCTCGGCTTCCGGCAGTACCACCGGCTCACGCCCGAGGGAATCAACCAGCGTGAGGCGGACGTCGCGCTGGTGTTCCGTCGGGCTTTGGAGCGCGTGATCGCGTTGCGGCCCGATGTGGTGCTCATCGTGGGCGACGTGTTCCACTCGGTGCGTCCGATGAACGCGGCGATCATCGAAGCGTTCACGCAGCTGCAGAAGCTGCGGCTTGCGTTGCCCGAAACGGACGTCGTGATCGTCGCGGGCAATCATGATCGGCCGCGCGCGACGGAGACGGGCAGCATCCTCGAGCTGTTCACGTACATCGATGAGCATGTGCATGTGGTTGCCGCCGGGCCGCGTCGCGTCACGCTCACGGCGCACGATGTATCGGTGCTTGCCGTGCCGGATCTTCCGGCGGGCGCGCCAGTGCCGGAGTTCGAGCCCGATCGCGACGCGCGGTACAACGTCGTGGCGATGCACGGCGAAGTGGAAGGCATGCTTCCGCCTAACCTGGCCTATCCCGACCGGCCGTCGCGGCCCGTGCCGGTGGAGACGATCGGTCCGGCCCGGTGGACGTACGTGGCGCTGGGGCATTACCACGTACATAAAAAGATGGCCTCGAATATGTACTACTGCGGTTCGCTCGAGTATCTGCCGCCCAACATGTGGAGCGAGATGCACGAAGAGCGCGCGACCGGTGTGCCGGGGAAGGGGTTCATCGAGTACGATCTGGACGCGGGTACGCATCGCTTCCACGCCATCGCGGGCGCGCGCCGCTTGGCCGAGCTCGCGCCGATCACGGCGCGTGGCCTGACGGCGGCCGATGTGGACGCGGCGATCCGCGAGCGCGTCGCATCGTGCGAGGGCGGGATCGACGACCGGGTCGTGCGGCTCGTGCTGCGCGAGATTCCGCGGCACGTAGTGCGCGAGCTGGACCATCGCGCGCTGCGCGAGTACAAACGCCGCGCGCTGCACTTCCACCTCGACGCGCGCAAGCCGGATACCGTCCGCCTAACGCTGAACCAGGCGGGGAGCCGCCGTGCCACGCTGCGCGAAATGGTGGAGACGTACCTCTCGCGCCGCCCGGTCGAGGCCGATCTGGACCGCGCGGCGCTCGTGACGTTGGGCCTCGAGTATCTCGATGCCGCCGACGCGGCGTCGGAGCAGGCGATGGGACCGGTGGCCGGTCCCGTCGCCGACGGGCAGCGGTAGTGCGCCTCAACCGCATCGCCCTCTCCAATTTCCGCCAACACGCGGACACCCGGATCGATTTCGAGTCCGGGCTCACCGGCATCATCGGGCCTAACGGATCGGGCAAGACGACGATCCTCGAGGCGCTGGCGTGGGCGATCTACGGCAACACCGCGGCGCGCGGCACGCGCGAGTCGATCCGCTTCAACCGCGCCGCGGCGCGCGCCACCGTGCGCGTCGAGCTCGACTTCGAGCTCGCGGGCCACCGCTACCGTGTGGTCCGCGGCCTGACGAACGCCGAGCTCTATCTGGACGGCGCGGCGACGCCGATCGCAAACTCGATCAGCGGCGTCAGCGACATCCTCACGCGCAAGTTGGGCATGACGCGCGAGGAGTTCTTCAACACCTACTTCACGGGACAGAAGGACCTGAGCGTGATGGCGGCGATGAAGCCCGCTGAGCGCGCGCAGTTCCTGTCCCACGTGCTGGGGTACGAGCGGCTCCGCGACGCGCAGAAGATCCTGCGCACCCACCTCACCGAGCTGCGCTCGCAGATCATGGGCATCCAGCAGGGCATGCCGGACGCCGAATTGGTGGGGAAGCAGCTCGACGACGCGCGCCGGCGTCTCGCGTCGACCGCGCGTGCCACGCAGTTAGCGCGCGACGCGCGCGCCCGAGCGCAAGCGGTGTTGGACCGCGTGAGGCCAAAGTGGGAGCTCGTGCAGCGCGAGCGCGAGGCGCTGCAGGCGCTGGTGGCCGAGCTGCGGGTGGCCGAGGGTGAAGAGGCAGGTCTGGCACGCGATGCGGAGCGTTTGACGCGCGAGTTAGGCGGCATCGCCGCGGCCAAGGCGGAGCGCGACGCGCTTGCCACCGAGCTCATTCCGTATGCCGCGCTGCACGCCGAGTTCCAGCACCTCGAGGTGTTGGCGCGCGAGGATGGACGGCGGCAATCGCTGATCGCGTCGCGCGCGCTGCTCGAGGACGAGTTGGCGAAGCTCCACGAACGCAGCGCTCGGCTCGACACCGCGCCGCGGCTCGAGGAGGAGGCCACCATCGCGCTGCACGAAAAGCGTGTCGCCCTCGAGGAGTTGGACGGCACGGTGGAAGCGCGTCGGACCGAATGGGTGCGCGACCGCCAGGAAGCGGAGACCAAGCGCCAGGCGCTGCGCGATCAGTACGCGGAGCTCAAGCAGCAGCGCGACCGGCTCGCGGCGGCGGGCGAAGATGGTGCGTGTCCGACGTGCGCGCGTCCGCTCAAGGGCACGATCCGCACGGTGCTCGAGCTGCTCGACGGCCAGCTCGAGACAGTGCTCGTGGACGGCAACTACTACAAGGGGCGGATGGAGCAGTTGCTCGAGATGCCCGCCGATCTGCGCGAGTTGGACGAGCGGCGCCGCGTGGTCGCCGAGGACGTGAAAGGGCTCGACCGACGGCTGTTCAAGGTGCAGCATGCGGTACAGGAGCTCGCTCAGTTAGGCGGCGAGATCGCGGCCAAGAGCGATCGCGTGGCGGCGCTCAGCAGCGAGCTCGAGACGATCCCCGCGGGATACGATGCCGCGCGGCACGATCTCGTGCGCCGCGAGCTCGATCGCCTCATGCCGCTCGACGCCAAGGCCACACGCCTCGGCGCGCAGATCGAGCGTGAGCCGGCGCTGCTGCGCGAGCGCGCCCAACTGCACGACGCCGAGGCTGCGTTGCGCGCACGGGTCACGGATCTGCGCGCCCGGCAGGCGGCGCTCTCGGTGTCGGAGCACCAGTACGCGGCGCTGCGCGACGAGCACGCCAATGCAGAAAGCGAGATGCACGCGGCCGATCTCGCCGCGGCCACGGCCGAGAGCGAGCTCGCGTCCGCCGAGGTGGCCGAAGCGCAGGCGCGTCACGCCGCGGCGGAGCTGGCGGAGCGCCAGCGTCTGTTAGGCGAGCTCACGGTGCGCAAGCGGCTGCACGAGGAGCTCGACCGCGCGTACACCGACCTGCGCAACGATCTCAACTTCCAGCTGCGTCCCGAGCTGTCGGAGTTGGCGAGCGGGTTCCTCACCGATCTCACCGCCGGCCGCTACACGGAGCTCGAGCTGGACGACGCATACAACGTCGTCGTGCTCGAGGACGCGGTGCCCAAGCCCGTGATCTCCGGCGGCGAGGAGGATCTGGCCAATCTCGTGCTGCGGCTCGCGATCTCGCAGATGATCGCCGAGCGTTCGGGGCAGCCGTTCTCGCTGCTCGTGCTCGACGAAATTTTCGGCTCGCTCGATGACACGCATCGCGCGAGTGTGTTGGAGCTGCTGCGCGGATTGCACGATCGCTTCGAGCAGGTGATTCTCATCACGCACATCGAGTCGGTGCGCGACATGCTCGACCAGGTGGTGACGGTGCGATTCGACGCGGCGACCGGCGCATCGGTGGTTAGGCGCGATGATCGGCCGGCGCCCGACGTGGCCATCCTCAAGGCCCCGGAGCTCGCGGGCGCCGGAGCGTCGGACTGATGGCTGTGGCGCGGTCGTGGCGCACGGGACACCATCCCGACGGCCCGCAGCGGGCGCGTGTGGAGGACATCCCCGCGCTCAACCAGGTGTTCAGCGACAGCTTCACGGAGCGCTATCGGCGCGACGGCATGGTGGGCGTGCGCGTGCCGTATCTCAATCCGCTCATCTGGCGCTACGCCATCGAGGACGCGGGCGCCGGTGCGCTGCTGTGGCGCGACGAGCGCGGCGAGATCGTGGCGTTCAACGTGGTGCACTGTTCGGGCAGCGAGGGGTGGATGGGTCCGTTGGCCGTTAGGCCGGAGAGCCAGGCCGGCGGGGTGGGGAAGGAGATCGTGCGGTCGGGCATCGCGTGGCTCGAGCGGGCGCGCGCGTCGACGATCGGGCTCGAGACGATGCCGCGCACCATGGACAACATCGGCTTCTACTCGTCGCTCGGCTTCGTGCCCGGCCGGTTGACGATCACGATCACGCTCGACGGCGCGCACGCCGAGCACGCGCCGGTTCTGTTAGGCAGGTTGAGCACGCGCGACCAGCAGGATGCGTTGGGCGAGTGCCGCGCGCTGGTGGACGGACTCTTGTCCGGGTACGACTTCACGCGCGAGCTGGTGCTCACGGAGGAGCTCGGGTTGGGCGACACCGTGCTGTTCCGCGGCGGCGGCCGGCTGACCGGGTTCGCGTTGTGCCACACGGCTCCGTTAGTCGAGGGCCGGTCGCGCGAGGAGACGCGTGTGCTCAAGCTCGTCCTGGCGCCGGGCGCGGACCTGGGCGCCGCGGTGATCGCGCTGGCCGATTACGCGCGACGGAGCGGCACGCGGCGGGTGGCGTTCCGGTCGCAAACCGACTACCTGCACGCCTACCGCACGCTCATTGCGTTAGGCGGCAGGGTGCGGTGGACCGATCTTCGGATGACGCTGGCCGAGCATCCGGAGCCGGTGGCGGCGGAGGGCGTGGTGTGGAGCAACTGGGAGATCTAACGCCTTGTAGCCCCCGAGCTTCCTCCGAAGAGGAAGCCCCGCTAATGCCCGAAGAGCCCGGCTGAACTCATGGCAGAAGCTCAGCTGCGTTTCCTGGGACCAGTGCTCGAACGTCATTCCAATCCGGTCTGAGCATGCTGGTGTACGCTCCGAGAAGCTGCTCGAGCAGGCGCTGCATTTTCACCGTGCCCAACGGCAACTGCAATGCGCCATACGCCTGATTCACGGCATCGAACGCAGCGCCCAGGGTGAATTCAGATTTCCACCACAAGTACAGCACGGCCATGGTCGGCGATCTATTCTGTCCTTGCTGGCAATTCACGCGTCGCGGCGTGTGTTGCTGCGCGTCGAGAGTCCGAAGCGCCTTCTTGACCTTCACCGGGTCCCATCCCAGCGTCTCCGCCCAGGCGCCCGGGCTGAGATCAAGCGAATCATCCTCCTGCATGTCCTTGGAGCTAATCGTAATCGAGAATCCGTTCAGGGTGACTGTGACTCGTGGCATGTGGGAGCGTGTGGGGAGTTAGGCGGCAAACAGAGAAATGGACGAAAACGTATCAGAACGAATGCGAAGGGAAGGAGCAAGACCACGCGACCCCGAACGCGACTTTGACGGGCCGACACACGACATCGCTGTTCGCGGTGAAAACACAGCGCCCAGACCGTTCGAGTCGACGCGTGGTCGGCTTGGCTTGAAAGGCGGCCACGTTGCCTCCATATTCGGCACCCGCCTCAGGCCGCCGCGCAGTCCCACGAATAAATGGCGATCTCCATGCGAATCGTGTGCTGGAACATGGCCGTGACGGGCCAAGCCGGTTATCAGACTGCGTTGCTCCTCGTCCCGATGTTCGAGGGCTGGAACGCCGACGCCGTGATTCTCGTGGAACCAAGCGACGCGATGCATCGCGACCAAGACGTCCAGCCTCGCGGGCCTGGCGCGGCGTGGCGGATCGTCTGCTTCCACCAGGACCGCGGTTTGCCTAACGACAAACATCAAGGCCGCATCAGCGTCGCCACGCGCGCCGGCGTTGCCGTCGTGAGAGACGACACGTTATATCCGCTCGCCGACCAGCACTGGTTTCGCCAGCTGCTCATCCTGCGCTTCACCAAGGGCGCCGAGTCGCTGCGTGTCGCGACGTGCCATGCCCCATTCCAGGAGGGGAGCGACGTCGTCATTCGGTACGCACGGGCTGGCGACGACGAACTCACATCGTGGGAGCACCACAGGCACCAACGCGTGGACGTGTGGATGGGAGATTTCAACACCGCCGGGGTTCAGCAACCGCATCGCGGTGGCCAGTGGCAGGTGCTCTGTGCCCGCCCTACCACGGCGCGAGGGACAGGAAATCCGCGCGACAAGGTGTTCGGAAACAACGATGCGTGCGCTGCCGGTGCCGTATTGCACGGTGCGCAAGCCGGTCGGATCGTTCCTCAACACGGTGCTGCAGACACCCATTTCCCGCCCGACCTCGTCTTCATGGGCTGGGGCACGCCGGCCGACGTGCCCAGCGATCACGTGCCCGTCTATATCCAGACGGCCGGGGCGCCCGTTCCTGCGGCGGTTGTGGGAGCTCAACCTCCTCGCGGCCCGAGCCTCCATCGGCAGATGCAGGAGGCGATGGACAGAGGGCGGCAGCAAGGGAACCAATAAACTGCACGAACGCCTTCGTGCCCTTGTCACCGAGAAACTCTCATGCGCTGGTCATTCCTAACGATCGGCGCGCTCGCCCTCGGCGCCTGTAAGCACGACGCCCGCCCTGTGCCGCGCCTCGCCGATCTCGCCGGCAATTGGAAGATGACGGCAACGAACGCGGCGAACGACTCGACGCTCGTGACCTACGAGATGACGGCGACCGCCGATACCACCGGCTGGTCCATTCTGTATCCGAATCATGCGGCGCCGATTGCCCTGCACGTGAGAATCGATGCCGACAGCGTCCTCATGGACGCGGGGCCGTATGCCAGCACGGCCCGCAAGGGCGCGTCGGTCACCATTCACGGTGTCGTGCGCGTACGCGACGAAACGCTCGTCGGTACCGAGTCGGCATATTACAAGCTCGGCACAACCGAGTCCGTGGTTCACATCAAATTGGAAGGAACGAGAGGCGGGTAACTGCTTGCCTAACGCTCCGCCTAACTGATGTAACTCGCTCGCGCAAGACGAGTGAGTAGGATGAAGGGCTCTTCGGCCACCGAGAGCGCATCGCTGACGTCCTCAGCCGTTCGATGAGAGCGGACGCAGGTGGAGTGCGTCACACGAGATGAATCGTCACCCCGCTCACGCTTCGATGCTGAGGGACCCCGGCAATGCGAATCGCCACGACCAGCCGTCTCGCCTGCTCCATCGGCGCGGCCACTCTCGCCGCGCTCGCCGCTTGTAACGGCGACAACCCGACCGAACCACGCGTCGTCATGCCCGCGCTCACGCCGCCGGCCGCACTCACCGGCGGATCCATCACCGTCACCTATTGCGCGGCCAACGCGCCCATCTGGTCCGCCGAGCAAGATGGAACCGGCACGTGGAAACGCGTGCTCCCCACGAGCGGCAGCACGTTCGTCTACACGTTCACGACTGGAAAAGGCGGCGTGGCCACGGTGAAAAAGTCGGGCACTGGCTTCAGCCTCGATGTCGTGTTCGCCACGCTCGCGGACTTTAACGGGCAGACCAAAACGCAAACCATCAACTGCCCGGGCACGAAGATCGTGAACGGATCCGTGGCGCACGTCGCGGCAGGCCAGATTGCATCGGTCGACCTCGGCACCGCCTCGGCATTCCTCGTTGGCGGCGGCCCAACCACGTTCACGCTCAACAACGTCGAGGCCGGACCGCGCGACCTCATCGCCGCGCGCTCCAACACATCGCTGCTCGTGAATAGCATCATTATCCGTCGCTCGCTGAATCCGACGACAGGATCGACGCTGCCCGTTCTCGATTTCACCTCATCCTCAGCATTCGCGCCGGCGTCAGCCAAGGCGACACTGAGCGGCATACCGACTGGGTCCAAAGCGTCCGTCGCCGTCCTCTTCTTCAGCCCGCGCGGCACGGGCGCCGCACTCGCCGCCGCGAGCAATGTGACGAACGTCTCGATTCCGTATGAGGCGATCCCGATCGCCAAGCTCCTCACCGGAGAGTTCCAACTGCTCGCCGGATCGATGCCTGGTACGACTGCATCGAGAATCACCGGCGTCTGGCTCCGCACCATCGTCAATCGTCCGCTCGCATTCGGACCAGCACTTAATACGCCCACGATCTCGTCGGCCGCCACCTCGCCTTACTACAGGCCAAAAGTCGCGCTTGCGTCGCAGACGCAGTACAACAAGGCGATCAGCGCGTCGTATTCACAAAGCTCGGTCGCTCGTACGGCGTCCGTCTTCACAACAGCCGCGTACCTGGGCGCAGTTCCGGCAACGTGGAGTGTTGCGCTTCCTGACCTGCACGCCGTCTCCGGCTTCCTCACCACGTGGGCGCCAATGAACGGCAAGGCCACAACGTGGAACGTGCAGGGCCTGGGCGGCACGTTACCGTTCTTCAGCACCAGCCCCACGGACGGGAGCACCTTCCTCTCCGCTACGCGCACCGGCTCGCTCACATCGCCGTGATGCCGTGAGATGACGCCCGCCTCCCACTCGGGTGGGAGGCGGGCGTCGCCGGACCGCGTCCGAGCCGGTACATTACCGGCTACGATGCTCGATTTCGATCACGTTCCTTGCGTTAGGCGACTGCGGACACACGGTCACCACAGCGACTGCCACGCCTCGCGCGCCGTGATGTTGCGCAGATACGTCAGCTCTTCCGGCGCGAACGGCGACGGCACGAGCCCGAACGTCGTCCACACGCGCATGTCGCCCACCGTGTTGTCGATCGCCAGCAGCTCGAGCAGACTCGTCGTGACCGGCGGATGCGGCAGCAGGCGCTGCGCGGCGGCGATCAGCGGGTGAAGCACCACCACCGGCACTGGGATCAACACGCGCTGCGCGTGCATCGCGAGCAGCACGCGCTCGATCATCTGCCGGAGCGTCAACGCCGCCGGCCCGCCCACCGGATACGTCTGCCTAACGCTGTCCGCGCGCTCGAGCGAGAGCGCGATCACGCGCGCCACATCATCCACCGCCACCGGCTGAAATTTCGCCGTGCCGCCGCCCGGCACCGGATACACGAGGGGCGAGAGACGCACCAGCCGAGCGAGCACGGTCACGAATTCGTCCTCGGGTCCCACGATCACCGAGGGACGCAGCACCGTCCAATCCAGCTCGCTGGCGACCACCGCGTCCTGCGCCGCGCCCTTGCTGCGCAAGAACCGGTATGGCGACGCACTCGACGCCCCGTTCTGCGACATGTGTACGAAACGCCGAACGCCCGCGGTGGCCGCCGCGTCGAGCAGCGCGATCGTCGCGGCGGCGTTCACGTCCTCGTACGATTCATCGCGTTTCTCGATCGCGATGGCGGCGAGGTGCACCACGGCATCCACGGCGCGCACCGATTCGCGCAGCGTGCTCGAGCTGCGGAGATCGCCCAACGCGAACTGGACGGGAATGCCCGCCAACCGGCGCTCGGCTTTGGTTGGGCTGCGCACGAGCGCGCGCACCGTCCAGCCACGTCGGGCGAGCTCGCGGCACGTGTGCGAACCCACGAGACCAGCGGCGCCCGTCACGAGCACGACGCCGTTGCTTTTGGCAGCCGCGGGCGCAGACTCGGTCTCGGGCATCGGCTGTGCGGTTGGACCCCCGGCCGTTTCCAGCGGCACGCGCTTCATCGGCCCACCTCCCTCGAATCGTGACCAGCGTTCGGCTCGCGATCTTCGTGGTGACGTACGTCCTCATCGCTGCACAGCAAGTCCCGGGCGTGCGGCTGAATCGGCCGGCGGCATCGCTCCTGGGCGCCGTCGCAATGGTGGTGCTGGGCGGGCTGGCGCCCAAGGACGCCTATGCAGCAATCGACATCGACGTCATCGTGTTCCTGCTGGGCGTCCTGTTGCTGGTCAGCTACCTCGAGCTCGGCGGATTCTTTGCCTGGGCCGCGGCGTGGGTCGCTCGGCGATTTCGCTCGCCGCATGCGTTGCTGGCCGGCATCATCGTCGCGAGCGGTCTCCTCTCCGCTGTCTTTCTGAACGACACCATCTGTCTCGTGTTCGTGCCGCTCGTGCTCGCGGCGCTGGAGCCGCTCGGCGCGCAGCCGTTGCCCTACCTGCTCGGGATCGCGTTCGCCGCCAACGTCGGAAGCGCGATGACGATCACCGGCAATCCGCAGAACATGCTGATCGGCATCTCGAGCGGCATCGCCTACCGCGACTTCGTGGCGCTGCTCGCGTTGCCTGCGTTAGGCGGACTCGCGATCGTGTACGGCGTCCTGGCGCTCATCTTCCGGCGCGAGCTCGCACGCCCATTCGCTGTGACGAGCGCGCCGGCCGGCGGCCGGACCATGGATCGCGGTCTCGTCGCGCGCGCGCTGGTCCTGTTCGCCGGTGCGCTCGCCGCATGGCTCGCGGGGTTGTCGCTGCCGGTCGTTGCGATCACGGCCGGCGCGCTCATGATCGCGTTGGGCAATCGCGATCCCACGGAGGCGTTCGCGAACGTGGAGTGGTCGCTGCTCCTCTTTTTCGCGGCGCTGTTCGTGGTGATGCGCGGCGTGCAATCCGCGCCGGTGTTCGTGGATCTCACGACGCGCGCGGCGTCGACGCTGCACGGCGCGCCCTGGCACGACGCGACGGTCACGACCGCGGCGATGACGGCGCTGTCGAACCTCGTGTCCAACGTCCCGGCGGTGATTCTCTGGCGGCCCGTCGTGCCTGAGCTGCCTAACGCACGCTTCATCTGGCTGGTGATGGCGATGAGCTCGACCTTCGCGGGGAACCTCACGCTGCTCGGCTCGATGGCCACGCTCATCGTCGCCGAGCGCGCCGCGGCGCGCGGGGTGACGCTGCGATTCGGCGACGTGCTCAAGGCCGGCGTGCCCGTCACGCTCCTCACGCTGGCGTGGGGCGTGGCAACGCTCGTGTGGCTCGCGCGCTGATCGCGCGGCGAGCCGCTCGCGTCACGACTTCTTGTGTTGCTCGGCGTCCCGCTTGGCCACGTAGCGCTGCCATGCATCCCACGTGCCGCCCGCAACGATGCGCCAGATGAGAATGAAGAGACCGAGCGAGAGGAAGAGATGCCCCCACCCCGGTCCGGAAAATGCAAACGTCATCACGGCCCAAAACACGAGCATTGCGATCGCGACGGGATACGCCGCGACATACACGAATCCTTTCTTCTCAGCGGTGGTCATCTGATTTGACTCGCTCCGACGTGAACACTACATTGCCATCGGCAATGGGACGAAGAGCTCACATTTTTGAGCCAACAAGTCTCTCGAGTGGGTTCGACAAGCTTTGTTTGACGTCATGCCCCAGCGCGGGGAAGGCGAAAGGCAGGGTGAGGACCTCATACATTCGACGGGGCTTCAAAAATCCTCTTCGTTCCAGCTTCTCGAGCCCCGCCTCCCCGGTGGGGCTCGTTTTTTTCTCTGAGGGAGTTTCGCAAGAGATGACGTGACCGCTTTGGCTCCGCTCGCGTTCGCGGTAAGGGCTGGCTGCGGGTGCGCGTGGAGAGCTTCCTCGCTCTGTTGTGAAGGATAACTACAAGGATAACAACAGGGATAACTACAGGCATCGCTCGGCTGCGAGCGGCGGCACTGCTGCGAGTGGATAGATGTGTCGTGTTGTTTTTTCAGGTTCTTCAGGAATTTTCGGGAAGAGGCAGCGCGTGCGACACAGCGGAGGCGGACACGCGGGCACGACTGAGCTCGTGAATCCGCCTCCGGTGCTGAGGAAAGTCGTACGACGGTGAACGCGGACAAGGCCGGACACGAAGGGACAAGACAAGAATTTGTTATTTGGTCTCGAGCGCTGACATCTCGAGCACTGCCAATTCAGTCCGCCCTGTCCGGCTGTGTCCCGGTGTGTCCGCTATCAAGTCGTAGATGCTTGTCAAACAGCGGAGGCGGACCCGCAGCCGGTGCATCGCCTCGCCGTCGGTTCGCGTCTACGGCATTTCACGAAATTCCCCGAAGACCCGTTTTTCAAAACCAAAGAACTGCTCTCGCCACTGTGATCGTTCTTCCGTCGCGCAGCAGAATAATGCCTGTAGTTATCGCTGCAGTTTCCTTGTAGTTATCCTTCACAACAGAGCGAGGAAGCCCTCCATGCGCGCTTCCCGTTAGCACGTATGTCGCCCCCCACTCGTTTTGTTCAGCCGCTCACCGTTCGCTGGCCGCGAACCAGCTCCCAGAAGATGCGCGGTGCCGTGGGACGCTTCCAGATCCACGACGCGACCATCGCGAGCGCCCAGAGTGCATACACCACGGCCACTTCTTCGCGCCATTCCGCGACGAGGAACTGCGCCAGCCACAGCACGAACAACCCGGTTGCGTCCCACCAGTGGAGTCGCATGCGCGACAGGAGCAGCGCCGCCACCACGCTCTGCACCACCGTCAGCAGAATCTCCATGCGCTGCGTGGGATCGAGCGGCAGCGCGTGCGGTCCGCCGCGCGCCACCGAGAACACGATCGGAATGGTGGCGGCAAGCACCGTCCATTGATTGACGTTGCTCGACACCATGTTCATGAGCGCCATGGGCGCCGTTTTCACGCGCTTGGCCCAGTGGAAGGCGGACACCTTCTCCGGAAACTCGCTCAGGAACGGCGCGACCCACTGGACGAACACGAATTCGCTCACGCCGAAGGTCGTCGCCACGGCGAGCATCGAGTCGAGGAACGGATGCGCGGTGAGATAGATGAGCGCACCGCCTAACAGAAACAACGAGCCGATGGTGATCGGCTGCCACTTGCCCGGGCGGCTGTATGCCCAACGCGAGACCGCCGACGCCTGGTCGAGCGACTCTTCGTCCTTGGGCGGAAACCGCCAGAGGATGGCGAGGTACACGACGTACATCGCCACGAGCACGCCGGCGTCGACGAGATCGAGCGTCGCTTTGTGCCAGATCCACAAGAAATAGATGAGCGGTGGAACCGTTGCCATGATCTCGACCGAGTGCTCGTCGTGGAGATGGATTGGCTCGAGCGCGCGGCCGTGGCGTCGCCTGCCCAACGCAGCCACGAAATAGATGAGCGGCCAGCCCACCCCGACGAGCAGCCGCACGGCACCGGTGAAGTTCGCGATGGCCAGGTGCGATTTGCATCCGGCCGGCGGCGCCGAAACGAAGCATGTGAGCGGATCGTGTCCGGCCTGCCACGCGATGACCGCTTCGACGGCCAGCTCGGGCAGCGTCTGGATCCACGCGAGGATGGCGAGCGCCAAGCCCTGCGCGATGAGAAACTGTGCGGCCTCTGCTGCCCACGCGACGAGGAAGGCGCTGAGCAACATGCTCGGGAACGTCCAGAGTGCCGACCACGCTGCGCTGCTGACGGTCGCCGCCGTCGCCAGAGCGACCTTGACTTTCAACCGCCGCCGTCCGTATTAACAGAAATGCCTCGTTCGCAGGGGCGGGGCGGTTTCATGTGCGGAACATAGAAGCGCGGCGCAGTCGACTCAAGCGGTTCCGTGGGAACCCACCGTCGGCACGCCGCGTTCGTTCGACGCGTCCCATCTTCCACATTCATGCCACGAGTCACCGTTACCCGCCGCCTCACGTTCAATGCGGCCCATCGTCTGCACAATCCGGAGCTGAGTGACTCCGAGAACCGGTTGCTCTTTGGACCGTGCAACAACGCCAACTGGCACGGCCACAACTATCGGCTCGATGTGTCGGTCACCGGCGACATCGAGGCGAAGTCCGGGTACGTGATGGACTTGAAGAAGCTGCGCGACGTGGTCGAACAGCATCTGGTCGACAAGATGGACCACCGCAACTTGAACATCGACGTCGATTTCATGCAGGGCATCAATCCGACGGCGGAGAATCTGGTGGTTGCATGTTGGAACGTGTTGGCGCCGGTGGTACATCCGGCGACGCTCACGCGCCTACGTCTCTGGGAGACGGACAACAACTATGTCGAATACGAAGGGCAGTAAGGCAGGGCGCGTGGACGGGAACATCAGCCGCGCGCTGCTCGAGGCGGATGACGACGAGACGCCCGAGCACGCGCCGGAGCTCGAGTCGATCGTGCATCGGCTGCTCCAGCTGATCGGCGAGGATCCCGATCGCGAGGGGCTGCTCAAGACGCCGCTGCGCGTGGCGAAGTCACTCACGTGGCTCACGCGCGGCTACGAGATGGACGTGCACGACGTCGTGAACAACGCGGTGTTCGAGGAGTCGCACACGAGCATGGTGATGGTGCGCGACATCGAGTTGTATTCGCTGTGCGAGCACCACATGCTGCCGTTCTTCGGGAAGGCGCACATCGCGTACATCCCGGACAACAAGATCGTGGGCCTGTCCAAGCTGCCGCGCATCGTCGAGGTGTTCGCGCGGCGGCTCCAGGTGCAGGAGCGCCTAACGGAACAGATCGCGCAGGCCATCCAGGACGTGCTGAACCCCAAGGGTGTGGGCGTGGTGATCGAGGCGTACCACCTCTGCATGATGATGCGCGGGGTGCAGAAGCAGAATTCGCAGACGGTGACGTCCGCGGTGCGGGGTATCTTCCGCAACGACGCGCGGACGCGCGAGGAGTTCCTGTACCTGGCGCACGGCCACACGCCGCCGGTCCGGTGACGCGCGGGACGTCGCCGGCGCCGGACGCGACTGCGGCGGCGCTGGCGGGGCG
>DATEKK010000083.1:0-2259 GCA_035277485.1 Gemmatimonadaceae bacterium
CGTCACGCTCGTATCCGGGGACCTCTACGAGCTCGATCGAGTGCTGGCACGCCAACGCTTCGATCTCGTCATCTCCACGCAAACGCTCTCGTGGCTGCCCGATCACGAGCGAGCGCTCTGTCAAGCACTGTGTGTCACGCGCGGATGGCTGGTCATGAGCTCGTTGTTCAGCGAGCTGGATGTGGATACCGAGTGCCTGGTCTACGATCACACGATCGTGCCCGAGCTGCCGCCGTATCACATGAACGTGTACAGCCTCAAGCGCACGCGCACGTTCTGCGAAGGCCATGGCTGTCACGAGTTCCTGAGCGAGCCGTTCGACATCGACATCGATTTGCCGCGCCCCGCATCCGGCGGGCTCGGGACGTACACGGAGCGCCTGGCGGATGGACGGCGCCTCCAGTTCACGGGACCCGTACACCTGCCGTGGCGGTTCATCGCGGCGCGGATGGGAGACTGACGAGATGACGCACGTTTACCAGTCGGCGCCCCGGCTGCGCGTCGCGGCGGCACAGATCGACGTTCGGTTAGGCGACATCGACGCGAACCTCGAGCGCGCGCGCCGCATCGTCGCCGAAACGCGCGAGCAGGGCGCCGAGCTGGTCCTGCTGCCCGAGCTCTGGTCCACCGGCTACGACCTCGAGCACGCGCCGGCCCACGCCGCACGCAACCAGTCCGTCGTGCTGCCGGCGCTCGCCGCCCTCGCCGAGCGATTCGGCATCTGTGTCGCCGGCTCGCTTCTGTTAGGCGACAACCTGGGACGCGTGCGCAACACCGCGATCGTGCACGGACCCGATGGCTCGGTGATCGGCGAATACGCGAAGATCCACCTGTTCGCGCTGATGGCCGAAAACCGCTACCTCGCGGCGGGCGATGCAACGCCGACGTTCGCCTTGCCCGGGTGCACCGCTGCCTCGGCCATCTGCTACGATCTCCGGTTCCCGGAGCTCTTCCGCTCGTACGCGCTCGAGGGGGCGCGCGTCGTGTTGCTGCCGGCCGAGTGGCCGGCGGTCCGCGTAGCGCACTGGCGCACGCTCGTGTGCGCGCGCGCCATCGAAAACCAATTCTTCATCGTTGCCTGCAATCGTGCCGGCACCTCCGGCTCCACCACCTTCGCTGGTCACTCGATCATCGTCGATCCGTGGGGCAAGGTGCTGGCCGAGGCGGGCGACGGAGAAAGTCTCCTCGTCGAAACGCTCGAGTTAGGCCGCGTCGACGAGGCCCGTTCGCAGATCGACATTCTGGGTGACCGCCGCGCCGACTTGTACGGCGCGAACTTTCAACTCGCCAATCATAAATGACACACGCTCTGACCGAGGCGCCCCAAACGGCGCCCCAGCCGTCTGGTCCCGTTCGCGATTTCCAGAAGGGTGACGCGATCAACGAGCACTTCCACGAGATCGTGCCCGCGGCCACGCACACGTACAGCAAGGGCGAAGACCAGTTTCCCCAGCGCTCGCCCAAGCTCATCGCGCGCGCCCAGGGCGCCTACTGCTGGGACGTCGACGGCAACCGGTTCATCGACTGGGCCATGGGCAATCGCGTGATGGTGCTCGGCCACGCCTACCCGGCGGTGAACGACGCGGTCAAGCGGCAAATCGAGTTAGGCGTGAACTTCACGCGCCCCGGCATCCTCGAGTACGAGCTGGCCGAGTATCTCGTCGACCTGCTGCCCGTCGCCGAGATGGTGAAGTTCGGAAAGAACGGCTCGGACGTGACCACCGCCGCGATAAAGCTCGCGCGCGCGTACACCAACCGGAAAATGGTGGCGGTGTGCCAGGAGCACCCGTTCTTCTCCATCCACGACTGGTTCATCGGCACGACGGCGATGGATGCCGGTGTGCCGCCCGAAGTCGCGAAGCTCACCGTTCGATTCAACTACAACGACATCGGGAGTCTCCAGGCGCTCTACGACCGGTATCCGGGTCAGATCGCCGCGGTGATTCTCGAGCCCGTAAAGAACGACGAGCCGCGCAACAACTTCCTCGAGAATCTTCGCGAGCTCACGCGGCGTGAAGGCTCCGTGCTGATCTTCGACGAGATGATCAGCGGCCTCAAGTTCGACCTGCGCGGCGCGCACCACCGCTGGAAGGTGTATCCCGATCTCGCGTGCTACGGAAAGGCGATGAGCAACGGCTACTCGTTCTCGTGTCTGGCCGGCCGCCGCGACATCCTCGAGTTAGGCGGCTTGAAGCACGACAAGCAGCGCGTGTTCTTGCTGTCGCAGACGCACACGTCCGAAACGGTGGGCCTCGCCGC
>DATEKK010000084.1:0-10377 GCA_035277485.1 Gemmatimonadaceae bacterium
GCGCCTCGTGCGCGGCGGCGTCCCCGCCTAACGCAACCGCCGCCGACGGAATGCGCGTGGTGGGGAACGCGCCGCCGCCGGCACTGGCGTCCGTGTCGACCACGGATGCCGCAATGCCGGCCGCGGCCAGCCGCGCGCCCAACGCCACCGCGCGCTCGCGGATCCGCGCGACCGGCGCCGTGAGCATCGCGAGCGCCGGGATCTCGCGCATGGCGCGCTCCGGTTCCCGGTAGAGTGCGAGCGTCGCCTCGAGCGCCGACAACGTGAGCTTGTCCACCCGCAGCGCGCGCGTCAGCGCGTTCCGTCGCATCCGCTCCACCGCCGCGCGCGTGCCGAGCACGATGCCTGCCTGCGGGCCGCCCAACAGCTTGTCGCCGCTCATCGTCACGACGGTCGCGCCGTCGCGCACCGCGTCGCGCGCCACCGGCTCGCCCGTCAGGCCGTACGCGTCGAGCGACACGAACAGTCCGCTGCCCAGGTCGTGCAGCACCGGCACCCCCGCTTGGGCGGCGATCGGCGCCAGCACGCGCACCGGTACCTCGGCCACGAATCCCTCGATCGCGAAGTTGGACCGGTGCACCTTCACCACCGCGCCGCGCGCCGTGCTTTCGCCTAACGCCCGCCGGTAATCCTCGGCGTGGGTGCGGTTGGTGGTGCCCACTTCGACGAGCCGCGCGCCGCTCTTCGCCATGATGTCGGGCACGCGGAAGCTGCCGCCGATCTCGACCAGCTCGCCGCGCGACACGATCGCGTCGGCGCCGTCGGCGAACGTGTTGAGCGCCAGCACCATTGCGCTCGCGCCGTTGTTCACCACCAGCGCGTCTTCGGCGCCGGTGAGCTCGCGCAGCAGACCCACGCAGTGCACGTAGCGGGTGCCGCGCGCGCCGTGCTCGAGATCGTACTCGAGGTTGGTGTAGCCCGCCGCGGCCTGCGCGATCGCTTCGATGGCCACCTGTGGGAGCGGGGCGCGACCCAGGTTGGTGTGCAATACCACGCCCGTCGCGTTGATCACCGGGCGCAGCGAGCGACGCTCGCGCTGGTCGAGCGCCGCGCCCACCGCCGCGCGCCACGATGCCGGATCGCGCGGTGCGCGATCCGGATCGCGGCGCGCGTGCTCCACCGCATCCCGCACGGCGTCCGCCACGAGCGCGCGCGGCGCGCGCGCGAGCAGCGGACGCACGGCGTCCGAATCCAACAGCGTGTGCACGCTGGGCAACGCGCGTCGCGGATCGGTCATGGCGTGCGTTTGGGCGGCGGTGGTTTCGTCGTGTCCGGCTTCGTTTTCGCCGGCGGATTCTTCTCCGGCTTCGTCGACGGCGGTGTCGGCTTGGGCATCGTGAACACGCGGCTCGGACTCGCCTTGAAGCCGAGCAGATTGCGCACGTCGCGCGCCGTGATGCGATACGATGTACCCGGCTGGAGCGGCTCGGCCAGGAGTACCACCACCTCGATGGCCGGGCTCCGGCGGCTCGGCTTGGGCAGCGGGGCACGCTTGGTCGTGTCCGGTCTCGTCGGGCCGCCGAAAATATCCCGGCCGCCGCGCGTGGGTGGCGCGGCCGGAGGCGGCGCCTTCTTCGTGGTGTCGGCCTTCTTCGTCGTGTCCTTTGGCGCGCTCGCCGCGCGCACCGAGTCGAACAGCGCGGCCAACTCGACCGACTTGAGCGGCACCACCGACGAGTCGGCTTTCTTGATCACGAACAACGAGGTATCGAGCTTCTGCGCGGTGTCGAGCGCGCGGTCGAACGTGACGCGCACAGCGGACGAGTCGATGATCGAGAACTGGTCGATGCGCGGCGCGACCGTGTCGTGTGCGAAGGCCAGCATCTCGACGCGCGCCGTGTCGCGCAGCACCACGTGGACCGAGTCCCACACTTCGTGTGGATCGATGAGGCGATTGTTGTTGGCGTCGTTCCACGCCTGCACCGTGTAGGTTCCGGCCGGCGCGTGCGCGAGCACGAATCCGCCTAACGAATCGGCGCGCGCCAGGTAGATCGTGCTGTCGGGGCGCTGGATCGCCTGGACCATCGCGTTGGGAATCGGCTTGCCGGCCACCCAGTCGAAAGCGATGCCCCGGATGCGGGTGTTGGGGATCGAGTCGCCGGTCGAGAATACGATGGTGATGGGCGTCTTGAGCACGTTGCCGTGCAGGTCGGCGAGGCCCGGCATCAGCGTCACCGTGTAGGCGGTGTTCGGCTTGAAGTCGTGCTTGCCGTGGATCGACAGTCGTTGGCGATGCCATCCCACGTGCACCTCGCCATCGCTGGGCGAGATGAGGCCCAGGCCGCTCAGGTCGGTGGCGCCCTGCGCCGCGGGTTTCTCGGACACCACTTCGTCGAACAGGATCTCGACTTCCTTCGCCTTCACTTTCGTGGCGCCGCTGTCGGGAACGATCGAGTCGACTTTGGGCGGCACGTGCCGCGGGGGTCCGCCCGGCGGCGCGCCGAGCTGGGCGCAGCCGCCTAACGCAAGGACCAGCGCGGCGGTCAGCCGCCGCACAGCGTCTGCACCTTGGCCGTGAGTTGCGCCGTCCGCGTCGTGAGCTCCTCGAGTCGGCGCCGTTCGCCGGCCACGACCTCCGGCTTGGCGCGCGTCACGAAGCGCTCGTTGCCTAACCGTTGCTCGATGCCGGCGCGCAGCGTCGCCAGTTGCGCGAGCTCGCCGCGCAGCCGTCCGCATTCCTTGCCCAGGTCGATAGCGCCGGCCAGCGGCACGAGGACGTGCGAGCCGTCGCTCAGCACCGCGTGCGCCGCGGCCTCGCCATCGCCCGCGCCGTCGCCCGCCGAGACGTCGGCGCGGGAGAGGTGGCCGATGAGCGACGCTTCTTCGGCAAGCACGCGGCCGGCGTGTTCCTGCGCGCCGCCCACGCGCGCCGCCACGCGCGCGCCCGGCGCGATGTTGTACTCGGCGCGGATCTGCCGGATGGCGCCGACCGCCTCGCGCACCAGCTCGAACTCGCGCGCGGCGTCGTCATCGAGCGTGCGGCGCACCGGCCACGCCGCGCGCGCGATGAATTCATCGTCTGCGCGCGGGGCGATGGCTTGCCACAGCGTCTCGGTGATGAACGGCACCACCGGGTGCAAGAGCCTGAGCGCCGCGTCGAACGCGTGCACGAGCACCGCGCGCGCGACGTCGCCTTGAGGTCCGCCTAACCGGGGCTTCGTGCTCTCCACGTACCAGTCCGCGAGCTCGTTCCAGGCGAACCGCCGCGCGGCTTCCACGAGCTCCGAGAGCCTGAGGCCCGCGTACAGCTCGCCGGACGTCCAGCGTCCATCGTGCTTAGGCCGCGCCGGGCCGAGCGCCGCGTCGCACTCGGCGATGGCGGCGTCCAGCCGCGCGAGGATCCACGCGTCGGCGCGCGTCAGACGTGCCGGATCGATGTCGGCCAGCGACGGGGCAGGGGCGTCGCCCAGATTCTGCAGAATGAAGCGGCCGATGTTCCACAGCTTGGTGACGAAGTTGCGTCCCGGTGCGAACGACTGTTCGAGGTTGGTCGGGTCGAGCATCACGTCGGTGCCTAACCCGAGGCCCGCGATCACCGTGTAGCGCAGCGCGTCGGCGCCGTACAGCCGCACCACGTCGAGCGGGTCGATGCCGTTGCCCAACGACTTCGACATCTTGACGTGCTGCATGTCGCGCACGGTGCCGTGCAGATACACGGTGTGGAACGGCTCGCGGCCCATGAAGAAGTGGCCGGCCATCACCATCCGCGCCACCCAGAAGAACAGAATCTCCGGGGCGGTCACGAGCACATCGGTGGGGTAGAACGCCTTGAGGTCGCGCGCGTCTTCGTTAGGCCAGCCTAACGTAGACATGGGCCAGAGCCACGACGAGAACCACGTGTCGAGCACGTCCTCGTCCTGCCGCACGGCGCCGCCGCATTGCGGACACGCTGTTACGTCCTCGCGGCTCACGACGGGCAAGCCGCCGCACGCGTCGCAATACCACACGGGGATGCGGTGGCCCCACCAGAGCTGCCGCGAGATGTTCCAATCGCGGATGTTCTCCATCCAGTTCACGTACACCGCTTCCCATCGTTCGGGCAGCACGCGCAGGCGTCCCGCGCGCAGCGCCTCGAGCGCCGGCTTGGCGAGCGGGGCCGTGCGCACGAACCACTGGTCGGACAAGCGCGGCTCGACCACGGTGTCGCAGCGATAGCAGTGGCGCACCGCGTGCTGATGCGGCTCGACCTTCACCAACTGCCCCGATGCGCGCAGCATTTCGACGATGCGCGTGCGTGCGTCGAACCGGTCGAGACCGCGCAGCGATTCCGGCACGCGCCCGTGGGCGTCCGTGCCTTCGCGCATCGCGCCCACCTCGTCGATCACCACCGGCATCGGCAACCCGTGGCGCACGCCCACCTCGAAATCGTTCGCATCGTGCGCCGGCGTGATCTTCACCACGCCCGTGCCGAACGCCGGGTCCGCGTATGGATCGGCGATCACCGGGATCTCGACGCCGACGATGGGCAGCACCACACGCTGCCCAACGAGATCGCGATAGCGGTCGTCGTCGGGATGCACGGCCACCGCCACGTCGCCTAACATGGTCTCGGGGCGCGTCGTCGCGACAATCAGCGTGCGGCCCGGATTGCCCGCTACGGGATACGCGATCTGATAGAGCTCGCCGCGCTCCTCCGCGAATTCCGCTTCTTCATCGCTCAGCGACGTGAGACAGCGCGGACACCAGTGGATCACGCGGTGTCCCTTGTAGATCAGCCCGGCTTCGTAGAGGCGCACGAACGCTTCGCGCACCGCGCGCGAGAGCTCGGGCGAGAACGTGTACGCCGTGCGCGTCCAATCGCACGATGCACCGATCGCTTCGAGCTGCTCGAGGATCACGCCCCCGGTCTCGGCCACGAATTGCGTGGTGCGCTCGACGAACGCGTCGCGTCCCACGTCGAATCGTGTGAGGCCTTCCTGCGCGAGCTGTCGCTCGATCACGTTCTGCGTCGCAATGCCCGCGTGGTCCGTGCCCGGCACCCACAACGCCTCATCGCCGGCCATGCGACGCCAGCGCACGATCACGTCTTGAACGGTGTTGTTCAATCCGTGTCCCACGTGCAGCACCGCCGTCACGTTGGGCGGCGGAATCACGATCACGAATGGAACGCGGTGTCCGCCGAGTCGTGTGGAGCGGTCCGCGCGCGCGGTGAACACGCCGGCGGCCTTCCACCGTGCGTACAGCGCGGCGTCATGATGGGATGGATCGTATTGTGGAGCGAGGTCTGTGCGCATAGACCTCGAAAGATATTCGCGTGGGCGGGCCTCGACCAACGGGCCCGCCCAGCGTGATGCTACTCGTGCTCTTCGCGCGTCACGTCGCGATCGACCGGTCCCCGTCGCATTGCGCCGTGCTCGCGGCGCTCGTCGCGTGTGTGCTCGGCCGTATCGGCACCACCGATGGCCAACCGATTCACCACCGACTCGACGCCCTCGACGCGACGCGCGACCGCGGCCGCGTGATGCGATTCATCGTCGGTGTCCACCCATCCGGAGAGCTCGATCAATCCGTCGCCCACGGCGCTGATGTCGATCGCGCGCTCGCGCAGCGTCGAATCGGCTTGAAACGCTTCGAGCACGTGATCCTCGAGCGCGGCGTGCTCGTCTTCCTCATCCACATCGTCGGCCTCGAGCTCTGCTTCGAGCGACTCTTCGTCGTCGAGCTCCGCTTCGTCCAACTCGTCATCGAAGTCGCTCTCGTGCGCCGCTTCGGTTTCCGGGAGCTCTTCGTCGTCCGCCTCGCTCTCCTCGAGCTCGGCCCAACGATCCTTCACGCGTGCGGTGATGCCGGCGATGCCGCCGGACTTCTGTGCGACGAGCATCCCGACTGCGAATCCCGCGACGGCACCGATCATGAGACTCGCGAGGGTGCCGCCGGACTCCGGCTCCTCGTAGCGAATGCGATACCTGTGCATAACCCGACCTGTGGCGGAGGGTGACTCGCAACGATAATTTAGCGTGGAGCTTGAGAAGCGTGAGCGCAAGAGGCGCGCCCGCTTAGCGCCCGAGACCGCATGGTCTGCGCTCCTCCCGAATTCGAGACATGATCGATCGTTCGCCCATAGCACCCGCCCCGCTAGAGAGCAGGGACCACGAGCTCACGCTCACACTTCCCGACGGCTCCGAGCGCAACGTCCCTGCAGGAACGTTGCCGCGCGACGTCGTCGCGTCCATCGGCGCAGGGTTGTTGCGCGCTGCCGTCGCGGTGTCGGTCGATGGGCAGGTGCAGGATCTCGTCACGCCGCTCAGACGGAGCGGACAGTTCCGCGTGCTCACGGAAAAGGATGCACCTTCGTTGGACGTGCTGCGCCACTCGGCCGCGCACATGCTGGCCACGGCCGTGCGCCGTCTCCGGCCGCGCGCGAAGATCGGCTTCGGTCCCGCCATCGAGGACGGTTTCTACTATGACTTCGAGGTCGAGCAGCCGTTCACGCCCGAGGACCTGAGCGCATTCGAGGACGAGATGCGGAAGGTGGCGCAGGAGAAGTTTCCGTTCGTGCGCGAGGAGGTGAATCGCGCCGACGCAGAGCGCCGCTTCGCCGATGACCCGCTCAAGCTCGAGCGATTGGCAGAGCTCGGCGACGATGAGGTGATTTCGGTCTACACGGACGGCCCCTTCGTCGACCTGTGCCGCGGACCGCACGTGCCCGACACGTCGCGCGTGAAGCACATCAAGCTGATGCACACGGCGGCCGCGTACTGGCGCGGCGACGAGCACCGCCAGCAGTTGCAGCGCATCTACGGCACGGCCTGGTTTTCCAAGGACGACCTGGACGCCTACCTGCATCGCCTCGAGGAGGCGAAGCGCCGCGATCACCGTACGTTAGGCAAGGAGCTCGATCTCTTTTCGGTGGACCAGCGCGTTGGGCCGGGTCTCATCCTCTGGCACCCGCGCGGCGCGATCATCCGGAACGAGATCGAGAACTACGAGCGCGAGCTCGTGCTGCGGCACGGGTACGATCTCGTGTACACGCCGCACATCACGAGCGAGAAGTTGTTCGAGATCTCCGGGCACCTCGTGAACTTCCGCGAGAACATGTTCGGCGCGATGGAAGTGGAAGGTGCTGCGTATCGGCCAAAACCGATGAACTGCCCGGGGCACATCTGCATCTATCAGGCGCACCAACGTTCGTATCGCGACCTGCCGTTGCGCTTCGCGGAGTTCGGCACGGTGTACCGCTACGAGCGGAGCGGCGTGCTGCACGGCATGCTGCGCGTGCGCGGCTTCACGCAGGACGACGCGCACGTGTTCTGTACGCCCGAGCAAGTCGATACGGAAATCGAGCGGTTGCTCGACCTGGTCGACGAGATGCTGCGCGTGTTCGGCTATCCGTACACGATCGAGCTCTCGACACGCCCCGACAACGCACTCGGCGCGCCCGAACTGTGGACGAGCGCCGAGAACATGCTCGCGCGCGCGCTCGAGCGGCGCGGACAGGCGTACGCGATCGACGCGGGCGGCGGCGCGTTCTACGGACCCAAACTGGACTTCAAGCTGATCGATGCGATCGGACGGAAGTGGCAGGGTCCGACGGTCCAGCTCGACTTCAATCTGCCCGAGCGGTTCGGCCTCGAGTACATCGGCGCCGACAACCAGGCGCACCGGCCGGTGATGCTGCACCGCGTGCTCGTGGGTTCGATGGAGCGCTTCGTGGGCGGACTCATCGAGCACTATGCGGGCGCGTTTCCGTTGTGGCTCGCGCCGGAGCAGCTGCGCGTCATCCCGATTACGGACGAGGTGCGCGACGCGGCGGCGGCCGTTGCGGCGCGCGCGAAGGAAGCGGGACTGCGCGTCTCGCTCGATGACCGTGCGCAAACGCTCAACTACCGCATCGCGGAAGCGGAGCGGCTCAAGACGCCGTACATGGCGATCGTCGGCAAGCGCGAGGCGGCGGCGGGCACGGTGGCGCTGCGCGAGCACCGGTTAGGCAGAGACCAGAAGCCGCAGGTGATGCCGGTCGAGGATCTCGTTAGGCGGCTGTTGGACGAAGTGAAGACGCGCGCGCTCGACGGCGTCGATCAGGGAAAATAGGGAAGCGCTCGCTCCGCTCGCTTGGGGAAGCGCTTCGCTTAGGGAAGTAGGGAAGCGGCGGGCTACGCACGCCTTAGGGAGAGGAACAACATCAATGGTCCCTGCGGATTGAGTACGACGCGCGCATGAGCGCACTGTACTCTCCATTCGAGCGGGTTGATGTTCTTCCTCACCCCCAGGCGCGCGTAGCCTGCCGCTTCCCCATTTCCCCAAGCGAAGCGCTTCCCCAAGCGAGCGACAGCGAGCGCTTCCCGATTTCCCTTCGGGTTGACTCGCGCGCACCGCACCGTGATGGTTCGTCAACCGAACTCGCGAGGGCCGCATGCCTCCGATTGTCCGACACGACGAATCCGCGCATGACAGTTCCAGCGCGCCGGAGTGTCGCGAGCTGCTCGAAGAAGTCGCAGCGCAGTCGAAGTCTCGCACCGGGCTATGGGCGTCGTTCCTCGGGCGGACCGCGCTCGCGCGCGTCGCCGAAGTCGGCGTGTGGAAAGGCGATTTCGCCGCGGCGATGCTCGGCGCCTGCCCAACGATCGACACGTACGTGATGATCGATCCGTGGCGCCACCTCGATGAGTGGAACAAACCCGCCAACGTCGCCACGACTGCCTTCGAGGCCATTCGCGCCGAGGCGATGGCGAAAACCGAATTCGGGGCGGCGCGCCGGAGGGTGCTGCGCGGCACCACGCTCGAGGTGATCGACGCCATCGACGAGGGTTCGCTCGATTTCGCGTACATCGACGGCGATCACACGCTGCGCGGCATCGTCACCGATCTCGTCGCGATGCGGCCGAAGGTTCGCGCGGGCGGGTTCCTGGCGGGCGACGATTTCTGCCCGAATGTGTGGCAGCACGGGGCGGCGTACGAGCCGACGCTCGTGTTCCCGGTTGCGGTCGACGTCGCGCTCGCGATGCGCGCGACCATCTTCGCGCTCCCGTTCAACCAGTTTCTGATCGCGCTGCCTAACGAAGGCGAGGGCGGGCGGGGCGAATTCGTCGACCTGGTGGGCGCCTATCCGACGCTCGACCTCGGCGCGCAGGTGCGCCCGCCGCGGCCAGGACTCGGGCAGCGTCTCCGCGGCGCGTTGTCGTCGATGCGCAGCGGGCCGCCGCCGCGCGCCTAACTGGTGTGCGCCGGCTCGCTCGACGGCGGGACCAGGCCCTTCATGCGCAGATACACGACGATGTTCCCGTAGTGCTCCCAGGTGTGCCACAGGTTCCAGTTGAGCATGCCGAACCGCGTGCGATTTTGGTCTTTGATCATCTCCACGCCGGTCGAATCCGTGAGCGCCGTGTACGCGCCGTCGCAGTACGCAAAGGCCGCCTTGAGCGCTTCGACGAGGTCGCTCTTCGTCGACAACGAATTCTCGATCTGCCGATAGGCACCTTTTCGCACCTCGCCCTTCACCGGTGAGCACAGGTTGTACTGGTCGTCGGCCACGTGCGCCACTTGCTGGCCGAACGTGCGCACGTCCGGCGATGGTTTGAAGCTGTAATCGGCCTCGGGCATCTTCTCCGCCGCGCGAATGAAGTAGTCGCGGATCGTCTTGTAGTCCGATTGTAGACCGGCGCTCAACGGATTGGTTTGCGCCGCGCAGACGTTCGCGCCGGCTGCCATGGCGGCAAACAGTGCGAGTACGGTCAGCCGTTTCATGGTGAGTTCTCCTTGGCAGAGTGCGACGTTCTACGGGTGATTCCGGTTTCCGCACCGTTTCAATGACGAGGCCGAGACATCGCGCGAGAGTTCCCGCGACTCGATGCACCGGGGCCAAGTTTACTTTCGCTGCATTTTTTCGCGCCGCCTTGCGATGACTTGCTCCGCGTTCAGCGCCAATCCAATGACATGTTGTCTTCGCACGATCGGCGCGCTGCTCGGATGCGTGAAGGCGGCGCATTCGCAACAGCGTTAGGCGTGGAGACCGGTCGACGCCTGCTGACGTGCGGCGGATGAACGGCAGGCGCGCGAGCGCTTGGATATCCGAGCGATCAGGGGATCGCACCCTGGGAGGTCGATCGCGAGGAATGTTTTGGGTCCTTGGTCCAATGGGAGGGCGCGTGACTGCGGATCATGAGGTAGGGGTTCGATTCCCCTAGGATCCACCGTACTTCGTTGCATTTTGTACTGGGTAATCGTAGCTTCAGATGCCAGGGCAAGTTGGGTCTCGCAAACCCGCGCCATGCGCAAAAGCGACCCCTGGTGCAAGTCGGTGGATCCTAGGCGCCCAGGGCCGTTCTCTCAATGAGGGAGCGGCCCTTTGTTTTTCCAGGACTTTGCGATAATGCCTCGTTGTACACAATCCGTCTCGCGCGTAATTTTCATAGGACGTAATACGCCCGCTGACCCGTC
>DATEKK010000085.1:0-2029 GCA_035277485.1 Gemmatimonadaceae bacterium
CGGAGCCGCGGGAACAGCCCCGCCTGCAACAGCGACGTCTTGCCGAGTCCGGACTGCGCGTACAAGACGGTGAGGGTTTCGCGACGCACGCGGCGGAAGAGGTCGTCCAGCTCCTCGTCGCGCCCGAAGAAGAACCGCCGATTGGCCTCGCGAAACGCAAGCAGGCCTAACCAGGGATTCTCCTCGTCGACGACGGGCGACGTGTCGATCGCCATGCTGGTGCGCGGCCGCGTCGCCGTCATGTCGCACCGCCGTCGTCCTTGAGCATCGCCACGATCTCGGCGATGCGCGTCACGGCGCGCTCGGTGCCTTGGCCGCCGTCGTGCTCCTTGATGTCCGCCTCACGGAACACCGGCGGCACGCGGCGGAACGATGTCCCCTTGAGACCGATCGGCACGATGAACGGGATGCCGCTGCCTGTGTGGTCTTTGTTACGATCCACGGCGCACGCCCATTCGCGGCGGAATTTTCCTTGCGCGCGCGCCTCGGTGGCTTCGGACAGAATCGGCACGAACAGGAGCGCGCCGGACTTGATGTACTGCTCGATGCGGTCGAGCCACGGGTCGCCGCTCTCGAGCTGGTCTTCGTCGAACCACGTGGTGACGCCGTGCGCCTCGAGCGCCTGCTTGAACGTGCGCACCTGCGCGACATCCGCGCGCGTGTAGCTCAGGAACACTGCGTTAGGCGGCGGCTCGTGCCACTGGCGCGTGGCGCGCGGTCCGGGCCGGTCCTGCGCCTTCCACCGGCGGTGCAGCTCGTCCACGAAGTCGACCGCGCCCTTCGGAAAGAGCTGCGTGGCGCGGCTGAACTGCCGGAGGAAGGCGACGAAGCTCGCGTCCACGCGCGCGCGATCGTCGGCCACGAACTCGCGCACCGTCCGCTGCCACGACAGGGGCGCGTTCTTGGTGGCGCGAATGAAAAAGCGCGCGAGCCAGTCCGTGTAGCCTTCGCCCAAAAACAGCAGGTTGTTGCGGTTGAGCGCCTCGAACAGATTCGTCGGCCGCGTGGACTCGCCCTGGAAATAGCGGATGTGCTCGAGCAGATCCTCTTCCGTTAGGACGTACGGTTTGCCCGGCGCGACGCGGCCCAACAGGTTGTACACCCGCGTCATGTTCATGGCCGACGGTGTGAGCTCGATGTCGTTGGCCTGGTTGGTCGAGTACACGTGCGACCGGAACTGCATGTCGTTAGGCGCGCCGCTGTACCGCACGTCCACGAGCGCGCGCTCGAGCAGGTCGTCGAACGTCAGGTTCACGAACAGCCGGAGCGGCGTGATCTCGGCCAGCTGCCGGAGCGGCTCGGGCGTCGGGAAATCGGTCTCGGCCAAAATGCGGCCGATTTCCTTGGTGATGGTCTTCCGCTGGCGCTCCGGATCGGGCGACATCCGGATGAACGACGAGGCGACGTCGTTGAGGCTGGTCTCGCCGACCGAGCCCGGCGCGCCGCCCGGCCACGGGAGCCGCTCGTACAGCGTCCGCGCGACAAAACGTGTCAGGGGCTCGCGTGCGCCGTCCACGTCGACCAGCACCAGCTCCGGCCCGACGATCGGCACCACACTCTGCTCGCCGATGGCCGACAGGAGGTCATCCCAGGCATCGTCCTCCCACATGTCCGCGGGAGTTTGGGCGAGAACGGATGGGGCCTCCAAGCGATCCGGCTGGGTCACGGGAGATCAGCGTTGGTCGGGTCGGCGGGTGCAGCGCGGGGCTACAAAAGTAGAACTAGCTTTCATTGCGCGCAATCAGGCGCAAACTCGTCAGGGAAGCGCTCGCTGGCGCTCGCTGGGGGAAGCGCTGACGCTGGGGGAAGGGGGAAGCGGCGGGCTACGCCGCCTGAGGGAGTGGAATAACATCAATGACCCCGCAAATTTGGGGACCAAGCACGCGTCGCGCACGGCTCTCTCCGTGCGCGGATATTGATGTCCTTCCACTCCCTCAGGCGGCGTAGCCCGCCGCTTCCCCCTTCCCCCAGCGTCAGCGCTTCCCCCAGCGAGCGCCAGCGAGCGCTTCCCTGACGAGTTTGCGCCTGA
>DATEKK010000086.1:0-13179 GCA_035277485.1 Gemmatimonadaceae bacterium
GCCAAGGATTCAGCCATGACAGTGCGAGTCGGATTGAACGGTGCGGCGCGATACGACGTGCTCGTACGGGCGCGCGGCTACCACGACTGGATTGCGCGAGGCGTACGGGTGACTACTACGCGGTGCTGGATCGCCGTTCGCGGTCTCGATGTGTGGCTCGTCCCGAGCTCGTGAACGCCTCGCCCAACTGGCGGCACGGCTCGACATCTCCGGGATGGACTGTACCTTCCGGCAACGCCGTTAGGAGCTGCCATGATTGCTGCGTTGACATGTCTGGTCGCCGCGGTCGCGTGCCAGCGCGTGGAGCCGGTCACTGCTCCACCGCGAATGCCGCCGGCGGCGCACGCAGTGGCGGGCCCTGCGGTCACGCTCTCCTTCACCTGCACGCTCGTGCGAAGCTCGAGCACCATGTCGTGCGCGCCGGCTACGAAACGCGGCGCACCCGGCGATGATACGAACGGGACTCGCGCGGCAGCGGGTCTCTACGTGCAATTCGTTGCGTTCAATCTGGTCGAGGACACCGTTAGGCAGATATGGTCCTTCGATGCGGGTCTCCACAATCTGCTGCAGCAATCGATCGGAACGCTGAATGGTGCGACCGCCACCGGCTCGAAAGTATTCGTGACGGACATCCGTGCGACGCATGGACGCGGAACGGTCGGCATCATCGGCGCGGATGGCGTCGGGAACGGCACTGGTCCGAACCAACCGTACTTCAACTACGACCAGATCGTCGGAGCCGGCGCCAATTCCGACACGAAACGGTGGAACGTCAGCGTGCCAAACGCCGTCACGGCCGTGAGCATGGACATTCTCGTGGCGACCGATTTTCCCGCTGAGCAGACCGTCGCGATCCTACCTCCCGATACGATACCTGCGTGGGTCCGCGCCGATTCGAACGTGTCCACCGATTCGCCCAGGTTTTCCAAGCGTATCGTTCTGGTAAGGTTTCGCCCGACGGCTACACTGGCCGATCGCCAGCTCGCGATTGCGTTGGTGAACGGAGTCGTCGTCGGCGGGCGACACGCCAGGGACGGTAGCCTTGGAGTGTACTACGTGAAGGTGGCCGACGATGGCTCCGGAAGTGGGATACTCGAAGCGGCCAAGACGCTCACCGCTCTGCCGCAGGTTCAATTCGCGATCTTCCAGGTAGTCCTCGACGAACTCTAAGTTCGCCAACATGATGGAGGGGCAACGTTAGGCGTCACAGTCTGACGAATCACACGTTATCGCCGACGTACTCCACCTCCCGCACCGAGATGGGGCATGCCTAACGGCGCCCTGCGTGGATAGCCGGATCCTGGCACCCAGAACGCGAAACTTGCTCGCTGAGCTCTGCAATGGGCCGGTACTTCAAGGTGGTGGGGCCTCCGATTGCCTTGCTGCCGCTGAAATAGTAGATCCCGGGCGCCCAGGAGAACTTGCCGAGGGCGTCCGAGGTCACGGATATTGCGTTCGCACATTATTCAATGATAGAGAAAGGCGCCTGCTCCTCTCATTTTGAGTGCGAGGCGCCCTGTCGTGACGCTTTGGTCGAGGCACGACACTGGAACCCCCGTCCCCCCGAATAAACGCATACGTGTTGATTCGCCGACTCCAGAAGAAGGTCGTCACGACGTGGGTAATGCGGTCGATCTATCGCGACAAGGCGCGAACGTGGCTCGCGCGCTCGTGGTGGCGCGCTACGCACGGCGCCACACGCAAGCTCGCATTCGCTGCGGTTGGCGCTGTCATCGCTCTGATCGTTGCATGGCGGGGTGATCTCGGGATCGCGATCGTGCCGCTTGCGGTGGGGCTCGCCCCACTGATCGCATCGTCGGTCGCATCGATCCGGCGCACTGTGCGCGTCGATCGTATTGCCCGCCGGCTTCGAACGGCATCGCCAGTTCCAGCGGTACGCGAAGGGCTACGTGCCATCGGTGTGGAAGACGCGACCGCGGACCGTTTGCTTTCGGCGGGCGCTGACGCAGAGGTGCGAATCGCGGCGTTCGACCAGAACAATCGGGCTGTGAGCTGGATCGGTCCGATTCCGTTCTTCGGCGACGCGCTCATACCCGAGTCTGAATTCCGGGCGCGATCGCGGAACGCGCTGGAGCTCGTCATCTACAAGGGCGCGCTCTGCATCAAGAAGACGTATCGAAAGCGTTCGACATTCGAGGCGGAGGTTCTCGCGCTGGACACGCTCGAGAATGTCCGCGGCGTGCCGCGTCTGATTGCGGTCGATTCACGCGCCAAAGTGAGCTACCAGTCGTTCTTGCCGGGGCACAACGTCGGAACGCTCATGGCGGCGAACGGCACTTCTGTCTCCACGCAGTATCATCTCAGCGTCGGATTCGACGATCCCGGTCGTTGGGGTGAAGAGTCACGCGCCAAGGGCCGTGACCTCGCTGTCGCCGCGCTCACTGCCTCCGTCGGGAGTAACGGGGTCGCCAACCTCGGCGACCTGGTCACGCGCATACACGAACGCGGTGTGACAATCGGCGACGTGAAGTACGGCAACGTGTTGCTCGTCGATGGCGAGCCCCATCTGTGCGACTTCGATGGGGCGGCCCTCCACGACCGCAACGACTGGCGATGCGTGCGTGCGCGCGCCGACGACCGCGAGAAATTCGACTACTTCTTTGGTGGCGAGCTACTGTCCGAGCGGAAATTCCGTAACGCGGTGGCCGAGTTGGCGCGGGCGCACCCCAGTCTCTTTTACGCTCCTACCTACTACGGGCACGGCTATGAGAGCCAAGCGCCCGGCTCGATCGAGCTCGGCTCCGGGAAGTGGCTCTTCATCCGATCCCATCTGCCGGAACTCGCGGGGAAGAGCGTGGTTGATCTGGGGTGCAACAACGCCTTGCTGCCTCTCGAGATGCTCCGTGCCGGCGCGCGCCGCGTCACAGCGTACGAGTTGAATTCGGTGTTCGCGAAATACGCGCGGCTCAATCACCAGTGGTTCGAGTTCGTCGACAACGTGTCGTACGACGGATTCGAGCTCGTGGAGGGCTACATGCACGACGCATGCGAACGCAACTGGTCGGGGTACGACGTTGCGACGGCGTTCTGCAGTCTGTACTACGAAGAGCCCGAGCAGATGGCGCGCATCGTGCGCACGTTGAGCGGCGACATCCCATGTTTCATCGTTCAGGCGAACGAGAATCCCGAGGAGCATTCCGGCGCACTGCTCGAGCGCGCGTCGCTCCGGTACCTCAGCGATTTGCTTCGCTCCAATGGATACCCGGATCAGACCGTCGTGGAGTTCTCGTATTACGACAGGCCGCTGGTGATCGGGAGACGCGCGCGGTCGTGATGCGCGATCGGCTTCCCGTACCAACGTTAGGCACCGGGAGACCTCGCATGCGCCGACTCGGCGTCGTGCTCATTATCGCGCTGTTCGCCGGCTGCAGCGGCTCGACCTCCGTCCACCCATTCGGCGGGACGTACGACTTGCTGAACATCGATGGGCGTTCCGATCCGCAGCCCCTCTATCCGGGCGCGAACGTCCAAGTCGTGAGCGGCACACTCGGTGTGGACGCGGACACGCTTCACCTCACGCTCGAGTTGCAGCCGCTCGACAGTAGTGGCCGGGCCGTGGGCGACATCACGCCGTCGCTTTCCGCGATTCCCTATGTCTCGTCCTGGCGGGTATCCCGTCGAGTACCGGATTCAGCGGGACCACGCGGCGGTTCTTGTTCACGCCTGCTCCATGAAGCATCCCGGACGCGTGCGTTAGGCGATCGTTCGAACGTCTGATAGCGGAGTGCGGCCACGAGCGGTACTCCGCTTTGGGCCAGATGCGCCGGGCTCTTCACCTCTGAGTGGCGCGCATTGTGCTGCCCCGCAGGGTACTTCGCGGAGGCGCCATGAGCCCAACAACCGACAAGCACGCCAGCACCGACTCGCCCGCGCGCGAGCGACGCCTCGTCCAGGGACTGTGGGGCGTGCGCTACCAAGTGACCAACGTGCCTCGCGCCGTCGAGTTCTACACGAGCATGCTCGAGTTCACGTTGGACTTTCAGAAACTGCCCGAGTTCGCTCAGGTCTCCGTCGGCGGCCTCAAGTTGATCTTGAGCGGACCGGGGGCGTCCGGGTCCCGGCCAATGCCGGATGGACGCGACCAGAGGCCGGGCGGCTGGAACCGCGTCATCCTCCGCGTGAACGACCTGCCATCGCGCATCGCCGAACTGAAACGGGCGGGTGCTCGATTCCGAAACGAGATGGAGGTCGGACCCGGCGGAAAACAAATACAAGTCGAGGATCCCGACGGCAACGCCATCGAGCTGTTCGAGCCTGCACAACGCTGACATTTCTCTTGCGACGGCAACAACACCGTCGCCTTGACGCCGTGTCCGCCGGCCGGCATCTTGCCCGGAGTTACTCCGGGGAGCAAGGATGCCACGCGCAAAGGCACACGAGCCCGAAGACCTGCTGCGCGGGACCCTCGACGCGCTGGTCCTCAAGACGTTGTCGTGGGGCGACCGCCACGGCTACGAGATCGCGCGGTGGATCAAGCACGTCTCCGGTGACACGCTCACCGTCGAAGATCGCGCCCTCTACCTCGCGCTGCATCGGCTCGAGGACCGCGGCCTCGTCGAGAGCGAATGGGGCCTCTCCGAGAACAATCGCCGCGCCAGGTACTATCGCCTAACGGGCGCCGGCCGCGCCGAGCTCCGCGCGCGCACGAGCCATCTCACCCGCTACACCCAGGCCCTGCTCCGCGTGCTCGGCGCGGCGCAATGGGACGCACCATGAGGATGCGGCGTCCGGACGGCAGCGAAGTACGGCGCGTCGTCGCCATCGGCGATCCGCCGATTCAGGCGGCGGTCGACGACGAAATCGCGTTTCACGTCGAAAGCCGCGTGCACGAGCTGCGCGCCCATGGCCTAACGGAAAGCGACGCGCGCCGTATCGCGCTCGCCGAGTACGGGGACGTGCAGGCCTCGAGGCGCGAGCTGGCCGCGGTCGACCGTCGCTTGCACCGTCGGCGGCACATTGCGAGCGGGCTCGATGGCATCGCGCAAGACATCCGCCATGGATGCAGATCGCTGCTCCGCCGGCCGGCGTTCTGCATCGCGGCGCTCGGGACGCTCGCGATCGGCATTGGCGCGCTCACCGCCATGTTCGCGATCGTCGACGCAATTCTGCTGCGCCCGCTTCCGTACCGTGAACCGGAACGACTCGTCGGCGCCTGGCACAACATGCCGCCGATCAATCTGCCGCACGCGCCCCAAGCGGCGCAGACGTACTTCACGTACGCCACGCAGGCTCACACGATCGACGGCATCGGGATTTATCGCGAGTCCGCCGCCAACATCTCGGCCGTTGGGCAGGCCACCGACCCGCAGCGACTGCAGATCGCGGGATGCACGGCGAGCCTGTTCAGTGTGTTAGGCGTCACGCCGCTGCGCGGCCGCGTCATCGCGGCCGACGAGGATCGGCCCGGCGGCGCGGACGTGACGGTGATCAGCGAAGCGCTGTGGCGCTCGATGTTCGGGAGCGATCCGCACATTGTGGGCAAACTGGTCGACGTCAACGGCGTTTCGCTGCGAATCGTCGGCGTGCTGCCCAGGTCGTTCGGCATCCCATCGTCGCGGGTGGCGCTCTGGGTTCCGTTAGGCATAGACCCCGCAAACCCGCCGCCGGCGGCCTTCGCGTTCGACGGCATCGCGCGCCTCAAGCGTGGGGTCACACCGGCCATGGCGGAGCGCGACTTCGCCACCGTGCTCCCTCGAGCGGCCAATCTCTACCCGCAATTCGTTCCCGGCATCTCGACGGGTCAAATCCTGGCGCAAACGAAACCTCTGCCGGTGTTGACGCCGTTGCGCGACGACATCGTCGGCGGCGTATCGACGACGCTCTGGTTCACCGCGGCGGCGGCAACGCTCCTGTACCTCGTCGCGTGCATCAACGTCGGCAACCTTGCGCTGGTGCGCTTCGACGCCCGCCAATCCGAGCTGGCCATGCGCCAAGCGCTCGGTGCGAGCCGCGCGCGCCTCGCCCGGTCGTATTTCGCCGAGCTCGCCATTGTCGCATCGGTGGCCGGGGTGTGTGGCCTCGCTATCGCCCGCGCCGCGCTCGGCGTGCTCGCCCGCTATGGACCGGCCGATCTTCCGCGGCTCGCCGAAGTTCGGGTCGATTGGCAGGCCGTGCTGTTCGCGCTGGTCGCGTCCGCGTGTGGCGCGCTGTTGAGCGGCGTCATCCCGTTGGCCCGGCTCCGCCGCGGCCTTCTTCGCCTCACGACCAGCACCCGCGGCGGCACGGCGAGCCGCGCCGCGAATCGCACGCGCGAGACGCTCGTTGCGGTGCAGATCGCGCTCGCGCTCGTGGTGCTCGCCGGCTCCGGGCTGCTCGTACGATCGTTCGCACGCCTGCACTCCGTTAGGCCGGGCTTCGATGCCGGACACGTCGCGACCTTTTGGGTGTCGCTGCCGCAGAGCCGATACGCCGGCGACACAGCGATCGTGCGGTTCTACACCACGCTCCTCGAGCGATCCCGGGCATTGCCGGGAGTCACACGCGCAGGTCTCACCTCGCGTCTGCCACTGGTGTCTCGGGGGTTCGACGACAATCCGCTCTATGCCGAAGGGGCAGCCTCGACCGACAACAAGCTCCCGCCGCTCCAGCTCTTCACGACCGTCGGCGGCGACTACTTCGAGGCGATGAAGATCCCGCTGCTGAGCGGCAAGCTGTTCGACGCGATCGACGCACAGCGAGAGGGCGACGCGATCGTCTCGAGCCGCACCGCCGCCATGTTCTGGCACGACTCGACGGGGCGTTCCGTGATCGGCAAACGCTTTCGTGTGCTGCCGACGAGTCGGTGGTACACGGTCGTCGGCGTGGTGGCGAACACGCGCGATTCGTCGTTAGCCACCGTACCGTCGCCGGTCGTGTATTTCCCGGAAACGGAATACACGGATCCCACGGGACCCCACGCCGCGCGCACGATGGCCCTCGTCGTTCGTACGACAGGCGATCCATCGGCGCTCACGCCCGCGGTCCAACGCATCGTGCGCGAGCTGGATGCATCCCTTCCGGTGTTCGACACGCAGTCGATGACCAACGCGGTTCGCGCGTCCACCGCGCGATTACGCTTCACCGTGCTCGTCCTTGGCGCCGCGGCCCTCGTGACTCTTGCGTTAGGCGCGCTCGGCTTGTACGGCGTCATGGGCTACGTCGTCGCACTGCGGCGGCGCGAAATCGGCATCCGCATCGCGCTCGGGGCAACGCCCGGCGCCGTTGCAGGCGCCACGACGCGGGAAGCGATGGCCGTGACGGCCGTCGGTCTCGCAGCCGGCTTCGCGCTGTTCGCCGTCGTGGCGCCGCTCGCCCGCTCGATCGCGTACGGCGTCACGGCGTGGGACCCGGCGGCCGTGGGCGGCGCAGCGTCGATCCTGCTCGCTGCGGCGATTCTTGCAAGCTGGATTCCGGCGCGCCGCGCTGCGCGCGTCGACCCCGCGGAGACGCTGCGCGCCGACGGATAGTGGGCGCGTCCGAGTTGCTGCGTTAGGCGAGGGAAGAGGGAAGCGCTTCCCCCAGCGAGCGACAGCGAGCGCTTCCCCCTTTCCCTACCCGTCTACATTGAAAAGCTCACCGCTTCGCTGTATCCACGAGGGTAGTCCGATGACCGTGCATTCCATCACCCGATCCATAGTGCCGCACCACTGCCTGGCGCCGAGCCGAGCGCCGGCTCATGACATCGACGCAGCGGCGAAGTCCGGCGGCGCCTATCGGCGCATGTTCCCCGAACTGCCCGCACTGCCCAGTGATGAGTCGTTCCTTCGGAAACTCGGGACGTCGTGTGGACTCGGTGACTACAGCAGCGCCGCAGACGGGAAATACGACGCATCGGGAGCCGCCGGATGGACCGTGATCGGTCAGTTCATCGCCCACGACATCACCGCGGATCGCTCGCCGCTGGTCGATCGCGCCAACGTCGAGGCGCTCGAGAACGTGCGGCGCCAGAAGCTGAATCTCGAGTTCCTCTACGGTTCGGGGCCCGCCGGCGATCCGTACCTGTACGACGTGCACGACCCCGCGAAGCTTCTGTTAGGCTTGAACGATGCGGGCAAGCCCGACGATCTGCAGCGCAACGCCCAGGGCATCGCGATCATCGCCGATCCGCGAAACGACTCACACCTGCTCGTGTCGCAGATGCAGGTGCTGTTCTGCAAGTTTCACAATCGCATTGTCGATTGGCTGCGCGGCAAGGGTACGCCGGAAGAGCGCGTTTTCTCCGAGGCGCAGCGGCTCGTCCAGTGGCACTATCAGTGGATCATTCTCAACGATTTTCTGCCGGAGTTGATCGGTAGCGCGTTGACTGACGCAATCGTAGCCGGTGATTCTCGCTACTACCATCCCGGAATTGATCCCTTCATTCCGCTCGAGTTCGCCGATGCCGCGTATCGCTACGGCCATGGGCAGCTCCGCGAGAGGTATCGGCTCGGCTCCGACGGCGGAGCGGTGGCCCTGTTCCCCGACCTCGTGGGGTTTCGGCCCGTGCCCGCCTCGCGCGTCATCGACTGGGCGGCGTTCTTCGACGTTCCGGACCGGACGCCGGCGCAGCGCGCCAAGAAGATGGATGGCCTCGTCTGCGCTCCTATCCTGAACCTGCCTCTGGCGCTGACCGGCGACGTGGAGATCGAGGCCTTTCACAGCCTGGCCGCGCGCGATCTGCAGCGCGGCCACGCCGTCGGCCTGCCATCGGGCGAGACGATCGCCCGACACATCGGCGCGACGCCGCTCACCCGGGAGCAGACTGGTCTCGCATCGTTAGGCTGGGATCTGGAAACGCCGCTCTGGTACTACGTGCTCAAAGAATCCGAAGTGCAGGGCAACGGTGATCGGTTAGGCGAGGTGGGCGGCCGGATCGTCGGCGAAGTATTGGTCGGGCTCCTCGACCACGACGCAAGCTCGTTCCGTGCGTCCCGGCCCGACTGGCGCCCGGAATTGCCGTCGCACACGAGAGGGACGTTCACGATGGCGGATCTCGTGATGCTGGCTGACGTACTGCCGAGTTTGTAACGATCGGTACCGCTTGCTACGCTTCGATAGCTCGGCCCCGATCGATAGCTGAACCAAAACGCGGTGCGCGGCATGGCATCTCACTCCCATCCCGGAACTCCCGAAACTCTGGCGATGGGAACGCCCGGCTCGCTTCGCGCGACAGAGCTCCGCGGCCGCCACCACGAGTGCAATTCGCTCGATCGACTCCTCGACGATGTTCGGCACGGTCACAGTCGCGTGCTCGTCCTCCGCGGCGAATCCGGCGTCGGCAAGTCCGCGCTCATCGAGTACCTCGTGGCAAAGGCCTCGAGCTGTCGCATCGCGCGCGCCGTAGGAGTCGAGTCCGAGATGGAGCTCGCGTTCGCGGGCGTGCACCAGCTCTGCGCGCCCCTCTTGAGTCATCGCGAGCACTTACCAGCACCGCAGCGCCATGCGCTCGAAACTGCTTTCGGCCTCAGCACCGGCGCGGCCGCGGACCGCTTTCTCCTCGGACTGGCGGTGCTGAGCCTGTTGTCCGAGGCGGCCGAAAAGCAGCCACTCATCTGTGTGGTCGATGATGCGCAGTGGCTCGACCACGCGTCGGCCCAGGTACTCGCCTTCGTGGCGCGCCGTCTTCTCGCGGAATCCGTCGCCATCATCTTCGCCGTCCGCGACACGCGCGAGGACAATGAGCTCGGCACGCTGCCGGCCATGGTGGTCGAGGGTTTGAGTGATGCGGACGCTCGCGCGCTGCTCAATTCGGCGATTCCTGGTCGACTCGATGAACGCGTGCGCGACCGCATCGTCGCCGAGTCAAATGGGAATCCGCTCGCGCTGCTGGAATTGCCGAAGGGACTCAGCGCCGCGCAGCTCGCAGGCGGGTTCCGTAGCCCCGATGCTCGACCGGTGTCGAGTCTCGTCGAACAGAGTTTTCTGCGACGCGTCCGCTCGCTCCCAATCGAGTCGCGACGACTCCTCCTGGTAGCCGCCGCGGAACCAGTCGGCGATGTGATCCTTCTCGGACGCGCATCGGAGACACTCGGCATCGCCGCCGATGCGGCGGCACCCGCTGTCACCGATGGTCTCATCGAGCTCGGCGCTCGCGTACGCTTTCGTCATCCGCTCGCACGCTCAGCGGCGTATCGCGCGGCCACGACGCGAGAACGTCAGGACATACATCGAGCGCTCGCCGCGGTCACCGATGCTGACATCGATCCGGATCGACGTGCCTGGCATCTCGCACAAGCGGCAATCGGTCCCGATGAAACAGTGGCGTGCGAGTTGGAGCGCTCGGCGGACCGAGCGCAGAGTCGCGGCGGCATCGCAGCCGCGGCGGCATTTCTCGAGCGAGCGACCGACCTCACCCCCGATCGCGCACGTCGCGTCGTGCGTGCGCTCGCCGCAGCGCAGGCGAAGTTCGAGGCAGGGGCTGCGAGCACGACTCACGATCTCCTCGCGATCGCTGAAATTGGTCCGCTGGATGATCTGCAGCGCGCGCGACTCGCCCGCATGCGCGCGCACATCGTGTTCACACAGCGTCGCGGGAGCGATGCACCCTCACTGCTACTCGACGCGGCGAAACGTCTCGAGGCGCTCCAACCAGATCTTGCGCGCGAGACCTACGTCGAAGCGCTCGGTGCGGAAATTTTTGTCGGGCGACTTGGTGCGCGCGATGCAGTGCGCGTCGCCGAAGCTGCTCGAGCGGCGCCGCCCGGACCGGATCCGCCGCGTCCGACGGACCTCCTGCTCGACGGGCTGACGACGCGATTCGCCGACGGATACGCGGCGGGAGTCGAGCCGCTCAAGAAGGCGCTGCGCGCGTTTCGTCATCACGCCGTTCGCAACAAGGACGGCGTCATTCGATGGTTGTGGACCGCGTGTCCGGTGGCGCCCGAGCCAATGGCGGCCGACTTGTGGGACGACGACTCGTGGCACGAGTTGGCGACCCGCGCGGTGCGACTCGCTCGCGATGCGGGCGCGCTGGCGAGTCTTCCGATCGCGCTCAGCTACCGCGCCGCCGTGCACCTCCACGCTGGAGAATTCGCGGCCGCTGCTGCGCTGATTCACGAATCCGACGCAATCGCCGAGGCCACCGGTAACGCGCCGCTGCGCTACACGTCGCTGGCGCTCGCCGCATGGCGCGGCGATGAAACCCGCGCCGTTAGGCAGATCGAGTCCAGCGTGAAGGAGGCCACGGCGAGAGGCGAAGGACGTGCGCTCGGTCTCGCCGGATACGCGACCGCGGTGCTGTACAACGGGCTCGGCCGGTACGACGCCGCACTGGCCGCCGCGAAACACGCGTGCAGCTACGACGACCTGGGCTTCTTCGGTTGGTCGCTGGTCGAGCTGATCGAAGCCGCCGCCCGCAGCGGTGCGCGCGACGTTGCGGCCGATGCGCTCCAGCAACTCGAGGAACGCGCGCGCGCGGCCGGAACCAACTGGGCACTCGGCGTCCTCGCTCGTTCAAGTGCGCAGCTCGAGCACGGACGGTCTGCAGATGCATTGTATCGCGAGTCGTTGACGCGGCTCGAGCGCTGCCGGATGGTCGTGCACTTGGCGCGCGCACATTTGGTGTACGGCGAGTGGCTCCGTCGCGAGCAGCGTCGCGTCGATGCGCGAGAGCAGTTGCGGCTCGCGTACGACATGCTCGTGAGCATGGGCGCCAACGCGTTCGCCGAGCGCGCGAGAGGCGAGTTGGCGGCCACCGGCGAGACGGTGCGTAAACGCGTGATGGAATCGCGCGACGATCTCACCGCTCAGGAAGTGCTGGTTGCTCGTCTCGCGGCGCAGGGTCGGACGAATCCCGAGATCGGTGCGCAGTTGTTCATCAGCCCGCGCACCGCCGAGTATCACCTGCGCAAGGTGTACACGAAACTGGGCATCAGTTCTCGGCGAAGTCTCCGCGACGCCATTCGGGACATCGCACCCGCGGCACCGTCGCCGGTCATGTAACGGCGCCGACTAGGGAATCTGACGGACGCGAGTCGTCGCGCTCTGTTGCAACGTGCTCCCTCGTTCACCTTCCACAAGGAGCACTGTCATGAGCACCATCACCACGAATGACGGCACGCGCCTCTACTACAAGGATTGGGGCAAGGGTCCCGTCGTCATGTTTTCGCACGGCTGGCCGCTCAACGCGGATGCGTGGGACGGACAGATGTTGTTCCTGGTGCAGAATGGCTTCCGCACGATCGCGCATGATCGGCGCGGTCACGGACGGTCGAGCCAGCCGTCGTCCGGCAACGACATGAATACCTACGCAGACGATCTCGCCGCGGTGATCGAGGAGCTCGACGTGCACGACGCGACGCTCGTGGGCCACTCGACCGGAGGAGGGGAAGTGGCGCGGTACATCGGGCGCCACGGAACGTCGCGGGTGTCGAAGGCGGTGTTGATCGCCGCGGTGCCGCCGCAGTTGATCAAGACACCGAACAATCCCGAGGGATTGCCGATGGAGTTGTTCGACGGGTTGCGGAAGGCGCTCTTCGATGATCGCGCGCAATTCTACAAGGAATTCGCGAAGCAGTTTTACGGCGCGAACCGTGCCGGATCGAAGGTGTCGCAAGGCATCCTCGATCAATTCTGGATCTGGAGCATGCAGGCCGGCTTGCTCAACTCGTACGAGTGCATCAAGGCGTTCTCGGAAACCGATTTCACCGAGGACCTGAAGAAGTTCGACGTGCCGACGCTGCTGCTGCATGGCGAGGATGATCAGATCGTGCCGATCCGCGACTCGTCGATGCGCTCGGCGCGGCTCATCAAGGGGGCCAAGGACGTGTACTATCCAGGGGCGCCGCACGGGCTCACGTCGACGCACCAGAACCAGGTGAACGCCGAGCTGCTCCAGTTCGTGCGCAGCGCGCCGGCGCCGCGGGCGCGCGAGCGCGCGATGGCCGGCGCGTCGGTTGCCTAACGCTGCCTAACTGAGGAGCTCATCATGAAGATCGTGATCATCGGCGGGACCGGGCTCATCGGCTCGAAGCTCGTCACCTGCCTGCGTGCGGATGGCCATCAGGCCGTACCGGCGGCGCTGAACACGGGTGTGAACACCATCACGGGCGAGGGGTTGGCCCAGGTACTCGCGGGCGCGGACGTCGTGGTCGACGTGTCGAACTCGCCCTCGTTCGAGGATGCGGCCGTGCTCAGGTTCTTCGAGACGTCGACGCGCAACCAGCTGGCGGCCGAAGCCACGGCGGGTGTCAAGCATCACGT
>DATEKK010000087.1:0-8001 GCA_035277485.1 Gemmatimonadaceae bacterium
CCGGCGGCCTTCGCTGAAGTTCGGGACGCATTCGACGAGCGACATGGCGAACGGGCTTGCCTAACGACCGCGCTGGCCGGACCGCGCCGCGGTATGGCGCGGCTTGGCGGGTTGTCTCGGCGTGGCGGACCGCTGCTCCCGGATCGGCGATGGTGCGCCCCTGGGCGCGCGATCGCGACCGTGCTGCGGCATGGGTGGAGCGGTGTGCTTCTTTTTCATGGTTTGAAGATGTCCTGGCGGCGGGGAGATCGCCACTGCGTATGAGCTGCTGCTCCTGTAACGGGAAGCGCTCGCTGTCGCTCGCTTCGGGAAGCGCTCCGCTTGGGGAAGCGGCGGCGACGCCGCCTTGGGGAGCGGAAGGACATCAGTTGTCTCTGGATGGAGATCGCCGCATCGCGCGGCCTAGTGAACGCCGTCCGATTTTCTGATAGCAAAGGAGACTGCGTCCGGTCGCACGAACGCCGCCTGGTGGGCTTCCTCGTTCTGGGGAACGCGGATTGGGCGGATTGAACGGATCTTGGGAACGTTTAGTTGCTCCTGATCCGCGTCCGCTGTTTGGCCAGGCATCCACGACTTGATAGCGGACACTCCCGGGGACACAGCCGGACCAAGGGATTTTTTTTGTAGCGCTTTGCTTCTCGCCGCCCAGCCATCCGTAAGATCCGTTCAATCCGCCCAATCCGTGTTCCCCAGAGCGAGGAAGCTCACCACTGCGCTCGCTTCCTGCTAACAGAAATGCAGACGCGTCCCACTAGCGCATGGCGGTCAGGCTGCGCGGACCATTGATGTTGTTCCAATCCCAAAGGCGGCGTCGCCGCCGCTTCCCCAAGCGGAGCGCTTCCCCAAGCGAGCGACAGCGAGCGCTTCCCCAAGCGGGCGACAGCGAGCGCTTCCCTCGCCCTCCGCTACACATACCGTCCGATCGCCATCGCGCCGGCCGCGACGATGAGCAGCAGCGTCGCGATCCGCGACGCCGCGGCCGCGCGGCCCCGCAGCGTCGCGGACAGGCCCATTAGCGCTTGCCGCTCCTCGTGGGCCTGCGCCTGCGCCGCCTGCTGCGCCGTCGCGGTCGCGCGGTTCATGGACGGCGTGATGACGAGCATCCCGATGAACAACGCGAGCAGCGCGCACAACCCGCCGAAGCCTAACGTCATGCCCATGCGCGACGAGCCGAATCCGGGCGCCGTGCGCGCCGCGCGCACGTACAGCCAGAATCCGCTCAACACGGTGAGCAGCGCGACGATCGGAAAGACCGTGAGCAGACCGCGGCGCTGCAGCACCGCCATCACTTTCCCGCCCTCGGGTCCGGTTTCAGCGATCGAAGGAAAGAGGTAGAAGGCGCCGAACACCGCGAATCCCACCCAGAGCACACCGCCGACCACGTGCACGAGCCGCAAGACGATCGTCAACCAGTTCATCGACACACCTCGGTTGCGTGGAGGGGAATATGTCCGTTAGGCAGGTTGTTCGGCCGCCGCCGGCGCGGCCTGCTGTCCGACAGCTTCGCGCAGGGCTTTCATCATCACCTGGTCGTTGGCCGCCGCCTGCTCCGGCAGCACGGGGTAACGGACGACGAACTCGAGCGCCTGCTCCGTGAAGCGCACGTCCACCTGCGGCTCCGGCGTCGACGTGTCGAAGTCGACCATCCGCTGCATGGTCGCGTGCTGCTCGTCAATGCCGCGCCGGTAGGTCGCGTACACCTTGTCGGCCACCGACTTGAGATTCGACTGCGTGGCGGTGACGTCGGTCGTTGGCGGCAGCGACAGCGTCACCGTGTGCCACGTGTACTCGGCCCCCGGGATCTGCTTGAACAGCGCCGACGGCTGGAACAACACCGCGTTGGACAGCACGACGATGCGGCCGGTCGGCTGCAGCTCCGGGCCCGCGAGCTCCATCAGGTAAATGCGAATGAGCCCGATGTCCACGACGCGGCCCGTGACGCCTGACAGTGTGATGCGATCGCCCACGCGAACGCCATAGCGGCCGATGAGAAAGAAATACGCGACTACCGCGAGAATGACGTTCTGCAGCGCGACCGCGAGACCGGCGGTGAGGAACCCGACGTACGTCGCCAGCGACCCGATCTCGGATACGAAGCCGATCACGATGATGACGAGCAGCGCGATCGCCACTGCCACGCGGCGCAACAGCAGGAACTGGCGCCGCCGCCGCGCATCGTGGAGATAGCGGAACGTCGCGCGCCGCCAGATCTCCGAGATGAAGAGCACGATCGCGATCGAGACGAGCAGGATCACCGCGTGCAAGAGGAGCTCGCCTAACGCCTCGTTGGCCCGCCCCTTGATGATGTCGCTCCACTCGGTGAGCGTGCCGCGCGCGTCGTCCACCGTGATGTCCTGTTCGCCGATCGGGACGAGGAGCGTCGACAGTTGCCGGAACCGCGTCGCCGCGCTGTCGAATTGATGCTGCACGAGGAGCAGCTGCGATGGATCGACGGCACCCGTATCCGCCGCGTGCGCGCGCACGAGCGTGCGGGCCCGGCGGCCGACGGCGGCGCGCAGCGAATCGATCGATGTGGACAATTCATCCGTTGCGTCGATGGCCGACAAGAGATTCCGGCGCGTGCCGCGCAACGCAAACCAGTCGGAGGCGAGCGCGAGCAGTCCGCGTGATCGTCCAGTGTTCGTCGCCGGCGAGGCGGAAGCGGTGGGTACGAGCGTCGTCGGCGCGCGTGCGGCTGCGTTGGTATCGGTGGTCGTTGCGGGTGTTGTCGGCGCAGCCGCTGTGGTTCGTTCGGGTGGCGCCACGCTTCGGCGTGCCTCGGGAATGGTGCGCGCGATCTCCGCGATCTGTCCCGTTAGGCTACCGGTTCCGGCGACACCCCGTGCGGCCACGGTCGCCGCGAAGCGTTGCAGCTCGAGGATGGTCTTCTGGACCTCGAGCGAAAGATTGAGCTCCGATTGCAGCTCGTCGCGTTGGGCCGTGAGGCCGGCCCGCGAACGAGCCGGGGCGCGCGCGATCTCGCTGTCCAGCGCGGCAAGCCTGGACTGCAGCCCCGCCACGCGTCCCGCCGCGCGCGCCGCCGAGCGCTGGAGGCGCGCCGCGTCGTCGGAGGAATCGATGGCCGTGGTATCCGCCGGAGCGTTTGAAGCGTCGACGAGACGCGCCGCGGCTGCCGCAAAGTCGAACGCGTACTGCACTGCCGCGAGCGACGTGCGCTGCAGGCGATCGTGTGCGAGCTCGTTGTCGGAGAGATCGGAAGACTGCGACAGCGTGGACAGCCGCCGATACCAGTCGATCGTCAGGTGCAGGTGCTTCAACACCTGATCGGCGGTGACCGGCGATGCGATCCCCGACGCGGCCTTGGACGACGCCGCTGGGCGGCCGGCTGGCTTTTGCGCCGCCTGAGCGTGCGCAGCCGTGGCGAACGCGACACCTATGACCAACGCTGTTCCGATTCGCCTACCGAACGCGCGCATCGCCCTCTGGTGCTATGGTACCGAAGTTCTCGTAATGCGAGTGAATGTACCCGGCCGTGTTGTGATGCGGGAGCGTCGTCGGTCCTTAGGATCGACTCATCTATAGGCCGCGCGTGGCGCGCGCCAGCATCCCGCCGAGCCACGCATGCATGACCGGCGTGCCGGCAAGGACGCTGCTGCGCGCGAGGGGAAGCGGTCCGCCGCCGACCGCGGTGATCGTTCCGCCTGCCTCGCGAATGATGAGCGCCGCAGCCGCAAAGTCCCACGGCGACAGCGTGAGCTCCCAGAACGCCTCGAACCGTCCGCACGCGACGTCGCACAGATCGAGTGCAGCCGATCCCGCGCGTCGCACACCCGATGTCGCGCGCGCGATCGCGTCGAGCTGCTGGAGATAGCGCGGCAACTCCTCGAGCGTGCGGAATGGGAACCCGGTGCCCACCAACGCCAGCGATGGATCATCGATGCGCGAGACATTGATCGGTGCGCCGTTGCGTGTCGCGCCTTCGCCCAACAGAGCCGAAAACGTCTCCTTCGAGACGACGTTGCGCACGACGCCCGCGACGAGGGTTCCGCGAATGGCGAGCGCGATCGAGACCGCGTACTGCGGATAGCCGTGCAAGAAATTGGTCGTGCCGTCGAGCGGATCGACGACGAACAACGTCTCGGCATCGAGCGTCGCGTCGGGAGAAAGTTCTTCGCCGAGGATGCGAGCCGCGGGCGCAGCGGCGAGGAGCGTCTCGCGCACGATGCGCTCGGCCCCGGTGTCGACGTCACTCACGTAATCCTGGTGCGCTTTCGATCGCCACTCGAGCGTGTCGCGATGCACACTGCGCTCGGTTATGTATTGCGCGGCCGTGTCCGCCGCTCGATGCATCACCGCGAGGAGCGCACGTGCGCGCGTCGCGATGTCTGCTTGCACCCGTTCTGGAGCGCTCATACTTTCTTGAAATGTCCAGGATCTTCAGCGGAATACAGCCATCCGGAGAGCTGCACATCGGGAACTACCTCGGCGCGGTGAAGAATTGGGTGCAATTGCAACACCGCTACGAGTGTGTGTTCTGTATCGTCGATTACCACGCCATCACGGGGCACTACGAGCCCGCTGACCTGCGCCAACGTACGTTCGATATGGCTGTGTCGCTGCTCGCGGCGGGGCTCGACCCCGAGAAATGTACGTTGTTCGTCCAGTCGATGGTGCCCGAGCACACCGAGCTTGCGTGGATACTCAACACCGTGACGCCGCTCGGAGAGCTCGAGCGGCAAACGCAGTTCAAGGACAAGGCATCGCGTCAGGAGAGCGTGCTCGCGGGATTGCTCAACTATCCCGTGCTGCAGGCGGCCGACATTCTGTTGTATCGCGCGGATCTTGTGCCGGTGGGCGAGGATCAAGTACAGCATCTCGAGCTCAGTCGCGAGGTGGCGCGCCGGTGGAACGCGAAGTTCGGCGTAAGCTATTTTCCCGAGCCGAAGCCGCTGCTCACGCCGGCGCGCCGCATCATGGGGCTGGACGGCCAGAGCAAGATGTCCAAGTCGTTAGGCAACACGGTGGGCTTGCTCGAGTCGCCGGAGGCGATCTGGGCTAAGCTGCGGCCGGCAATGACGGACCCGGCGCGCGTGCGTCGCACCGATCCCGGCACGCCGGAAGTGTGCAACATCTATCATCTGCACAAAGGATTCAGCGACCCGGCGACAGTCGAACACGTCGCGGTGCAGTGCCGGACCGCCGGGTGGGGCTGCATCGACTGCAAGAAGGTGCTGCTCGAGTCGATGCTGCGCGCGCTCAATCCGATTCGCGAACGCGCGCGCGACCTCCAGGCGCATCCCGAGCGCATCGCCGAGATCCTCGCCGCGGGCGCCGAGCGGTGCCGCGTCATGGCGCGCGAAACGATGACGGCCGTGAAGACGACAATGGGTTTGCTGTAGCCGCGCACTCTCGCCACTTCGCTCTATGATCGACTCCGTCAATGATCCCGCGAGACTCGAGCTGCTGATCAAGCTGCTCGTGGCCGTTGCGTTAGGCGGCGTGGTGGGAGTGGAGCGGGAGCTGTCGGGCAAGGCCTCGGGTTTGCGCACGACGATTCTGATCTGCGTCGGCGCGGCGTTGTTCACGCACGTGTCGATCGCGATCGGACTCATCGGGTTCTCGTCCGCCGGGCAGCCGTATGGAGACGTGACGCGAATTGCCGCGCAGATCGTGACCGGTATCGGATTTCTGGGTGCCGGTGCGATTCTGCACGAGCGCGGCGGGATCGTTGGGCTCACGACTGCCGCGACCATCTGGGTGGTGGCGGCAATCGGCATGGCGGTCGGGGCCGGCGCGTACGCGCCCGCGGTAGGAACCACCGTGGTGGTGTTCCTGGTGCTGGTGGGGTTCCGGCCGATCGAGCGCCGGCTCATGTCGGTGCGCCGCACGGTAACGGCGACGCTGCGCGTCGTGCCTAACACAGATTTCGGCACCTTCGAGGACGTGTTCCGCGAATCGGGCGTGCACGTGCGGTCGCGGCGCACGTACGACCACGTGGGCGATCGTACGTTCGAGTTGACGCTCGTCGGCCCGTCCAAGCGCTTCGACGTGCTCATCGACATTCTGCGCCGCCGCCAAGACGTCGTGAGCGTGTACGTAGATTAACGTGCCGCGCCGTCTCGTCGCCGATTTGAACGCAACCGCGGCAGCGTGGGCGCTGCCGGAGGAGGGCATGGCGCAGCTGCGAAACACGGCGCCCGCCGGTTGGGAAGCGATCGTCATCGACGCGCCGACCATCTCCGATGGCGACGGCGGCGCGCCGCCCAGCGAGCAGGCGCGCGCCGCAATCGGTAGCGCGGAAGCGTACGCGGGATTCGGGATGTCGCGCGCGCTGTTCGCCGACGCGCCTCGTTTGCGCTGGGTGCACTCCGCCGCTGCCGGCGTGGGCACGTTGCTGTTTCCCGAGATGCGGGCGAGCCAAGTGATCGTCACGAACTCGGCGGGCGTTCACGCGACGCCTATCGCCGAGCACGTGGTGGCCGGCGTGCTCGTGCTGCTGCGCGGGTTGGACATTGCGCGCGAGCGCCAGCGCGCCCGCCATTGGGATCGCGCGGTGTTCACGGGACCGGGGACGCTCGTGCGCGAGGTGGGCGACTGTCGCGCGCTCATCGTGGGTGCCGGCGGCATCGGCCGCGCGATCGCGCAGCGTCTCACGTTCCTCGGCGCCACGTGCCGCGGCGTGCGGCGTCACCCGGAGCGCGGGGCGCCTAACGGATTCGCCGGCGTGCTCGGTCCGGACGGCTGGGCGAGTGCGTTAGGCGATACCGACATCCTCATCGTCTCGGCGCCGGCCACCGACGAGACGCGCGGCCTGGTGACCGCCCAGGTGCTCGACCGGCTGCCGCGGCACGCCATCGTGGTGAACGTCGCGCGCGGGTCGCTCGTGGACGAAGGCGCGCTCGCGGAGCGCATCGCGTCGGGCCGTCTGCGCGGCGCCGTGCTCGATGTGTTCGCGCACGAGCCGTTGGAGGCGTCGAGCCCGCTGTGGGGGCTGTCGTCGGTGGTACTGACCCCCCATGTTTCGGCTGTCTCGCCGCGCGGCTACTGGCGCCGCGAGCTGGACCTCCTGATCGACAACTGGCATCGCTTCGCGCGTGGTGAGCCCATGCGCAACGTGGTGGACCGCACCCTCGGCTACTGATTCGGAACAATGGATACACGGCAGCGGCTATCGTTCTCGGGCGTCATCGCGCCCGTCGTGACGCCATTCGACGGCAAAACCGGCGACCTCGCGCCCGACGCGTTTGCGGGAAACCTGCGGACGCACGTTGCGCACGGCGTGACCGGCGTGCTGCTCTGCGGTTCCACCGGCGAAGCAGCGCTGCTCGACGAGCGGGAGCGCGATCAACTGGTCGAATGGGCGAGACCGTTAGTCGCGGACGACCGCTGGCTGCTCGTCGGCGTGGGCGGCGAATCGACGCGGCAAACCATTGCGCGCGCGAAGCGCGCAGCGGAGCGCGGTGCCGACGCGGTGCTCGTTGTCGCGCCGCACTACTACAGCAACGCGATGACGGTCGATGCGTTAGGCGCGCACTATCGCGCGGTGGCCGACGCCAGCCCGGTGCCGGTGCTGCTCTACAACATCCCCAAGTACATGCACTTTGCGTTGGATGCCGGTCTCGTGCGCCAGTTGTCGGCGCACCCGAACATCGTGGGCGTCAAGGACAGCTCCGGCGACATCGACCTGCTGCGCGGCTACCTGGCCTCGCAGAGCGATGGATTTTCGGTGCTGACCGGCAACGGCGGGACGTTCCTGCACGCGCTCGAATCAGGTGCATCGGGCGGGATTCTCGCGGTGTCGCTCCTGGCGGGCGAGCTCTCGGTATCCGTGGCGCGTGCGTTCCAGGCGGGCGACCGGGCGAGGGCGACCGCGCTCCAAGCGCGCCTCACGCCGCTGTCCAACGAGATCGTGGGCGGCATGGGTGTGCCGGGCGTGAAGGCCGCCATGGATCAGGCCGGTGGCGGCCTAACGGGCGGCGCGCCGCGGTCGCCGCTGCTCGCGGCATCTGCCGCGCAGCGGCAGCGCATCGCCGCGCTGCT
>DATEKK010000088.1:0-6184 GCA_035277485.1 Gemmatimonadaceae bacterium
ATCACAAAAGATGGTGATGCGGTCACAAAACGTATTGGACCGTGCAGCCGCCTCCGGCCATCTATACCTCAATCTCCGGTGGCAGCGCGACGTGAGGGCTAACGGGCGGCGCGCATGGAGGGCTTCCTCGCTCTGTTGTGAGGGGACAACAAAACAACCCATCCAGCCAGTAACAGCCGGTCTACCCGCCGCAGCAGAGCGATGCCTGTAGTTATCCCTGCCGTTTCCTTGTAGTCATCGTTTACAACAGAGCGAGGAAGCTCTCCACGCGCACGAGCGGTCAGCTACCACCGCGAACCTCGAGAGGAGCCAGAGCTCTCACTTCATCTCTTACGCAATTTCCGAAAGAACCCAAGAATTCAACGGCAGGCGTCTAACTTTTCAACGCATCGGCCGCGCTCACGCGGAGCGCGCGCCGCGCCGGTAGCATCGCCGCCACGGCCGCAACCGCTGCCAACAGCGCGGCGGTCATCGCCAGTGAAACCGGGTCGATCGGCGGGACGTCCACCAGCATCGAGCGGATCAGCCGCCCAACGCCGGCCGTCGCGATCAGGCCAACCGCGATGCCGGCGAGCGCCAGCCGCATTGCCTCCGACATTATGAGCACCATCACGGCCTGGTCGGCGGCACCGAGTGCCTTACGCACGCCGATCTCGAAGCCGCGTTGCTCGACGCCGTAGGAGACCACGCCGTACGTCCCGATGCCCGCGAGTGCTAACGCGAGCAGCGCGAAGCCGGCGAGGAGCGTCGTCGTGAAGCGACGGTTGGACAGGGACGTGCCGACCACCTCGTCCAGGGTGCGCACTTCCGACAACGGCGCGCTCGCGTCGAGCGATCGCAGGATCGCGCGCACGGCGCCGGCCTGAGCGCCAGGGTCGCGCTCGACCCGGATCACGAGTTTCATCTGGCGCGGCTCAGCATAGGCGCTGATGCCGCTCTGCGCATAGGGGAAGTACATCGTCGCTTCGGGCGTGTCGTCGAATCCGCGCGAGCGAACATCGCCCGCGACGCCCACAACCGTCACGAACGGCGAGTCGCCGCCCAGGCGAAAGCGCTTGCCTAACGGATCCTGCCCGGGCCAGGTCGCGTCGGCAAACTTGCGGCTCACGATCGCGACGAGCGGCGACCCCGGACGATCCGCGTCGGTGAAGGCGCGTCCGGCGACCAGGGGAATGCCCATCGCCGATAGTGCACCCGGCGTGATCTGCTGCGGCACGGCGTCGGGCCAGCGCGTGGTGGTGTAGTCCGTGCCCTCCGCGCGATAGCCCCAGAGACCGCCGGCGTCCACGACGGGTAGCCAACCGACCGCGCCGGCGTCGCGCACGCCCGGAACGGCCCCAATGCGCGTCACCAGCTGGTCGAAGAACACGGCCGCGTGCGCGTCGTCGTAGTCGGTGCGGGCAATGGACACCCCGGCCGTGAGCACGTTGTGCGGCTCGAAGCCGAGTGCGTGCGACTCGAGGTTCCACAGACTGCGCAGGAGCATCCCCGCGCCGCCGACGGCCACTACGGCCAGGGCGACTTCGGCCGTCACGAGGGCGCGCCTAACGGAACGGGCGCCGCCGTGCGATCCCACCACGCGCCCGGCGTCCTTGAGCACCTCGCCCGCCCGCACGCGCGACGCGCGCAACGCCGGCAGCACGCCCGTGAGCAATGCCGTGACGCACGCCACGAAGGCCGTGAACGCGACGACCCGCCAGTCGACGCCGATCGCGTCGAGGCGCGGGATGGACGACGGCGCCAGCGCGCGCAGCGCTTGCCCGCCGGCCCATGCGAGCGCGAGTCCTAACGCAGCGCCGCCGGCGGCCAGCAGGCTGCTCTCCGCGAGGAGCTGCCACGTGAGACGCGATCGCGATGCGCCGATCGCGCTCCGCAACGCCATTTCCTTCTGGCGAGCTTCGGCGCGCACCAGCAGCAGGTTGACGACGTTGGCGCACGCGATCATCAACACGAAGCTCACCGCGCCGAGCAGCGCGAAGAGGTACGGTCGCGTTTTGCCCACGAGGTCCTCGGAAACCGCCGACAGGTGCGGCACCAACGGGCGCGACGGATCGAAGTTCTGCGGATTGTCGCGCATGATGCGCTGCGCGACGGCAGCCGCTTCGGCGCGCACATGTGCCAGCGTGACGCCGGGCTTGATCCGGCCGACCATGAACAGGTAGTAGTTGCTGCGATCGCCCAGGCTGTCCGGATTGAAGTTAGGCAGCGGCATCCACAGGTCGGTGCGCGCTTCTGGGTAGTCGAATTGCGCCGGCATCACGCCTACGACCACCCGCGCGATTCCCTCCACGCGAATCGTGCGCCCGACGATGGCCGGATTGGCGCCGAAGCTCCGCCGCCAGAGCGCATTGCTCAACACCACGACCTGCGCCGGACGCGGCACGTGCTCGTCGTCCTGAAACGTGCGGCCGAGCATGGCGTGCACGCCTAACACGCGAAAGAACCCTTCGCTGGCGCGGACCAGGCGGACACGCTGCGGATTGTCTCCGTCGGTCAGCGTCGCTTCGCTTCGCGTGTAGGCCGAGAGCCCGTCGAGCGACTTCATCTCGCGCCGGTAATCCAGAAAATCCGGCTCCGACGTGAGCCATTCGGGCGCGTCGTGTCCGAACGAGAAGAGCTGCTCCGCGTGCGGATACGGAAGCGGCCGCAACAGGATCCCGCTCACCACGCTGAAAATCGCGGCGTTTGCTCCCACGCCGAGCGCGATGGTCGCCACGACGATGAGCGTGAAGACCGGTCGCCGCAGGTACGCGCGCGCTCCGAACCGCAGGTCGCGAAGGAACCAGCTCATGTGGCAACTCTGCGCACGAGGTTGAACGTCCGACACCCAGACGTGCGAAAAGGTGGCGCGAACCTAGGGAATGGGGAAGCGGTCGCTTTCCTGCCTTCCAAAGACCCTCTCGCCCGCGCACATTACGCCCATGGTCTGGTTCAGAAAGGAGCGCAAACCACGACAGCCGCGGCGGGAAAAGCTCGAAATCCCCGCCGACGCGTGGGAAAAGTGCGAGGCATGCGGGCATACCGACTTGCGGGAGAAGTTCGTCCGCAACCTCAACGTGTGCCCGCAATGCGACTACCATCGCGGCGTCCGCGCCAGCGACTACGTCAACATCCTCATGGATGACGGGTCCTGGGAGGAGCTGGACGTCGATCTCCGCTCGGTCGATCCGCTCGCGTTCCCGGACTACCCGGGCCGTCTCAAGAAGGCGCTCGCCAAGGCCGGCGACGGCGATGCCATCGTCACCGTGGGCGGCACGCTGGGTGAGATGCCCATCAACCTCGGCGTCCTCGATTTCGCGTTTATGGGCGGGTCGATGGGCTCTGTGGTCGGCGAGAAGATCGCGCGGCTCGGCCAGCGGTCGCTCGAGCGCAAGTATCCGCTCGTCCTCGTGTCCGCGTCGGGCGGCGCGCGCATGCAGGAAGGCATTCTGTCGCTCGTGCAGATGGCGAAAACGTCGGCGCTCCTCGCGCAGCTCGCAGAGCGGCGCATCCCGTACGTCTCTATCCTGACGAACCCGACGATGGGCGGCGTGAGCGCCAGCTTCGCCATGTTGGGCGACGCGATCATTGCGGAGCCCGGTGCGGTGATCGGCTTCGCGGGTCCGCGCGTGATCAAGCAGACCATCGGCCAGGATCTACCCGAGGGATTCCAGACCGCCGAGTTCCTGCTCGATCATGGCATGCTCGACGTCGTGGCGCACCGGCGCGACTTGAAGAGCACGGTCGGCCAATTGCTGCGCCACATGAGCGGTCAACCCGCGGCGGCAGGGTGGACATCGGCCTGACGCACCCCGCGACGTACCGCGAGGCACTCGACACACTCTTCGCCCGCGTCAGCGGCGGGTGGAAACTCGGCCTCGACACGACACGCGCGCTCCTCGCTTCTTTAGGCGACCCGCAGGACGGGCTGCCCGTGTTGCACGTGGGCGGGACGAACGGGAAGGGCAGCGTCGTCTCCACACTCGACGCGCTCTTGCGCGCCCAGGGACTCAGGGTTGGGCGTTATACATCGCCGCACCTGGTCGATTTTCGCGAGCGCATTGTGGTCGACGGCGTACCGATCGGCGAAGACGCGGTGATGGATTTCATCACGCGTTGGACGCCCGAAGTCGAACGGTTGGGCGCGACGTTCTTCGAGGCCACGACGTGCATGGCGCTCGAGCACTTCGCCCGCGCGCACGTCGACGTCGCGGTGCTCGAAGTCGGACTGGGCGGGCGGCTCGACGCGACTAACGTGGTCACGCCCGATGCGGCCGGCATCACGTCGATCGGTCTCGATCACCAGCAGTATTTAGGCGACACCACCGCGGCCATTGCGGTAGAGAAGGCGGGCATCTTCAAGCGCGACGTGCCGTCCGTGATTGGCGAGCCCGATCCCGTGATTCGCGCGCAGCTCGCGACGCTGGCTACACAAGCCGGATCGCCGCGCGTGTTGGTCATCCACGACGAGTGGACGCTCGACGATATCGAAGTGGGTGCGGGTGGCACGTCGTTCACCCTCGGCGCGCACGGAACGCAGCGTCGCTTGCACACGCCGCTCGTTGGGCGGTATCAAGCGTCCAACACGGCGACCGCGATCGCAATGCTGGAGTTGGCGGGCGGTCGCTACGCAGACGCCGCGGCCGCAGCCGGCGCGACGCTTGGGAACGTCGCGATCCCCGGACGCTTTCAGTGGTGCGGCAACGTGATTTTCGATGTCGCGCACAATCCTGCAGGCACCGCGGTGCTGTGCGACACGCTCGCGACGCTGGCTCCGCCGCGGCCGCTGGTGTGCCTGCTCATGGTGCTGCGCGACAAGGATTGGCGCTCGATGATGTCGACACTCGCGGCGCACGTCGACCGCTTCGTATTGACGGCGCCTCCGAGTGTGCCCTCGGACCGCGCGTGGGTGTTGTCGGAAGCAGTCGAGTTTGCGCGCGTACACGGTTGGACAGCCGAGGCGGATCCGGATTTCGATCGTGCACTCGACATGGCGCGCTCGGGAGCGGCGACGACCCTCATCACGGGCTCGTTCCACACTGTGGGCGACGCGATGTCGCGCTTGCAGGTGTCTCCGTTCGCCGGATAAATTGCATGGATGGTTTCAGGCGCACTGCCCGGATTCCGCGACTTCTATCCCGCCGATCTCGCGGAACGTTCGCACATTTTCGCCACGTGGCGTGAGGTCGCGCGCCGGTTCGGCTTCGTCGAGTACGATGGTCCGCCGCTCGAGCCGCTCGAGTTGTACACGAAGAAAAGCGGCGACGAGATCGTCGGCCAACTATACAATTTCGTCGACAAGGGTGGCCGAGAGGTGGCGCTGCGTCCGGAGATGACGCCGACGCTCGCGCGCATGGTGGCCGCGCGCGCGAACGCCCTCCGGAAGCCCGTGCGCTGGTTCTCGATTCCGCAGCTGTTTCGCTACGAGCGCAAACAGCGCGGCCGGTTGCGCGAGCACTTTCAGCTCAACATGGACATCGTCGGCGAGTCCGATGTCGCCGCGGACGCGGAGCTGGTTGCGGCGGCGATCGACATCATGCGCCAGTTAGGCCTGGGTCCCGACGATGTGCGCGCGCGCGTGAGCGATCGGCGCATCTTGCACGGGTATCTGTGGGCGGCGGGGGTGCCCGATGGGGCGTTCGCGGGCGTGCTTGCGGTGGTCGACAAGATCGATCGGCAGCCGCGCGACGTGTCCGAAGACAAGTTGAAAGCACTCGGACTCGATGCGAACGCTGTGCGATCGGTGATGTCGATCCCCGAGCACGCGAGTCTCGAGGCGATCCAGTCGCTGCGTGTCCGGGGCAGCGAAGCCATCGTGGCCGAGTTCTCGCGGTTTGCGTCGTATGTCGATGCGTTGGGCGGCGGCGCGTATCTAAAGCCCGATCTCTCGATCGTGCGGGGTCTCGCATACTACACGGGGATCGTGTTCGAATTGTTCGACGCGAAGGGCGAGTTGCGCGCGATCTGCGGCGGCGGGCGCTACGACAACCTGCTCAAGCAGAGCGGCGGTCCCGACCTGCCGGCGTTAGGCTTCGGCATGGGTGACGTGGTGTTGGGTGAGCTACTGCGGGCGCGCGAGCAGATGCGGGCCGCGGTGCCCGGCGTGGACGTGTGGGTCGCGTTCGGCGACGGCGCCACGGTGGGCGATGCGATGCGGGTCGCGTCGCGCCTGCGCGAGCGCGGCGTCAGCGTGGAATATGCGTTA
>DATEKK010000089.1:0-24812 GCA_035277485.1 Gemmatimonadaceae bacterium
GCATGTCAAGCCCAGGTAAGGTTCTTCGCGTTGCGTCGAATTAAACCACATGCTCCACCGCTTGTGCGGGCCCCCGTCAATTCCTTTGAGTTTCAGCCTTGCGGCCGTACTCCCCAGGCGGGGCACTTAATGCGTTAGCGCCGGCACTCCGAGGGTCGCTCCCCGAAGCACCTAGTGCCCATCGTTTACGGCGTGGACTACCAGGGTATCTAATCCTGTTTGCTCCCCACGCTGTCGCGCATCAGTGTCAGCAGTTGCCCAGCGGGCCGCCTTCGCCACCGGTGTTCTTCCGGATCTCTACGCATTCCACCGCTACACCCGGAATTCCACCCGCCTCTACAACGCTCGAGCCCGCGAGTCCGCACGGCCGATCCGAGGTTGAGCCTCGGACTTTCACCGCACGCTTCACGAGCCACCTACGCGCCCTTTACGCCCAGTGATTCCGGACAACGCTCGCACCCTCCGTATTACCGCGGCTGCTGGCACGGAGTTAGCCGGTGCTTCCTCACCCGGTACCGTCAATCCCGCCAATGCAGGAGTTTCGTCCCGGGCAACAGTGGTTTACACCCCGAAGAGCTTCATCCCACACGCGGCGTCGCTGCGTCAGCCTCTCGGCCATTGCGCAATATTCCCCACTGCTGCCTCCCGTAGGAGTCTGGGCCGTCTCTCAGTCCCAATGTGGCTGGCCATCCTCTCAGACCAGCTACCCGTCGTCGCCTTGGTGAGCCGTTACCTCGCCAACTAGCTGATAGGCCGCGAGCCCCTCCTCCAGCACCCTTTCGAGTTTTCCTCCCCAGGCCATGTAGCCCAAAGAGCGTATGCGGTATTACCCGGCCGTTGGGCCGGCTATCCCCCTCTGGTAGGGCGGGTCGCTCACGTGTTACGCACCCGTTCGCCGGTGAGTGGGTTGCCCCACCCCCCTCGACTTGCATGTGTTAAGCACGCCGCCAGCGTTCGTCCTGAGCCAGGATCAAACTCTCCAATAGAAAGTTCGTTGTGGCTCTTCCCGACAGCTGCCGTGCCCAAAGCACGACAACGCCGGAATCACAAAAAGTTGTTCAGGTCGACTCTCCCTCACGATCTGAACAGATCGCGAGTTCATAGAGTCCGCCTCGCACAACCGTCTCTCACATCGATTGTCAATCAGCGTCGTTCAAAATTTCATGGCCGCCAAATAATCCGCGGCAGCCGCTAATCCTATCGTCGTGCGTTCCCTGCGTCAACCCCGGTGCGCCAACTTTTTCGCACCGATCTGTCGAAGGGGCGAGCAACTTACTGGCGGATTTTCCAGAGTTCAAGGGTTACGCTCGACGCCTTTCGTGAAATGATGCTCATGTGCGCGAGCACGCGCACATGAGCCCGCGTATCCTGCCTAACGGAAGCGCTTAAGCCCCGAAAAATCCGTCGCCCGCGCCGTCTCGTGCACCGCTCCGCGACCCGCGCACGCCGCTCAACCGGACCGCGCCATCCCCCGCTCGTCTACACGCCCTTGCCGGGTCAACAGTTCCCCCTACACTAGCGCTCGCTTCCGGCGCGCCGTCCCGGCGCTCCACCGGATCGGCGGCGCCGGGCCAATCGCCGCCGCTCACTCGCGCACGCGCGAGGAGGGGTCCCATGTCGCGTTCACGCTTCCCGTACATCCGTCGAGCGCTCGTCGCGCTCGCCGGCACCGCGATCGTGCTGGGCATCGGCGCTTGCGGCGATGCCGCCGCACCCACCACGGCAGGCAATCGCAAGCCGATCGACGCCCGGCTCCCCACGCACGACCAGCTGCAGCAGGCCCTCGCGCAAGCGCGCAACTCGAACAACGGCGGACTCAATCTCGATATGTGGGGCGCCGTCGTGGATCGGAACGGCATCGTCGTCGCGGTCGTATTCACGGGCGACGCACCCGGCGACCAGTGGCCCGGGAGTCGAGTCATTGCGGCGCAGAAGGCGAACACCGCGAACGATTTCAGTCTGACGTCGCTCGCGTTGTCCACCGCCAACCTCTACGCGGCAACGCAACCGGGCGGCAGCCTCTTCGGCCTGCAAGAGAGTAACCCGGTCGATCCCGACGTCGCGTACGGCGGCAATCCCAAAGACAACGGGACCGCCAACGACTTCATGGTGGGCAAGCGCATCGGCGGCATCAACGTGTTCGGCGGCGGCGTCGCCTTGTACGCCAGCGACGGCACGCTACTCGGCGGCCTCGGCGTGAGCGGCGACATGAGCTGCGCCGATCACAACATCGCGTGGAAGGTGCGGTTCCTTTTGGGCCTCGACCACGTACCCGCCGGCGTGAGTCCGGCACCCGCGTTCGACAACATCATCTACGACTTGACCGGGGTCGGGGCGGATCAGGTGAGCGCGAGTGGATTCGGTCATCCGACGTGCACGGCGGGAACGACCGCGGTGAGCGTGGCGCTTCCCACCGATTTTCCGATTGGCCATTGATCCGCGGCCCCCGTTGCGTCGAATGCCAGCGTTAGGCACGTCACACAAATGCGACGGCTCCGGCGGTTGAATCGCCGGAGCCGTCGTGCATCTGGGTGTTGCGCCAGATGCGCCCTGTAGGAATCGAACCTACAACCTAATGATTAAGAGTCATTTGCTCTGCCAATTGAGCTAAGGGCGCAATTCCACTCCGCCACGCGCCAGGGAGGACTCGAACCTCCGACCCACAGCTTAGAAGGCTGTTGCTCTATCCACCTGAGCTACTGGCGCTCGAACCAGTTCCCTCTCGCGCGGCGGCTTACTCGTCCCACTCGTCGTGACTCGGGACGACTGCCAGGTCGGGGCGACCGGATTTGAACCGGTGACCTCCTGCTCCCAAAGCAGGCGCGATACCAGGCTACGCTACGCCCCGCAATCACACAGCCTGCAAAACATAGCGGACGCAGACGACGCGGTCAACGCAGGCGCTCGCTTTACCGCGCGCGTTCCGGGGCGCCTTCACGACTCGTCCTTTGTGCGTGGCTCGCTCCCGGCCTCAGCCCGACCGCGTCGGTTAGGCAGCCGCGTGTCATGTCGGATGGCGGCCTCCCTGGACGCGGCGCGGCGCGACCTTCATCGTTAGTCGCCTGCGTCGTCGCCTTCCCTGGCACCGCTTCGCACGTCTCCTCACCGAATCCGAGTTTGTGACCCACGACGAATACGCATCTCTCGTGTTTCGACTCGAGGCGTTCGCCGCCGAGCGTCCGACGACGTATCGCCTGCGCGTCGGGCTTCTGGCGGGCCTCGGCTACGCATACATCGGGTTCTTGATTGTCATCCTCATCGGGCTGCTGATTGCAATCGTCTGGGGCCTGGTCAAGACGGAACTTGTCGGCGCCGTGCTCAAGGTGACATTCCCAATCCTGGCACTCATTGCGGCGCTGGCTCGCTCGCTGTGGGTCACCCTCAAGCCGCCCACCGGACGAACGATCACACGCCGTGACGCGCCAGCGCTGTTCGCGCAGATCGACGAACTGCGGCGTGCGGCCCAGGCGCCAGCTCCACACCGTGTGATCATCAGCAATTCGTACAACGCATCGGTGGCCCAGGTCCCGCGACTCGGCCTCTTCGGTTGGCCGCGCAACTATCTGGTGCTCGGATTGCCGTTGCTCAATGCGATGACTGTCGAGCAATACCGATTCGTGCTGGCCCACGAATTCGCGCATCTGTCGCGGGCACACCAGCGCTTCACGAACTGGATCTATCGGGTTCGCGGAACCTGGGCGCAGGTGACGGACGCGATGCAACAACGCCGCTCCAAGTTAGGCGGCATGCTGGTGCAGCGATTCCTGGCGTGGTATTCACCGTACCTGAACGGCTACTCGTTCGCGCTCATGCGTGCACATGAGATCGAAGCCGATCGCATCGCCACGGCCGTCGTCGGCACAGACACGGCGCGAGCATCGCTCATCGCACTGTCCCTGCGCGACCGATACCAGCAGGCAGTAGTCTGGCCCGCGGTGCGAGCCCGCATCATCGACGAACCAGAACCGCCGCGCGCGGGGTTCGCGGGCGTCGTGCGCGCCATGCCCCACGCGATGCCGCTCAGGACCGCGACACAGTGGTTGACGGCGGCGCTCACGGAAGATTCCGATCTCGACGATCCGCACCCTGCGTTAGGCCCTCGCCTGGCGGCCCTCGGCCTGCTGCCGGCGACGGACGCAGCCGTCGCCGCCATCGTTGAGCGGCTCGCCCAACCGATCGACCCGGCGAACACCGCGGCGGCGCAGTTGCTCGGATCGGCGGCCGACTCGATGGCAGAAAGGCTCGATGCAGATTGGCGCGCAAACACCGCTGCACAATGGAAAGACCGGCGCCGACACCTCGTCCGTGCCCGCGACGGGCTGCGTGCCCTCATGGCACAGGCGAGCGTACGATCGCTCACCGCGGACGAGCGACTCGAGGTGGCCGACTGGACGGAAGACCTCGAGGGGTCGGATACCGCACTGCCGCTCGTGCGCGCGCTCGTCCAAGATGAGCCGGATCATGCCGGCGCACAGTACATGCTCGGCCGCATCCTCCTCGCCGACAACGATGTTGCCGGCGTCGAGCATGTGGAACGAGCCATACGTCTTGCGCCGGGTGCAACGGCCGCTGGCACTGCAATGATCGCCGCATATCTGCGTCGCGCCGGTCAAGGTGCTGCCGCGATCGCATATGAAACGCGCTCCGAGGGGGCTGCGAGAGAGGCGGCTGCCGCCCGCGCCGAACGGAGCGGGCTCACGCCGTCCGATCGCCTCGTGCCGGCGGACATCACCGACGACGCCCGCGAGACGCTCTGCGGCGAGCTCGACACGTACCCTCAGGCGGGCCGAGCTTGGTTCGCGCGGAAAGTGCTGTCACGCGAGGGCGAAGCACCCTACTACGTTCTTCTCGTAAAGCGTGCCGAACCTTGGTGGAGGTTCGTCGCCGACGGCTCCAACAACTACCTCGCGCGCAAGCTCGCGGACGAGCTCACGTTTCCCGGCGAATCGCTCGTCGTGATCCTCACCCGCAAACGACGCTGGCTGTCACGGATGATCAGACGAGTGCCGGAATCCGAGATCTACCGGCGCGACAAACGCGGGCACGCCATGCCGGCGACCCGAACAGGATCGGAGCCATTGCCGGAGGCGCGTTCAGACTGAGCATGCGTCGTCATCGCGTTGCGAGCCACCCGGCGAGCTGCGCGAACGCTCGGCCGCGATGGCTCACGCGCTCCTTCTGTTCGAGCGTCGCCTCGGCGAACGTGACGCCCAAGTCGTCGGACAAGAAGAGCGGGTCGTACCCGAATCCGCCCGTGCCGCGCGGCGCCTCGAGCATGCGACCCGTGCTCTCGCCTCGAAATACGCGCTCGCCATCGGCATCGATGTACGCGGCGACGCACACGTAGCGCGCCTGACGGTCGGCAACGCCCGCGAGCTCGCTCAGCATTTTCGCGTTGTTCGCGGCATCGAGCGCGCGTCCACTGAGATCCATGCGGCCGCTCCAGCGCTTCGTGCGCACGCCGGGACGTCCGCCGAGCGCGATCACTTCGAGGCCCGAATCATCGGCTACCGTTGGGCGGCGTCCGGCGCGCTCGAAGAAATACCGCGCCTTGGCGAGCGCGTTGTCCTCGAACGTCTCGAAGTGCTCGAGCTGCTCTTCCGCATCGGGGCGCTCGGCGACGCCGGCGTCGTCGAGGCTGATCGTCTCTACGCCCAACGCGGCGAGCATCGGACGCAGCTCGTGGAGCTTGCCCAGACTGCGCGTCGCGAGGAGGAGCGGCGACGCGAGGCGCGCGCTCACGTGCCTAACGCAAGTGCCTGCGCATCCAGCAGCGCGCGCACCCCGCCGGCGGCCAGCTCCAGGAGCTGATCGAGCTCGCGCCGCTCGAACGTGGCGTGCTCGCCGGTGCCCTGCACTTCGACGAACCGCCCTTCGCTGGTCATCACGACGTTCATGTCGACGCCGGCGCGGACATCTTCGGCGTACTCGAGGTCGAGCCGCGGCTCGCCGTCCACGACGCCGACGCTCACCGCCGCCACGCGGCGCCTAACGGGCGACGCGGGCAGGCGTCCGGTTGCGACGAGCCATGCGAACGCGTCGCACACGGCGACGCAGGCGCCCGTGACCGATGCGGTGCGCGTGCCGCCGTCGGCCTGCAAGACATCGCAATCGACCTTCACCGTGAGCTCGCCGAATCGAAAGTCGTCGAGCATCGCACGGAGGCTGCGGCCTATGAGACGCTGAATCTCCTGCGTGCGACCGCCCACCTGCGAGCGCTCGCGCGACGTGCGCGTGTGTGTCGCGCGCGGCAGCATCGCGTACTCCGCGGTAAGCCATCCTTCGCCGCGTCCCTTGCGCCATCCAGGCACGCCTTCTTCCACGCTTGCCGTGCAGAGGACGCGCGTCGATCCAAACGCGATGAGACAGGATCCCTCGGCGTACGGCGCGGCGCCGCGTTCGATCGTCACGGTGCGGAGGTCGCGCGGGCCGCGACCGGTGCGCGGTGCGGGAGCATCAAGTGCGGTCACGAAGCGAGTCGATGGTTGCGGTGGTGGAATGTCCAACGGTGAGCGGAACGATCACGAGACGACCGCCCCACCCTTCGACGTCAGCGCGCCCAACGACATCGGACGGCGCGTAGTCGCCGCCCTTGATGAGCACGTCGGGATGCAGCGCCCGAATGATCGCGAGCGGCGTGTCTTCCGGGAAGATCACCACGGCGTCGACGCACTCGAGCGCCGCGATCAGGTACGCGCGGTCGGCTTCGGAGCGCACCGGCCGCCCCGCGCCCTTGAGGCGCCGCACCGAATCATCGCTGTTGATGCCGACGATGAGCGCGTCGGCGGTTGCGCGCGCCGCGCAGAGCAGATCGACATGTCCGCGATGGAGCAGGTCGAATACGCCGTTGGTGAACGCGACGCGACCGGCGGCGGCGCGCCACGCCACGGCGTCGCCTAACGAGAGGACCTTCGATGCCGGCGGCCGCACGCTCAGAACGAATTCTCGGCGTGCACGGTGAAGTCGACCTCGCGGTTCATCCCGGGCAGGAACACGGAGTCTGCGTACTGCGACCAGATGTTGATGCCCTTCGCCGTGCGCCGCACGTGAATGCGTTGGGCTTCGGGTGGGAGACCCAGCGAGTCCGCCTGCGCGCGGAGTCGCGCGATGATCGTGTCGTCGGCCACGCCGGCCGCGAACTTCGCCTGCTGCGTCATCGCGTCCTGGAACCGATAGTTGCGCCAATACACTTGCCCCACCGCATTCCCCACGTACGCGAGAATGATGAGGAGCAAGATGAGCGTGAGACATCCGACGGTCACGCGCCCTCGCGGCGCGCCCGCGGATCGGATCACCATTGCGATTGCGCGCCCGCCACGACGTCGTTGACGATTTTCTGGATGGCTTCCTTGCGGCCCGAGGCTTCATCGCGCTGGCTGTACGCGCCATCGCGCATCATGCCCTTCTGCGACCAGATCGAGCGGCCGGTGGCCTGGTCGATGATGTCGACGTCGACCGTGATCTGCACTTTCCGTTGGGCAGAGTTGGCTTGCGTCGGATCGGCGCTGTAGGCAACCGGGATGTCGGGCTCGTATTTCGTGATCGTGCCCTTCACGACGGCGTCGGCTTTGTCCTCTGCCGCTTCGTGCAGACCGAGACGCGATTCGACGTCATGACGCATCTCGGTGTAGAGCTCGCTTTGCAAGGTCGACGCGGCGGTCTGGTTGTCGAACGGCAACACGGCCACGCTCTTGATGCGCGGCGGCAAACCGCCGCCCGCGAAGCCGTAAATGCAGGCTCCGGTGATGAGCGGCAGAAACGCGAGTAACCAACTAGTGCCAGATCGACGCATCGAAATTGGAGACAGAGTCCACGCGAACCACCGTGAGATTCAGCGAGCGGTGCGCGTCCGTTCGTTCATACACCACGTGCCGGTCGTCGTCACGAACGGTGCGCTCACGAATGCGGTCGCCGTCGATGAGCTCGAGCCGGCGCAGCGAGGAACCGGCAAACGTGGCGCGCCATCGGGGACTGCGACCAATTTCGACTCGCAGCGTGTCGCCGTCAACGCGCGCGACGGTATCGGCAAGCGGCGGCACCGCAAAGCGGCCGAGCGTCGCCCAGATCATGGGAACGGGCGGCAGGTACTCGTGGACGCGGGAATCCGTCTGGTTGGGCACGGTGAGCGAGTCTCCGATGAGACGCGCGAATCCGCCGCCCATTCCGTTGGACACAAAGAAATCCAAACGCACGCTGTCGGGCGGCGCGATGCGCGCGGCGCCATCGCCCCTCGCTGTGTAACTGCCGTCCGAGAACACCCAATTGAACACGATCTGCTGGTGGACTCTCGGCAAGCTCGTCTCCGGAATGCGAGCGGGAGCTATACTGCCCGTGAGCGGCGGCGCCTTCGGTGCGCAGCCGCACACGCCGGCGGCGACGGCCATGACGACGGGCCAGCCTCGCATGCGCATGCGTGACATACCCGCGAAACGACGGTTGGTCGCGACGTGACGCGACGTCACTTGACGCGGACGGTCAACAGGCTGTCGCCTTGCACGATGGCGTCGAGCACCGCGTGTCCCGAGGTGACGTGCCCGAACACCGTATAGCCGCCATCGAGATGCGGCTGCGGCGAGAGCGTAATGAAGTACTGGCTGCCACCGGTATCGGGTCCGCCGAGTGCCATGCCGACGGCGCCGCGATCGTACAGACGGCGATTGAGCTCATCGCGAATGGCGTACGATGGACCGCCGTTGCCGTCGCCGCGCGCGTCGCCATCCTGCACCACAAAATCCGGGACGACACGATGAAATGCGATGTGGTCGTACGCTCCACTGCGCGCGAGCGAGAGGAAGTTGTACACCGTGAGCGGCGCGTCGGCGGCATAGAGCTCGAGCTCGATGGTGCCGCGGGCGGTCGTTAGGACAACGTGCGGAAGAAAACCTGCACGCGCTACGGCGAGGTCACGCACGCGGGCTTCGTACCACTCGAGCGGATGGAGCGCGGCGGGCGGCGCGGATTTCCAGGCGGCGAAGAGCGGACAGTCCGCCGCGGCCGCACGTACGAGTGCGTTTGGGGGCGCGGGCAGGGCGCGCAGTGTCTGCGCGAGCGAATCGGGGAACGCGGCGCTGTCGCGCTTCCACGCGCTCGCGACGTACCGAAGCGTGGCGATGCGGGCGTCATCCACCGTGTCGTCTTGCGCCCCCTGCCACCCCCGCCACACGCGCGCGAGCTCCTGGGCGGAGGCGTGCGGCGTGAGCGCGTCGATCGCGAGCGCCCGGACGTACGGATCCCGGTCCGTTAGGCCGAAGTACATGTACTGACGACGCCACGGATGCTGCTCGGCGGTGTCGGCGTGCGGCGCCAGCGCGCCGAAGCCGGCTTCACGGACGCGCGGGTCCGGATCGCGCGTGGCCGGGAGCGAGACTTCGCGCATCCGTTCGATCGACGGCGCATCAGCGCCCGCGTTGGCGACCGCGGCGCGATACCGCCAATCGCCCACGTGATACCACGAATCGGGGTCGTCGAACTCGGCGGCCGGGAGGACGACGTCGTGCTTCATCGCGGAGGCGAGTATCGCCGCGCGGTACGCGAAGCCGGTGTCGGCGCGCCACGCGTTCATCCACGCGGCGCGCGGCGCGTCGAGCACGGCACCTAACGATTGGGCGGCGGTGAGGCGGACGTTGCCGTCGGCATCATGGATGGCGGCGAGCACGAGGTCGCGCGCGGACTCGCCGTAGGTCGCCGCCGCGCGCAGCGCTTCGATCCGAACGTGCGCGGATGTGTCGCGCGCGAGGGTGTCGAGCACCGGACGGGCTACGCCGGCGAGCGAATCGCCCGCGGCGCGGTGCGACATCGCGCGCGCGACCTGCTGGCGCACGAGCGAGCTCGGGTCGCGAGCGAGACGCGCGACGTCGCGGACGGCGGCGCTCACGGGCGATCGCGACACGGCATACACGGCGGCCCAGCGAAGCGTGTCATCCGCGTTGTGGAAAAAGGGCCGCACTTCCGAAACCGGAACGGGCCGCAGCTTCGCGGCGGCGAGGAGCAGCGCGCGCGTCACGGCTGCCGGATGCTCCATGCCTAACGCTCGGCGAATGACGCCGGCGGCCGGCGCGCCGATTTCGCCCAGGCTCCAGGCGGCGACCGTCGCCACGGCCGGCGTGGCGCCGAGCGCGGGCTCGAGCGCGGCCACCCCGGCCGTGTCGCGCAGCAGGCCTAACGCAAATGCGGCGTTGGCGGCGACCGCGGTGTCGCGATCCGCGAGGAGCGCGTGCAGCGCGGGCGCCATCGACTGCCCGTGCACCTGCCCAACGGCGAGCGCGGCCTGCGCGCGCTCGGCCGGATGGCCGGACCCGAGCGACGCGCGGACGAGCGCCGTGTCGAGGCGGCGCGCGTCTTCCATTTGCAAGAGCCGCGCGTACGCGGTGACGTCGATCGACGCGCCGCGCACCGGCGCCGGTGCGCCCGCGGTGCGGGGCGAACACGCGACCATGGCCGCGACGAGCGCGACGAGCGCGACGCTACGACGAACCGGCTGCGTCACGAGCGAGGAGATCCCGGACATCGCGCGGCAGCGTGACCACGCGATGGTCGCGGTCCAAGGACACGAGCACGGTGCGCGCCGTGGCCAGCGCTTCACCCGTGTCGGCGTTCGAGATCACGTAGTCGAACGTCACCGTACGAGATGCCACACGGCTGATGATCGTCTCCACGCGAATCATGTCGTCGTAGCGCGCGGGCGACTTGTAGCGGATCTCCGCCTCCGCCACCGCGAGCGCAACGCCCCGCTCTTCCATCTCGCGATACGGCATGCCCGACGAGCGAATGTGGTCAGTGCGGCCGATCTCGCACCACACGAGGTAATGCGAGTGGTACACGACGCCCATGCGATCCGTTTCCGCATAGCGGACGCGAAACTCGACAGAGGATGTGCGCGGCGGCATCAGACCGCGAGGACGATGTGCGCACCGCGCCGGTTTGTAAAGGTCGCGCGCGTCGGCTAGAATGTGCAGATGCTCGACGCGCCGTGCTACGTATTCTCGGATGCGCATCTCGGAGCCGCGTCGGCCGAACGCGAGCGCGGCCTCGTGTCCTTCCTCCGCAGCCGCTTGGGACAGCCCGGCTCGCTGGTGGTGAACGGCGATCTGTTCGACTTCTGGTTCGAGTGGCGGCAGGTCGAGCCGCGCGGACATTTTCGCACGCTCGCCGCGTTAGCCGATCTGCGCGATGCGGGAACGCGCGTGCTCTACGTGGGCGGCAACCACGATTGTTGGGGCGGCGATTTGCTCACGCGCGACGTGGGCGTGGATTTTCACCTCGGGCCGTGGTCCGGTGAGTTGGGCGGATGGCGCGCGCTCATCGAGCACGGCGATGGGCTGCGCGAGCGCGAGGATCGCGCGTATCGCCGGCTGCGCACGGTGTTGCGCAATCGTTGGGCGATTCGCGCGTTTCGCTGGATTCATCCCGATTGGTCGGTGCGCATCGCGGCGGGCAGCTCGGACGTGAGCCGATTGCGCGCGGCGGGCGACGGCGGCAAGGGACTCGAGGCCATCGCGCTCCGCCATCTCACGACACAGTCCGATCTCGACCTTGTGATCTTCGGGCACTCGCACGTTCCGGCGCTGCGCGGTACACGCGCCGGCGTATACGCGAATCCCGGCGCGTGGATGGACTCGCAAACATTTTTGGTGGTGCGGCCCGAACGCGTAGAGCTGCGCCGGTGGAGCGGGTCAGCCGAGGGTGACCTTCTCGACTTCGTCGATCGCGGCGCCGAGAAAACGCTGTCCCTGCCGTAGGAAGTGATCGGGCGCGTCGGATGCGACGAACCGGTGCGTGCCGATGCTGCCCGGCGGCGCCACGAGATTTCGTTCCGTTAGGACGCGACACGTCTCGGCGGCGGTCTCTTCCGCGCTGTCGATGAGCCGCACGTCGCGCCCAACGACCTCGGCGAGCATGGGCTTGAGCAGCGGGTAATGCGTGCAGCCCAACACCAGCGTGTCGATGTGGTCGGACGTGAAGGGCCGAAGATATTCGCGCGCGATGAGGCGCGTGGCCTCGGTGTCGAGCCACCCCTCTTCGACCAGCGGCACGAAGAGCGGGCACGCCTGCGCCACGACATCGGCTTCGCTCGAGATCGCATGGATGGCGCGATCGTATGCGCCGGAATTGATGGTGCCGACGGTGCCGATCACGCCGATGCGATGATTGCGCGTGGCGCACACCGCGGCGCGCGCACCCGGCTGCACCACGCCGATCACGGGCAACGGAAAGTCGCGCTGCAGCGCGCCGAGCGCGTGCGCGGTGGCGGTATTGCAGGCGACGACGATCACCTTCACGTGCTGCTGGGTGAGCCAGGTCGCGATCTCGTTGCTGTAGCGGCGGACGGTGTCGGGACTCTTGGGCCCGTACGGGACGCGCGCGGTGTCGCCGAAATAAATGATCCGCTCGTGCGGCAACTGGCGCACGAGCTCGCGGACGACCGTTAGGCCACCAATGCCGGAATCGAAGACCCCGATGGGGTCGCGCTGAGACATCAAAAGGGTACCGTCACGCTGACGCGGGCGTTCTTCGCATCAGACTGTCCACGCACCTCGACGGGCACATCCCAGAGCTGGGCCGCGACGAACGCGTCGGCGGCCGAGATCAGGTGGGTGAAGATCAGGAGAAAGGTCCAGTCCTCGACCGCCTGCTTGCGCGCCGGAATCCGGCCGGCGTACGGGTTGGCGATGTTGGTTCCAAGACTGTCGGAGAAGACGCTGTCACGGGCGAGCTGCTTGGCGGCGTTCAGCTCCTTCTTGGACTGGATGAGCATGGCGATCGACGTGACCTCGAGCGCCGCGAAGAGGCCGCCGGCGGTCGACCGGTGCAAAGACGCCTGTCCCCAGCCCGGCACGGCGAGCGATTCGAGGAGCGCGCGCTTGGACGAGATGGGCGGACGGCGGAGCGAGTCGCGCGCGGCGGCCGCGGTGTCCACGGCCACCGGGGCCGTGGGCCCCACGCGCGTGCTGTCGGCGCGCTGCGCGCTTGCGTTAGGCGCGCCTAACAGAAAGCCCGCGAGCGCGGCCGCGAGCCACCCGACGCGCCGTGGCGGGAACGTGTGGGAATCGAACCCACCCAACCCGACGTCGTCAGGTCGCAGCGGTTTTGAAGACCGCGAGAGCCACCAGGCCCCATCCGCTCCCAAACGGCTCACGAGACGATGATGTCGAACGAAGAACGTGGTTCCACCGCGCCGATCTCTGCCGCGCTCTCGACGCGCGAAAGATACTCCGCCACCGCGGCACGCGGCAGCGCGACGAGTAATCCGCCGGAGGTCTGCGGATCCACGAGCAGCGTGCGCTCAACCTCGTCGGCGGCGCCCCAATCCACGCGGCGCTCGAGATACTCCTCGTTGCGCTCGGCGCCTCCTGTCGTGATGCCCTGCTCCGCGAGCTCGCGCGCGCGCGGCAGCAGCGGCACCCGCGCCAGCGATACGCGCAGTGTCACGTTGCTCGCGCGCGCGATGTGCGACATGTGCCCGAGCAATCCGAAGCCCGTGATGTCGGTTCCGCACCTGGCACCGGCGGCGAGGGCGGCGCGACTCGCATCGGCGTTGAGACGCGACATGCTCTCGATCATGATGCGCTGCGTCTCATCGTCCAGTCTGCCTTGTTTCGCCGCGGTGGCGAGAATACCCGTGCCGAGCGGTTTCGTGAGGACGAGCACGTCGCCCGGAACCGCGGCGGCATTGGTGAGCAAGCGGCGCGGGTCGGCGCGCCCGGTGACGGCGAGACCGAACTTGGGCTCGTCGTCCACCACGGTGTGTCCGCCGGCCACGACGGCGCCGGCTTCGCGCACTTTGTCCTGCGCGCCGCGCAGGATTTCCGTTAGGACACTGAGCGGCACGCGCGAGGTGGGAAACCCCGCGATGCACAGCGCGGTGAGCGGCTCACCGCCCATGGCGTACACATCGGAGAGTGCGTTCGCGGCGGCAATCTGTCCGAAGGCGTAGGGGTCGTCCACGATGGGCGCGAAGAAGTCCACGGTCTGCACGAGCGCGAGATCGTCGGACAGCCGAAAGACCCCCGCGTCGTCGAACGTCTCGGAGCCGACGAGGAGGCGTGCATCCATCTGGCGCGGCAACGGCGCCAACACCTGGGACAGGTCGCCCGGACCCATCTTGGAGGCTCAACCCGCGCACCGCGCGAACGCGGTGAGCCGGAACAATTCCTCGCGGGTGCGGGAGGTGCTCATGACGGCCTCCTCAAAGACGGACAAGGCCCGACAACGCCGGACCAAGGCCGGACAGAACCAACGCGTGCCTAACGGAACTACCGCGGCACCTGGGCGACGACCTCGATCTCGACCCGTGCACCGCGCGGCAGCGCGGCCACCTGGACCGTCGACCGCGCCGGACGCGCGCTGCCCAAGTGCCGCGCATACGCATCGTTGAACGTGCTGAAGTCGGCGAGGTCGAGCAAAAACACCGTGGTTTTCACGACATCCTTCCAGCCGGCACCCGCCGCCGCGAGCACCGCCGCCAGGTTCTGCATCGCGCGGTCCGTTTGCTGCGTGATGTCGCCCTCGAGGAATTTCCCGGTGGCGGGATCGAGCGCGATCTGGCCGGCGGTGAACAGCAGGTCGCCCGCACGGACGCCCTGCGAGTACGGGCCGATGGCCGCGGGTGCGTTAGGCGTGGACACGGAGGAAAGAGACACGCGTGGCTCCGGAAGGTGAACGGTCGTTGGGCCTCAAGCACAACGCGCCGGGGAGATCCCCGGCGCGCCGGCTGGACGGTCACGGGTGCTGCGTCGACTATTTCTGATATACTCGCGCGCAGCCGGTCAGAAAAGCCCCACGATGCTGCCGTCGGGATTCACCGCGATGTGCTCGGCCGCGGGCTCCTTGGGCAAACCGGGCATCGTCATGATGTCGCCCGCCTGCGCGACCACGAATCCGGCGCCGGCAGACGGGTACACTTCGTTGACCGTGAGACGGAATCCGGTCGGACGGCCTAGACGCGTGGGGTCATCGGTGAACGAGTACTGCGTTTTTGCCATGCACACCGGCGTGTTACCGAGTCCGATCGACTCGAGGTACTCGATGGTGCGCGCGGCTTTCGCCGAGTAGTCGGCGCCGTCGCCGCCGTACACTTTGCGAACGATCGTGTCGATCTTGTCGCGGATCGGGAGCGCGGTGTCGTACAGCGGCTTGTAGTTCGACCCGCCGCGGTCGAGCGTGGAGAGCACTTCGCGTGCGAGGTCTTCGCCGCCTTCGCCGCCCTTCGCCCACACGTCATTTACCGTAGCGCACACGCCCTGCTTGGACGCGTAGTCCGCCACCATGGCGAGCTCGCGAGCAGTGTCCGACGTGAAGCGGTTGATCGCGACGATCACCGGCACGCCGAACTGCTTCACGTTTTCGATGTGCCGCTGCAAGTTAGGCAAACCCCTCTCGAGCGCGGCGAGGTTTTCCGCGCCGAGGTCTTTTTTGTTGGCGCCGCCGTTCATCTTGAGCGCACGCACCGTGGCGACCAGGACAGCGACCTCGGGATTCAACCCGCCAAAGCGGCATTTGATGTCGAAGAATTTCTCGGCGCCCAGGTCGGAGCCGAAGCCCGCCTCGGTGAGCACGACGTCGGCGAGTGCCAAGCCGGTCTTGGTGGCGATGATGCTGTTGCAGCCGTGCGCGATGTTGCCGAACGGTCCGGCGTGCAGTAGCGCGGGTCCACCCTCCAGCGTCTGCACCAAGTTAGGCCGGATCGCATCCTGGAGCAGCAGGCTCATCGCGCCGACGGCCTTGAGATCTCCCGCGCGCACGGGTTTGCGGTCGGCGCCGGCCGTGGAGCCGACGATGATGCGCGCGAGCCGAGCCTCGAGATCCTCGCGGCTCGACGCGAGCGCGACCACGGCCATGATCTCGCTCGCGGGCACGATCACCCACCGCTCTTCGCGGGGCACCCCGTTGGCGACGCCGCCTAACCCAATCACCGCCTGGCGCAGCGCGCGGTCGTTCATGTCGATGGTGCGCGGCCACGTGATGCGGCGCGGATCGATGTCGAGCGCGTTCCCCTGCGTGAGATGGTTGTCGAGCATCGCCGATAACAGACCGTGTGCCGTGGCGATCGCGTGGAAGTCGCCGGTGAAGTGCAGATTGATGTCCTGCATCGGCACCACCTGCGCGTATCCGCCGCCGGCGGCGCCGCCCTTGATGCCGAACACGGGGCCGAGACTCGGCTCGCGCATGCACATGACGGCGTTGGTGCCGATGCGGCGCATCGCTTGCGCGAGCCCCACGAGCGTGGTGCTCTTCCCTTCGCCGGCCGCGGTGGGATTGATGCCGGTGACGAGCACGAGGCGTCCGCGCGCCGGGCGCTGCGACACGTCGAGGGAAATTTTCGCTTTGTACTTGCCGTAGAGGTCGAGCTCGTCGGGTGCGAGACCCAGATCGGCGGCGACGTCGGCGATGGGGCGCATGCGCGCCCGTTGGGCAATCTCGATATCGGACGGAACGGTCGTGGACACGGCACCTCACCAGAGCGTTGAACGTGACGCGTACAACCTACCGCGCGTGCGCGGATGCTCGCCAGCTAGCCGGCCGGGGAGGCTGAGCCCAGGCCGAACAGGCGGCGCGCATTCTCGACGGTTGTTGCCGCGAGCTCGTCGGGATCGACGTTCCGCGCGCGCGCCAAGCGCTCGAGCGTGAGCGGTACCCACGCGGACTCGTTGCGCTTTCCTCGAAACGGCACAGGCGCCAGGTAAGGCGCGTCCGATTCAACGAGAACGCGATTCGGCGGGGCGAGCGCGAGCAGCGCGTCTTCGGTGAACTTCTTGAACGTGATGATGCCGCTGAACGAGACGTACCAGCCGCGATCGATGGCGAATTCGGCGAGCGCTGTCGAGCCGGTGTAACAATGCAGTACTCCGATCACGCCGGCCGCCGCTGCATCGTCGATTACCGCGCGCGTATCGTGTTCGGCATCGCGCGTGTGGATCACGACGGGCCGAGCACGGCGCGCGGCGAGCGCGACCTGCGCGCGGACGGCGGCGCGCTGCGCATCGCGGGGCGAATTGTCGTAGTGGTAGTCGAGCCCGCACTCGCCGACGGCCACCGCCCCGTCCGTTAGGCACCCGTCCAGGGCCGGAATGTGGCGCGCCTCGTCGAACGCGGCTGCGTCGTGGGGATGGATGCCTGCGGTCCAGAACACGAATCCCGCGTGGCGGCGCGAGACCGCGCGCGCCCGGTGTGCGGCCTCGATCGACTCGCCGATGCACACGAGACCCACAGCTCCGGCTTCGCGTGCTCGCGCGATCACCGCCTCGCGGTCGTCGTCGAAGGCGGGATCAGCCAGGTGCGTGTGGCTGTCGATGAACGGGGTCATAACGCAAAAACCGCCGCCCCCGTCAGAGGGCGGCGGCTCCTGGACGCGCCGCTCAGGACTCGCCGGCCGCTTTCCGGCGCTGCTGCTGTGGACTCGACGCTGGTGCCTCGCGAGCCGAGCGAGCGTTGACCACGCCGCGATCGCCTACCGCACGCGGCCACTTGCGCTCGATCCACATGAGGATGACCGGCGCCACGTAAATCGAGCTGAACGTACCGGTCACGACTCCGAAAATCATGACCAGCGCGAACGGCCGGATCACTTCACCGCCAACGAGCGCGAGCGCGACCAAGCAGGCGAAGGTCGTGGTGTGCGTGAGCACGGATCGGGGCAGCGTTTCGTTCACGCCGCGATTGAGCGTCTCGTACAGCGATTCTTTTCGTCGCTTTCGCAGGTCTTCGCGGACACGGTCGAAGATGATGATCGTGTCGTTGAGCGAATAACCGATCATGGTCAGGACGCCGCCGACCACGATGAGCGAGATCTCGAGGTTGAGGTACTTGATGAACGCAAGCGTGCCTAAAATGTCGTGGGCGGTCGCGATCACGGCGGCCAAGCCAAACCGCCAGTCGAATCGCCACGCCAAATAGCCGAGCGTGAACAGGAACGACACGAGGATGGCGATGAACGCCTTTTGTCGGAGCTCGCCCCCGACTTTGGGCCCGACGGCCTCGGTCCGGTCGACGCGGAAGTTTTTAGGCGACGGGCCGAACTTCTTGGTCAGCGCCGCGGTGATCTGCCCGGCAACCGATTCGGCACCCCGCGTTTGCTGCGCCACCGACCGCGGATCCTGCGCGCGAATGACGAGCGCGGTATCGCGACCGAACGTCTGAATCTCGGCCCCCTTGATGCCGGCGGCGTCGAGCGTGCTGCGCACGTCGCCGACGTCCGGCGCCTTGGGGAAGCTCACCTGCATGAGCGTGCCGCCCGTGAACTCGACGCTGTAGTGATAGCCGGAAATCGCGATCGCGATGATTCCCGGCACCATGAACAACAGCGTCACGACCGTGGTGATCTTCCACAGTCGAATGAAATCGATTTTGGTGTCGTGCAGAATGCGCAGCATCAGATACTCAGCGGGCGGGCTCCGCGGGTGCGGTTGAGCCACAAGAGGTAGAACGTCCGAACCACGAAGATCGCGCTCACCATCGAAGCCGCGATGCCGCAGATGAGCGTCACGGCGAAACCCTTCACCGGGCCGGTGCCGATTCCATAGAGCACCGCCGCCGTCAAAGCGGTCGACACGTTCGAATCGACGATCGCGGACATGGCGTGACGGAAGCCTTCGTCGATCGATGCGCGCACCGTTTTTCCACGAGCCATCTCTTCTCGTATTCGCTCGAAGATCAGCACGTTGGCATCGACCGCGATACCGACCGACAGCACCATACCGGCGATGCCGGGCAGCGTGAGCGTCGCGTCCAGACCGGCGAGCAGCGCCAACGTGAAGAGGACGTACAAGCCGAGCGCGATGACGGCCAGGAAGCCAGAGAACCGGTAATACCCGATCATGATCAGCAGGACTAACGCGACGCCCAGGATGCCGGCGTTGATGCCATCCTTGATCGAGTCCTTGCCTAACGTCGCACCGATCGTGCGGGAGTCGACCACCTTGAGCGGAACCGGCAACGCGCCCGCGCGCAGCACCAGGGCCAGGTCCTGCACTTGCTGGAGCGGCTGGCCGCGCATCGTGATCTGACCGCGCGTCCCGATCGCGCTTTCGATGACCGGCGGGCGCCCCATCACTTTGCCGTCGAGCACGATCGCCATGTAATCGCCGACGTGCTTACCGGTTTCCTGACGGAAACGGCGGCCGCCTTCGCTGTTCAGCGTGAACTGCACGATGTTGCCTTCGACCGGGTCGGTCGCGGGCTTCGCATCGGTGAGGTACTCACCAGTGATGATGGGCTTCGTGTCGACCACATAGAGCGGCGTCGCATTGGCGCCGGCGGCGACATCCGCGGTGGTGCCCCAGAGCAGCGTCTTGCCCGGCGGTAGTGCGGCCGCGATGTCGGGATACGAGAGATACCGGCTCACCGTCGGGACGTCGCTGTTGCTCACGAAATACTCGCCGGGCATCTGCCCCGGCTGGATCAAGCGGCTGAACGGCCCGGTGTTCGCACCGTTGAACACGCCGGTGTCGGACGTATCGGACTTGGCGGTACCGGTGTCGCTCGTGGCGGCAGCGGCACCCTTGGCGCCGGCCGCGCCCTTGGCCTTACCAGTATCTGCTTTCGCTTTTCCTGTGTCGCCCGGTGTGAAGAGCGACGAGATGGCGCTCTTGGTCGTATCGCCGGTCGGCTTCGCCCCAGGGGCGCCGCTCGCTTTGTCGTAGCCCTTGCTGCGCACGATCTGGTCGATGCGCGGCATCACCTTGTCGAGCGCGCCCGTCTTGTCAGTGATCTGAAACTCGAGGAACGCCGACTTCTCGACCAACTGCTCCGCGCGCTCCTGATCGGTGACGCCGGGCAGCTCGACCGTTATGCGATCGTTGCCGACTTTCCGAACGTCGGTTTCGGCTACACCGAGCTGGTCGATACGATTGCGAACGACTTTGAGTGCGCGATCGATCGCTTCCGCCTTATTGGCGACCGCTCCCTTCGACTCGTCGACTTCGAGCGCGAGGTACATTCCGCCCGACAGGTCGAGACCCTTCTTGAGCGGCACGTGCTTCTGCGTGGTGTCGAACCACACGCCGTTTCTGAGCTCGCGTACCGAGACCGTGCGCGGGAACAGCGCCCACAAGGACGCGGCGACGAGCGCGAGAATCAGGATGATGCGGTTGCGGATAGTGGCCATGCGACGGCGGAAGGATGGGGCCGCGGAGATTCCGGTAAAGTATTGAAGGTTACCGAGCTAGCGCTCGTCAGTCAACGCGCCGTGCAAGGACGGCGCGGGCGCGCTCGCCATCGCGCCGGAGTTGTGCCCTGAGCTCGTCCGGGCCTGCGAACGCCCGGGTCTCGCGCAGGCGCTCCACGAAGTCGACGCGCACGGACGCCCCGTAGAGGTCGATATCCGTGTCGAACAGATGGACCTCGAGCGAGCGTGTGTGATCGCCGAACGTGGGACGACCGCCGAGGTTCATCATACCCCCGAACGCGCCGGCGGGTGTCTGCGCGCGGACGGCGTACACACCGTCGGGCGGCAGGAGCTTGCGGGCGGGCGGCGATTCCAGGTTGACCGTGGGGAAGCCTAACGCTCTGCCCCGTTGGTCGCCGCGGCGGACGCGCGCCTGTACGGAGTACGGACGGCCGAGCGCCAGCGCCGCGTGGTGAAGGTCGCCGCCGGCCACCGCTCGACGAATCAACGTCGACGACACGACGCGTCCGTCGCCGGTTGCGACTGCATTCACGACTTCGACACCGAATCCGCGCTCGTGGCCGAGTGCGCGCATGACGTCGACATCGCCTTCGCGCCCGCGGCCGAAGCCGTGGTCGTGGCCGATGACGAGGTGTTTGACGTGGAAGCGGTGGCGCAGCACTTCGTCCACGAACTGCGCGGCGGAGTACCGTTGCAGCACCGGCGTGAACGGGACGATGGCCATGTAGCGCACGCCGCTCTCGGCTACCACCTCGAGCTTTTCTTCGCCGACGGTGAGCAGGAGCGGCGCCGCCGTGGGATTGACGACCTCGAGCGGATGCGGGTCGAACGTGACGAGCACGCTGTCGAGGGACATCTCGCGGGCGCGCGCGACGATGCGGGCGAGCACATCGCGGTGGCCCAGGTGCACGCCATCGAACGTGCCGACGGTGACGACGGTACCGCGTCCGTTAGGCGGAAGGCCCGAGCCATCGAGGCGGTTCACGTGCTCAGTCATCCGGAAGCACCGTCCGGGGGTGCCACCAGTCGCCGTCGCGTTGGGCCACGGCCACGAGGGCGCCGGTGTTGTCGACGAGCGCGGCGCGGCCGGGGGTCGCGCCGGCCGCGGGTACACCGCGACCTTGCCGCACCTGCCTGACGGAATCCGCGTCGAGCACGACCACCGGCATGGATGGTACCGCGGCCACGGGCGGCAGGATCGCCGCCGTGCCGCCGCGCAGCGCGTCCAGCGTGCCCGCGTCCCGCACATCGAACGGCCCGCTGCGCAACCGGCGGAGCGCCACGAGGTGCGCCGCGCTGTCTGCGGCGCGTCCGAGATCCCGCGCCAACGCGCGCACGTACGTGCCGCCGCTGCACGTGACCATCACATCCACGTCGCCCTCGCGCCACGCGTGGGCCAGCCACGCGTACACGGTGACGCGCGCCGGAGCGAGATCGAGCGGCGCGCCGCGACGCGCCGCGGCGTGCGCGCGCTGCCCCGCCACCTGCTTCGCCGAGTAGGCCGGCGGCACCTGCTCCACGTCTCCCGTTAGGCCGCGCATCGCCTGCTCGACCGCCGCGCGATCCGGAACCGCCGCGGCGCGCACCACGCGGCCGGTGGCGTCGTCCGTGTCCGTCTCGTCGCCGAACCGGACCGTGGCCGCGTACACTTTGGGCTCGCCCTCGAGATACGGGAGGAGCCGCGTCGCGCGCCCGACGAGCAGCACGAGCAGTCCGGTCGCGAACGGATCGAGCGTCCCGCCGTGCCCCACTCGCCTAACGCGAAGCGCTCGGCGCGCGATCGCGACCACATCGTGCGACGTGCAGCCGGCGGGCTTGTCGACCAGCAGCAGCCCGTCAATCGTCGGCATCCCGGTCGCCCGGCGGCCCATCGCCGGCCGCCGTGTCGTCGCGCAGCCGCGCGAGCAGCGATTCGATGCGCGTCGCGTGCTCGGCCGTCTCGTCGCGGCGAAACTCGATCTCGGGGGCCAGGCGCAGGCGCAGCGAGCGCGCGACCAACGGACGCAAGTGCGCCGCGAGGCTCGCCAGACCCTCGAGCGTCGATTTGTGCGCCGCGTCGTCGCCTAACACCGTAACGTACACGCGCGCGTGGCGCAGATCGCGCGTCACGTCCACGCCGGTCACGGTGACGAGACCGACGACGCGCGGATCCTTCACGCCCTCGGTGAGGAAGCGCGCGACCACTTCGCGGATTCCCTCGGCGACGCGGTCGGCGCGGCGATGATCGGGGCTCATGATCGTTAGGCGGCTGACGAGGTCCTGGCGCGGCTCAGAAGAACGCGCGCACCGAGTCGATGACGCGGCACCCCGCCGCGGTGCCGACCACCCGGTCGATGGTCGACAACACCGATTCGGCGTGCCGCCGATCGGCCGAGACGACGCACGCGGTGAGCTCGGCGCGCTGCCACGCATCGTGGTGGGCGGTTTCGGCCACGGACACGTTGTACTCGTTGTGCAGCCGGGCCTTGATGCGCGAGAGCACGGACCGCTTCTCCTTGAGCGAGTGCGCGGCTGGCACGTGCAGATCCCACGAGATGGACGCGATGGTCATGGGCCAGGTCAGAGCGTCCGCGCGACTTCCTCCTTCCGGTAGCACTCGATCACGTCGCCGACCTTGAGGTCGTTGAAGTGCTCGATGCCGATGCCGCACTCGAAGCCTTCGCGCACTTCGCGGACGTCGTCCTTGAAGCGGCGGAGCGATCCGATCGTGCCGTCATAGATCTCGACCGCGTCGCGCACCACGCGGACGCGTCCCTGGCGCGTGATGATGCCGCTGCGCACGAAGGAGCCCGCCACGGTGCCGATGCGCGGCACGCGGAACAACTGCCGGACCTCGGCTTCGCCTAACGTGACCTCGCGCTCCTCGGGGCGGAGCATGCCGCTCAGCGCGGCGCGGACGTCATCCACGGCCTCGTAAATGACGCGGTAGAGCTTGAGGTCGACGCCCTCGCGCTCGGCCGCGGCGCGCGCGTTGTTGTCCGGCCGCACGTGGAAGCCGATGATGATCGCGCCCGACGCCTTGGCCAGCAGGATGTCGCTCTCGGTGATGGCGCCCACGCCCCGGTGCACGACCTCCACCTTGACCTCGGCGTTGGACAGTTGGCCTAACGCATCGGCGAGCGCTTCGGCCGGACCGCCCTGGTCCGCCTTGATGAGCAGCGGCAGCGTGCGCACCTGGCCCGCGGCGGCCTGCGACATGAAATCCTCGAGCGACACCGCGACGCGCGACGTGCGGCGGCTCTTCGCTTCGCGGTCCAGGCGCTGGCGCCGTTGCGCGATGTCGCGCGCGGCCGTCGCGTCCTCGACGACGAGCAGCTGGTCGCCCGCCATCGGCACGCCCTCGATGCCTAACACCTGCACCGGGATCGCCGGACCGGCAGCCGGCGCGGTCTTGCCGCGCTCGTCGAACAGCGCGCGCACGCGACCCGAGTACATGCCGCAGATGAAGTCGTCCCCCACGCGCAGCGTGCCCTGCTGGACGAGCAGCGTCGCGACCGGCCCCTTGCCCGGGTCGAGCTGCGCCTCGATCACCGTGCCCGTCGCCTTGCGCGACGGATTCGCCTTGAGGTCGAGGATTTCCGCCTGCAGCAATACCTGCTCGAGCAACTCGTTGACGTTCGTTCCCTTCTTCGCCGAGATCGGCGTGGCGAGGGTGTTGCCGCCGAACTCCTCGAGCACGACGCCGTGCTGCAGCAGATCCTGCTTCACCTTCTGCACGTTGGCGCTCGGCAAATCGATCTTGTTGATGGCGACGACTAACGGAACGCCGGCGTTCTTGGCGTGCGAAATCGCCTCGATCGTCTGCGGCATCACCTGGTCATCGGCGGCGACGACGAGCACGACGATGTCGGTGACCTGGGCGCCGCGCGCACGCATGGCGGTGAAGGCTTCGTGGCCCGGCGTGTCGAGGAACGTGATCTGGCGTCCGCCGGGCAGCGACACGTGGTACGCGCCGATGTGCTGCGTGATGCCGCCGGCTTCGCCCGCCACCACGTTTGCCTTGCGGATGTAGTCGAGCAGCGACGTCTTACCGTGATCGACGTGGCCCATAATGGTGACCACCGGTGGGCGCGGCGCCAGATTCTCCGGCGCTTCTTCCACCGTGTCTTCCGCCGCCGCGTACTCGGCTTCACGCACGGCGTGGAATCCGAATTCGCCGGCGATCAACTCGATCTGATCGAAGTCGAGCCGCTGGTTGATCGTGACCATCAGCCCCAAGTTTTTGAGCGCGAACGTCACGATCTGCGTGGGCGGAATCTTGAGGATGGACGCGAGCTCGCTGACCGTGATGAACTCGTTCACGTGCACGGTGGTGCGCTCGCGCTCGGCTTCCGCCGCGCGCTGTGCTTCCATCTCCTCTCGCGACGCACCTTCATCGGCGCGCCGCGGACCGCGGCGCGCCGGTGCGCCGCGAAGGGCCGTCATGGTCCGGGAGATGTTCGCCGTCACCGCTTCCTGGTCGACGACGCCGCGCTTGCCTTTCTTGCGCTTGCCGCCGCGCTTTTCTTCGCGGCGCGACGGCGCACCGGTGGCTGTTCCCGGAGCAGCCGATGCGATTGGCCGCGGCGGGAACGGCGTGGACGACGCGACCGGCTTGGGCCGCGGCGGTCCGGGTACGACGGGACGCGGACGCTGCCAATCGGCCGGCGGCTGCGGCGCGGCGGGCCGTTGGGCGGGCGCGGACGCGGGA
>DATEKK010000090.1:0-2525 GCA_035277485.1 Gemmatimonadaceae bacterium
GTCCAGATGGTGGGCGTCGTCGGCAGCGACTACCCGGTCGATCAGCTCGACGCGCTCGCCGCGCGCGGCGTCGACACGTCGGGCATCGAGCGCATGGAAGGCGAATCGTTCCGCTGGCGCGGCCGCTATCGCCACGACCTCAATACGGCTGAAACGCTCGAGACGCGACTCGGCGTGTTCTCGCACTTTCGCCCCAAGATCCCCGAGAAGTTCCGCGACGCGCCGTTCGTCTTTTTAGGCAACATCGATCCGCGCCTCCAGTTGGACGTGCTGCAACAGGTGCACAAGCCCAAGCTCGTCGCGTGCGACACAATGAATTTCTGGATCGAAAGCCGCCGCAGCGATCTCCTCGAGCTGCTCTCGCACGTCGACCTCATCACGCTCAATGACGCCGAGGCGCGCCAGCTCACCGAAGAAGCGAATCTCGTGAAGGCGGCGCGCTGGATTCAGTCGCACGGGCCCAAGACCGTCATCATCAAAAAGGGCGAGCACGGCGCGCTCATGTTCGGCCCCCGGAGCGTGTTCTTCTCGCCGGCCTTTCCGTTAGAAAACGTGTTCGACCCCACGGGCGCGGGCGATTCCTTCGCCGGCGGGTTCATTGGCTATCTCGCGCGCTGCGGCACGGTGAACGAGACCAACGTCCGCCGCGCAGTGGTGTACGGCTCGGCCATGGGCTCGTTCGCCGTGGAGCGGTTCTCGATCACGCGATTCCTCGAGATCAACGAGGATGACATCTCGGAGCGCGTGCACGAATTCCACCAGCTAGTGAGCGTGGAGCAGGAGATCCCGGCGTGAGCGTGCCGCTCGACTACCGCGACGCGGGCGTCGATATCGAAAAGGCCGACGCGGCCAAGCAGCGCATCAAAGCGCTGGTCGAGTCGACGTTCACGGCGGGCGCGCGCGGCACGTTCGGCGGTTTCGGCGGACAATTTCGGGTACCATCGGGCATGCGCGCGCCGGTGCTCGTGTCGAGCGCCGATGGCGTGGGCACCAAGATCAAAGTGGCAATCGAGGCGGGCCGCCACGACACGATCGGCCACGACCTCGTGAACCACTGCGTGAACGACATCCTGGTGCAGGGCGCGCTGCCGTTGTTCTTTCTCGACTACGTGGCGTTCGGCGAGCTCGTGCCGGATGTGGTCGAGAGCGTGGTGCGCGGCGTGGCGGCGGGGTGCCGCGAGAACCAGTGCGCCCTCGTGGGCGGCGAGACGGCCGAGATGCCGGGGGTGTACACGCCGCCGGACTACGATCTCGCCGGCTTCATTGTCGGATGTGTCGAAGAGACTCAAGTGCTCGGCGCCGAGCGCGTGAGGGCGGGCGACCGGCTGGTCGCGCTCGCCAGCTCGGGGCTCCACACCAACGGGTATTCGCTGGCGCGCCGCATCGTGTTCGACCGCATGCGCCTAACGGTTGGCGACCGCTTTCCCGGCGAGGACGGGTCGGTGGCCGACGTGCTGCTCCGGGTGCACCGGTCGTATCGCGCGCCACTGGAGCCGGTGCTCGCCCACGTGCACGCCATGGCGCACATTACCGGGGGCGGATTGCCGGGCAACCTGAACCGCGCGCTGCCGCCGAACCTGGATGCGGTGGTGCATACGGATTCGTGGACGGTGCCTAACGTATTCCAAACGCTTGGCTCGGCCGGACAGGTGCCGCGCGACGAGATGTTCCGGGCGTTCAACATGGGGGTCGGGATGGTGGTGATCGTCGCGCCCGGCGCCCAATCCGACGTGATCGCCTCCGCCCGCGCGTGTTCGATCAGCGCTTGGGAGTTAGGCGACGTTCGTCCTGGTACGGGGCAGGTGACTCTGGCGTAGGACCCAAGGAGGATGCGTATGAGCCGTACGTGGTTCGTCTTCGCAGTTGCCGCACTCGTTGGTGTGCCGTCGGTCACGGCGCAGCAGACCGAGAATCCGCAGTGCGTCCAGACCGTACCGCTCGTGGTCGGCGGCATGGTCGTGGGGCAGGTGCAGGGAGGCGACGGGTGCCAGAAGGCCATCGACCTCTACCAGTACCTCAACACCCAGATCGGCACCCTCGTCGCCGGCGGCAACGCGACGTTAGGCCAGGGCGGTACGTTAGGCGGACTCGGCCATTTCAGCGTCGGGGCGCGCGTCAACCTGCTTCAGGCCAGCATCCCCGATGTGCAGGGCGTGAACGTGAGCACGGGCGCCCCGCAATCGAGCGGCTACACCACGAACAACAAGACCCTCCTGTTCCCCGAGGTGGACGCCGCGGTGGGAGTGTTCCGCGGGTTCCCGATCGGCCTCACGTACATAGGCGGCGTCGACCTGCTGGGCAGCGCATCGTACCTGCCGGCCATGGAGCAGGGCGGCGTTCGCATCGGGCATCCCACGGGCGCGATTCGATTCGGCTACGGCGCCCGGTTAGGCCTGCTCCAGGAAACGTTTCTCACGCCGGGCATCTCGGTCACGTATCAGGAACGCAGCCTGCCCATGACCACCATCGTGGCCACCGCGAGCTCCACCGAGAGCTTCTCGGTGCGCGACCTCGACCTGCGCACC